>JANPDF010000271.1:0-10574 GCA_031431355.1 Gammaproteobacteria bacterium
GGGCGGCCGGGATTTTTCTCGAGCGCGCGTTCGCGTTCGGCGAAGGCCGCTGGCGGTGCCGGCGGCGCCGTGCGCACGAATACCGGACGCTGTTGCGCATCGCGCGATGGCTGCGCGGTGGCCGTCGCCACCTTGTCCGCACCCTGCACGGCACTGGCGTTCGGCGCCACTGGTGCCAGCCGCGAAAGACTGCCGCTGGTAACTGCGCTGCGATCAAGGCGAGCACTGCCCTGGCGCACCGGCCGGCCGCTGGCGAACTCGCGAGCACGCACGGCGGTCACGGCGGCGGGGTTCGCGCGGTAGGAATACTCGACGCGGCCGGGATCGATACCGCCGCTGGATACGCGGCCGTAGATCTGCCCGACGATGGCCGCGCTGACCGCGGCGTTGCTGGTGTTGATCCGCGAGAAATACTCGCGGCTGGTCTGATACGGCGGTACGTAGACATCACGCGGTCCGAGCGGGAACCAGCCAATCGCCTCGTCGGCGCCGACGCCATCGTTCCAGCCACCGCCGCCGATGAACATCACCAATGCCGGTGCGTAAGTCGGCCGGTAGTCGCGACGGCCGGGCAGCCAGCCCCAGCGACCGCCTTCATAGACCCAGCGTCCGTAGTGCGACGGCGCGAAGCCCCAGGGCGCGTTGTCTATCCAGGTCCAGCCCCACGGCTCCTGCCAGATCCACTGGCCGTCGCTGTATGGCGCCCAGTTGGAACCGACCTGGGACGGGAACCAGGCGTAGCCGTAGCCCTGCACAGAGCGCCAGCTACCGTATTGGTCGAGATCGGAGTAGCCGACCAGTTCGTCGCTCAGGTAGCGCAGCGACGGCGAGCGCTCGAGGCGACGGTCGCGATTGGCCGCGTAGCGGTCGAAATCGTCCATCGGCGGCAGGCCGTACAGCTCGTAGTCGCGCAGGTCGCTGCCGTAGAAGCGCACGGCGTCGCCGGCGCGAATCGGGAAGCGGTCGCCTTCGCCGTAGGCCATGGCGTCGCCGCGGACCACGGTGATGGTGGTGTCGTTGTACTCGGGCTCGATGTCGATGCGGTAGGTGCCGGGCCGGCGGATGACCAGCGCCAGGCCGGGCATCGCGATCTCGAATTCCTGGCCGGGATTCATGCGCCGGATGCGCAGGTTGATGCTGCCTTCGGTGACTTCCAGCTGCACCAGGCGATCGTTCAACTCCAGGAATTCCAGACTGGTGTTCTGGTCCAGCCGGATCGCCGCGCTACCGACTTGCAGCTCGGCGCGCGCGCCCTGGTCGGCCCACAGGCGATCGCCGCGAACCAGCGGCCGGTTGCGGTGGGTGTAGTACCAGTCGTCTTCGCCGGCCGGTGAATACACCACTTCGCCACGGACATCGCTCAAGCGGGCGACGCGCCCCGGCGGATCGTAGAAGGACTGCGCCATCGCCGTGGCGGCGAACAGCGAGGCCAGCAACACGGTCATCACGACGAGCAGGCGAGACAGGGATTTCATGGTCTTCTCCGACAGGCATACACGAAGGGCCGAGGCTTCGGCACTGGATCGAAATATGGATGGCAAGACAGTAACCGCGGCTTAATAAGCGACGGCCGAGCTCCCGCGTCCAGGTGCCGCCAGTCAGGCGCCCTGGGAGCCCAGGTGGGCCGCGGGCCGGTCCTCGGCCATGACCTTGCGCATCGGCTGTCGCTGCCAGCGCGTCAGCGAGCGCCACAACCACTCCATCGGCCCGTACCGGTAGCGCGCCAGCCACCACGGGCTCCACGCCAGTTGCACGGCCCAGATGGCGAACACGACGTAGTACAACTGGTAGCGCTGCAGCTGGCCGAACAAGCCCAAGCCCAGGCCGGTGAACAGGAACAGGCAGATCACGCTCTGCGCCAGGTAGTTGCTCAGCGCCATCCGGCCGGTGGCAGCGAAGCGTTCCAGCAGGCCGCGGCACCAGCCGCTGCGCACCAGCAACATCGCCAGCGCGACGTGGCCAAACGTGGTCGGGATGCGGCCCAGGTCGTAGGTCAGGGTCCACGGCAACAGCGCCGCGGCCGGCGCGAAGTTAGTCGAAAGTACGTGACGGATCTCCAGCGCATTGACGGTCAGGCCGAAGCCATAGCCCACCGCCAGCATCGTCCAATACGCCCGGTTGCTCCAGCCGAGCGTGAGCGCACCGGATTTGAACAGGGCCATGCCCACCAGCATCATGCCCAGGCATTCCCACAGCCCGAACCGGGCAAAAAATTCGGTCTCCATGTGCCACGCATGGCCGCGCACCCGTCCGGCGGCGGTGCCGTAGCCGGCACGCATCCGCTGGTTGGCTTTCGCGACCCTCTCGGGATCGGGCTGGGTACCGGTGACGATCTCCCGGTAC
The DNA here is from genome assembly GCA_031431355.1 of Gammaproteobacteria bacterium. GTDB lineage: Bacteria > Pseudomonadota > Gammaproteobacteria > Xanthomonadales > Xanthomonadaceae > Arenimonas. Next base: position 2,344 of record JANPDF010000271.1, read on the forward strand.
AGCTCGAGCTGGCCCTGCTGCGCCTTGGTCAGCGGCTTGCCGGCTTTTTCCATTGTCAGCAGGGCCGGCGCCTGCGCCTGCGCTTGGGTGAATTCCAGGTAGTCGCGCGCGCCAGCGATCGGCGGAATGCTCAGGAACAGTGCCGCCCACAACAGCAAGGCCCGAACCGGCAGCCGGGAGAAGGCGAACAGGATCAGCGCGGCCAGCCCGTAGAAATACAGGATGTCGCCCGACCACAGCAGGATCCACGCGTTGAACAGGCCGAACACCACCAGCCACAGGTTGCGACGGAAATACAGGTGTGCCGCCTCGAGGCCCAGCCCTGCCCGATCGAGCCGGGTCAGGTAGAGCACGGCGCCGGCGCCGAACAGCAGCGTGAACAGGCCGCGCATGGTGCCCTCGAAGTAAAACATCTGGGCGATCCATGCCCACAGGTTGATGCCTTCGTTGCCGCCGACCAGCGCCGTGGGCGTGGTGTAGGCCGGATCGGTGAGCCCGAAGCCGATGATGTTCATCAGCAGGATGCCGAGCACCGCGAAGCCGCGGATGGTATCGAGCGCGAAGATGCGTTCCGACGGCGGCGTCGGCGCGGACGCAGCGTGTGGCGTGTCCATGGAGGTCCCCTTCCCCTGCGGCCGTGCACGACCGATCAGCGACTCTACCCTGATCGAGGAAAACTGGCGACGTGGCGCCGGCGCTCCCTCGGCATTCAGCGTGCCACGCTGAAGTAACACACTGAAAAAAGAAAGGCCCGCTGATGCGGGCCTTTTTTCATCGCTGGAAGACCCTCGAGCCGCTGTGCGGGCTAGCCGATGCTGCCGTGGATCCGACCCAGCTCCTGCCCGGACAGCAGTCGCGGAATGCGCACGGTGAACACGGTGCCGCAGTCGGCAGACGAGTCCACCTCGATACTGCCGCCATGCGCCAGCGTGATCTCGCGGGCGATGAACAGGCCCAGACCGATGCTCGTACTCGGCCGCCCTTGGTCGGCCGGGTCAACCGCCAGTTGCACCAGGGGATTGAAGATCATCGACAGCGCGTGACTGGGGATGACGCTGCCCTGGTTGCGAACCTGGACCACGACCGCGTCGGTGTCGCCGCAGGCGTGCAGGCTCACCGGCTGCCCTGGGGGACTGTACTGCGCGGCATTGTTGAGCAGGTTGGCAAACACCTGCTGCAGTCGGTCGTGATCGAAGTTGCAGGTCAGTTCGCCATCCCCGGTGAACAGAAAGCGGCAGTCCGGGTGCGCTGCCTCGGCCGCCTGGATGGCTGCCGCGCAGGCGGGCGCCATGTCCTGCGCGACCGAGACGATCGGGATCATGCCGCCCAACTGCGTACGCGCATATTCGAGCAGGTCGTTGACCATGGTCGTCATCGAGGCGGCGCTGCGGCGCAATCGCAAGGCGATGGCACCTACTGGCGTGTCGACCGAATACTGTCTCGCCAATAGGTCGCCGGCCATGGTGACCGTCGCCAGCGGGCTGCGCAGGTCATGGCCGAGGATGGCCAGGAAGGTGTCGCGCGTGCGTGCGCCCTGTTCTGAATAGGTGCGCACCGATTCGGCCAGCGCCTGGTCGATGGTCTCGTTGAAGCGGACCATGTCGCTGGACACCTCCGGACTGAAGTGGTCCACCTTGGGCAGCCACAGACGCAGCACGGTGGCGCGCAGCGCCCGGTACTCGGCGGTCAGCTGCAGCAGCGAGAAGCCACTGACGTGGCGCAGCGTGCCGTGCGTGCCGGCGGCGCTGCCGGCGGCCATGGGCTGCAGACCCTGTGATTTCTCCAGTTGCTCGCGCGGCGTCTCCGGCTGCGCCATGTCCTCGGCGATCGCTATGAGGATCGGCTTGGCATGGTCGCGCAGGGCCAGGGCGGACATGTCCTGCGCCGCCGGACCGAGCGTGCGCGCGAACGCGTCCCACTCGGCCAGGATCGCCTCGGTATGGCCAATGATGAAATCGAAGAGACGCATGGCGCGCCCGTCGGCGGGTCAGGCCTTGTCGGCCTCGGCGGTGACTTCCTCGGGCGCATCGACGTGCACGCGCGGCTCGTCGCCGTCCTTGTACATCTGGTGCGCGACGCTGTTGCTCGGGCCGGTGTCGGCATCGAGCAGCGGTGGCTTCTTGCCCGGCTGCGGCACGATCGACGCGTTCTCGACCACGGCCTGGCCATGGTGCTTCTTGTCCTGCGCCAAGGTCTTGTCGTGCGCGATGTTGCGTTCGTCGGTCATCGGTCAGGCTCCCGGGCAGCGCGTTGTGCGTGCAGGCAGTCATTAAGCAACGCGACAGCTGTACCGGCGCCCACCGGGCCAGCGCCGGCTCATTGCAATGGGCCAACAATGGGATCCTAGCTCAACGGTGCTCCGTCATGACGCTGAAGCTAATCCTGCCGACGCCATAACGCGAATTGCCGCGTCCCCGTTTAGCCCCGCTTCAGAGCCACGCAAGCGCACGCAGCCCTGCGTGATACGCTCAATCCCTCCGTGGTGCGCGCGCTTTCCAAGCAGCGCCTCCGCCATTCCGGCGTCGCAATGGCGCGGTCACATTTCATAACCAGGCTCGCGATGTCCATCACTGAAACCCCGACTTCCCCCGGACCATCGGGCGATGTCGCGCCGCTGATGGGCAGCGCACTGGCAGGGGCGCCGCAATCGGTGCTCAAGATCGATGCCCTGCAGACGGCGATCTTCAACAGCGCCAACTTTTCCTGCATCGCCACCGACGACATGGGCGTGATCCAGATCTTCAACGTTGGCGCCGAGCGCATGCTCGGCTACGCGGCGCAGGACGTGATCAACAAGATCACCCCGGCCGACCTGTCCGATGCGCAGGAGCTCGTGGCGCGCGCGGCCGAACTCAGCGTCGGTCGCGAGCAGGCGGTGACGCCCGGTTTCCAGGCGCTGGTGTTCAAGGCCTCGCGCGGCATCGAGGATATCTACGACCTGACTTACATCCGCAAAGATGGCAGCCGACTGCCGGCCGTGGTCTCGGTGACGGCGCTGCGCAACGAACAGGACCGGATCATCGGCTACCTGCTGATCGGCACCGACAACACCGAACGCAAGCAGGTCGAGGCGCGCCAGACCGTACTCGACCAGCGCTTGCGCGACCAGCAGTTCTATACCCGCTCGCTGGTGGAATCCAATGTCGATGCGTTGATGGTGACCGATCGCCAGGGCGTGATCTCCGACGTCAACCAGCAGATGATCACGCTCACCGGGCGCACCCGCGATGAGCTGATTGGCGCGCCGGTCAAGAGCTTTTTCACCGATCCCGTGCGCGCCCAGGCCGCGATCGCGCAGGCGCTCAATGGCAACCAGTTGCGCGATTACGAGCTGACGGTGTGCTCGCTTGGCGGCGCCGACACCGTGGTGTCCTATAGCGCCGCCACTTTCTACAACCGCGACCGCGAGCTGCAGGGCGTGTTCGCCTCGGCGCGCGACGTCACCGAGCGCAAGCATTTCGAGCGCGCGCTGCAGGAGAAGAACATCGAGCTGGTGCACGCCAGCCGGATGAAGTCGGAGTTCCTGGCGACCATGTCGCACGAGCTGCGCACGCCGCTGAACGCCATCATCGGCTTTTCCGAGGCGCTAAACGAAGGCCTGGTCGGCCCGGTGAGCGAGCGCCAGCAGGTCTACATCGGCGACATCTTTAACAGCGGCCAGCACCTGCTATCGCTGATCAACGACATCCTGGACCTGTCCAAGGTCGAGGCCGGGATGATGAACCTGGACCTGGACACCGCGGACCTGAAAGAGCTGCTGTCCAACAGCTTGTCGATCGTGCGCGACAAGGCGCAGGCGCACGGCGTGAGCCTGAGCCTGGTGGTGGACCCCGGGGTCGGCGAGATGGGCCTGGACGTGCGCAAGGTCAAGCAGATCGTCTACAACCTGCTGTCCAACGCGGTGAAGTTCAGCGCCAGTGGCAACGAGGTCGAGTTGCGCGCGCGTCGCGTCGAGCGCGCCGCCGTGGCCATGATTGATACCAGCTGGCCGATCTACGGCTTCCCGCTGCAAGACAGCCCGTTCACCGAATTTCTGGAGATCTCGGTCTGCGACCAGGGCGTCGGCATCGCGCAGGAAAACCTGTGCAAGCTGTTCCAGGCGTTCACCCAGATCGACAGCACGCTGGCGCGGCGCTTCGAGGGCACTGGTCTGGGCCTGGCCATGGTCAAGCAACTGGCGGAGTTGCACGGCGGCACGGTGGCGGTGGCGAGCGCGGTCGGTGAAGGCTCGCGCTTCGTCGCCTGGCTGCCGGTGCGCGCCGTGTCGCATGCCAGCGAGATCGATACTTGGGGCCAGTTGCCGAAGCTGGACGCCGCTGGTATTGCGCGCATCGCGTCTGGTCGCCTGGCGCTGGTGGTAGAGGATGACCGCAAGGACGCGGAACTGGTCAAGCTGCTGCTGGAGACGGAGGGATTCACCGTGCTGGTCGCTGCGTCCGCCGAGGAGGCTCTGTTGCTGGCGCCACAAAGGGACCTGGCGCTGATCACGCTGGACATCCAGCTACCACAGCAGGACGGCTGGGAGTTCCTGCACCGGATCCGCGAGATCGAGTCCTTGTCGCGGGTGCCGGTGATCGTTATTTCCGGGCGGGCGGAGAGCCACCTGGCCCTGACCGGTGGCGCCTGCTTGGTGCTGGTCAAACCGGTCAGCCTGGCGCAGCTGAAGCAGGCTCTCGCCAAGCTCGGCGTCACCCCGACGCCGGATCGGGTGCATCAGGTCCTGGTGGTGGACGACGACCCGAAGGCCGTGGAGCTGATCGCGTCGTTCCTGCCGCCGCCGGAGTACGCGGTGATTCGCGCCTATGACGGCGATGACGCCCTGACCCTGGCCGATCGCTGGTTGCCCGACCTGATCCTGCTCGACCTGATGATGCCCGGCCGTAGCGGCTTCGAAGTAGTGGCCTTGCTGCAGCAGAATCCCAAGACCTGCCAGATTCCGATCCTGGTGGTCACCGCCAAGCACATCACGGCCGGCGATCGCGAAGCCCTCAAGGGCGATCCCGACCGCGCGATCCGGATCGTCGAGAAAGCCGGCTTCGACCGCGCCGCCTTCATGGACAGCGTGCAGCGCGCGCTTCGCTCAAGCAAGGAGAGCCCGCGTGGCCCGAATCCTGATCATTGAAGACAACCCGGCGAACCTGCGCCTGGCCACGTTGCTGCTCACCGAGGGCGGCCACCAAGTGCTCGCAGCCAGCGATGCCGAATCGGGCCTGGCGCTGGCGCGGCGCGAGTTGCCCGACCTGATCCTGATGGATATCCAGTTGCCGGGCATGGATGGCCTGACCGCGACTGCGATCCTCAAGGGCGAGCCGACCACCGCCGCGATCCCGGTGATCGCGCTGACCGCGATGGCCATGCGCGAGGACCGCGAGCGCAGCCGACTGGCCGGTTGCGATGCCTACATCGCCAAGCCGATCCGCTATCGCGAGTTGTACGCGACGATCGACCACTTCCTGCAGCCGGCGCCGGCGACGCCCTGAATGCACCCGCTATCTGCCCCGTCTGGCGGCCTGGTGCTGATCATCGACGACCAGCCGGCCAACGTTCGCCTGCTGTCGCTGTTGATGACGAGCTCGGGTTACACCGTGATCTCGGCGCTTGGCGGCGAGCAAGGACTCGCGCTCGCGCGTTCGATGAATCCCGACGTGGTGCTGCTCGATATGCGCATGCCCGGGATGGATGGCTTCGGCGTGCTCGCGGCCATGCGCGACGAACACGGGCTGGGCGGGATACCAGTGATCCTGCTAACTGCCGACAACAGCCGCGACTCCCTGGAGCGCGCCTACGAGGCCGGGGCCACCGACTTCATCGCCAAGCCCTTCGTGCCGCAGGAGCTGTTGGCGCGCGTGCGCACCCAGGCCGACCTCAAGCAGACGCGCGACGCACTGAAACTCGCAGAGCAACTCAAGCAGGCGGCCGCGGAGCTGTTCGCGCACGACCTGGGTGCGTTCTTCACCGACATCGTGTTGGCCAGCAACCGGCAGTGCGCACTACCGCAGGCCTCGCCCAGCTCGATCACGCTGGCCAACGAGATCCGCAGTTCCGCCGGCGCCGGGCTGGATTTCCTGCGGGCGTCCATCGACGGCCACGAGACCAAGCCCGGGGACTGAGCTTCCGTCCAGGCATGCACGCCCATCGCCGCGCTGTCCACCAGCATCAGGGAGCCTGCGGGTAACGTCGCGGCAGCGCAGTTCGGCGATCAGGTGCAGGTTCAGTCGCAATTGAAATCTTTCGCGCCGACCGGATGGCACTGCGGCGGGAAACCTTTTACGCGCCAGTAGGCAGTCACGCCCATCTTCTCCAGCTTGAGCTTCATGCCCGGCGAGTTGCGGAACGATGGCGGGTAGCGGTCCCAGGCCACGATCGTGGTGGCAATGCGGTCATCGGAGGCGCCGACGCTGTCGTAGTCGCCCAACCACAGGTGCAGGTGGGTCAAGGTGATGTGCGCGAACATCGGACTGGCCGGATCCGCGGCATCGCGAGCGACCAGCGCGCGGGCATTGGCCGCAGGAATGTTCGTGTCGAGCGATTTCACGACGGCGTCGCGCAATTCTGGCGGCATGTCCTGCACGCCCATCATGAACATCGCGGCCAGGCGATTGCCCCGAGCCATTAGCGGCGCGATGAAATTCTCGGCGCGGCTGTAAGTGAAGCCCTTGGCAACGCCCGCTTCGAACAGCGCGATCGCCTCCTCCTCCCGGCCGGCGTACAAAAGCGCCAGGGCCCGGTGCCGGGAGGCGTTGAGATAGTTGGGCTCCAGCGCCACGGACCGATCCAGGTCGGTGAGCGCGCGGTCGAAGAAGCCCAGCCTGGTCCAGACGATCCCGCGCCACAGGAAGGCCGTGGCATTGCGCGGATCGGCAGCGATGGCTTTGTCCAGTTGCCCCAGGGCGCTGACGAAGTCCATCGGCCACTTGTTCTGCAGCTGTTGCGCCTTGACCGCCCAAGGCATCGACAAGGACGGATCCAGCTCCAGCGCTTTCTCGGCAGCCCGCAAAGCCAGGCTCTGGTAGTCCCGGTCGGTCTGGCCCCAGCTTGGCGCCACCGAGCTCACCGCCGCCAGCCCCTCCCACCCGCGCGCGAACTTCGGGTCGAGCTGCACTACCCGTTCGAACATGCCCGTGGTTTCCGACAGGTCGCGACGGGCGATGAAGTTCTCGCGCGCCTTCAGGTACAGCTCGTAGGCCTGCATATTTTCGGTGTCGACGCGCACCTTGATCGCCGGCGCGGATTTCGCGGTGGTCAGCGATCCGCGTAGCGCCGCGACGATGGCGTTGGCGATCTCGTCCTGGATGGCGAAGATATCGTTGAGTTGGCGGTCGTAGGTTTCCGACCACAGGTGGCGATCGTGCACGGCATCAATCAGCTGGGCGGTGATGCGGACCTTGTCGCCGGCCTTGCGCACGCTGCCTTCCAGGATGTAGCTGACCTTGAGCTCGCGGGCGATCTGGGTGGCGCCCAGCTTGGTGCCCTTGTAGGCGAACGAGGAGGTGCGCGACGCCACGCCGAGCTCGGGCACCCGCACCAGCACGTTGAGCAGTTCCTCGCTGATGCCGTCGGAGAAGAACTGGTTGCCGGCGTCGGCGCTCATGTTGACGAACGGCAGCACCGCGATCGACTTGGGCAGCTCCTTCGCCGGCGCGGCAGTCGCGCCCACCTCCCCGGCGGGGATCGCGCTCGTGCGCAGGGTCGGTTGCCCGCGGTAGTACCAGGCGATGGCCAGCACCGCCAGCACGACGGCGGCGCCGATGACGCGCTTGTTGCCCATCGGCGCGGCGTCGCGCTTCAGTCCGTCCGGTGTCACCTCGAACAACCAGGCCATCACCACCGCGACTGGGAAGCCAAGCAGCAGCACGAAGATGAAAACGCGCAGCGCCCATGGTGGCGCGTCGAATGCCGGGAAGCCGATGCTCGCCGCCTGCACGACCAGCCAGGCCACCAGCAGGTAGCCAGCGCCGACCTTGACCACGTGGCGGCGGCGCAATTCTGCAAACAGGCTCATTTCGGGAATCCCATCTTCTGCACCAGGGCGGCAAAGCGCGGGTCGTCGCGCAGCGGATCCATGGCCCGATCATAGGGCAGGCGCACCGGGCCCGCGTCGTGAATTGGGAAGCAGCGTCGTCGCCGCGGGTGAACGGCCATGCGGATGACGTTGCGGCGGCGGAGTTCGGCGATGAAGTTCATGCTTGTCTTCCTGATCCTTGCAGGCGAACTTCTGGGTGCCGTGAAGG
>JANPDF010000272.1:0-6594 GCA_031431355.1 Gammaproteobacteria bacterium
TCTGGATTACCGCAAGCAGAGCATGTCGCAGAGCAAGGCCGCGCTGGACGCATTGGCCGAACAGGCGCAGAAGTTGGGCATGGGCTACTGACCCATGGCGAATTTCGTGGCGGTCTACGACGCCTGCGTGTTGTATCCGGCACGAGCAGGAGATCATCAACTACGCCGAGCACTACGCGCCGCAGTTGCCCGGCGGCTATTCGGCGATGTTCGTGCTGGCGCTGTGCCCGCCGTTGTGGCGGCGGGTGATTGATCATCGGGTGCCTGGGGCCACGGCCGCCTCAACCAGCTAGTACGGCGCCCGATCGATGCGGTTGCCGGCGGGGCTGTAGCGGCAGACGACGACGGCGTTGCGACCGCAGGTGGCGCGGCCGCAGCCGATCTGCGTGGTCTTGCGCCAGATCAGTTGCGTGTAGTGGCCGCTGCGCTTGTCGAACTCGTACTTGGGCGCATAGCTGTACTTGTTGATCTCGCCCGCCCACATCCTGACGGCGCCCTCGGCGTCCATCTTCTTGCCGGCCGCCAAGTTCTCACCGTCGCGCGTGTCGGAGTGCAGTAGCCCGCATTTCCTGGTCTCGCGCAGATGGTCGGCCCAGGCTTGCGCGGCGGTGGCGACTTCGTCCGACCAAGCGACGGGCGGAAGCGGCGCCCAAGGACCCGAGTAGCCCGCGGGCTGCTGCACGGCGGCCCGGACTTCGTTGTGCGCTTTGACGAAGTCTTTGGCATCGGAATCGTCGCGCGCCAAAGCGCTATTGCCCGCAGCACAAGTGACCACGAGAGCCAGCAGACCGACGCGCCAGCGAGCCGCGTAGCCAGGACGAGGTAGCAAAGCCGATAGGGTCCCCATGTGGCGGAGTATAGACTTTCGGGTCATTGGTCGAGTGCCTGCGGGCGCCTAAAGCAGGCGCGACGCGTTGTCGCGAATGGCGCGCACGGCGTGCACCAGCGTCGCGGCATCGCCGCCTTCGGCCTCGAGCTGGGCCGCGGCCTTTTCCACCGCCTGCATTGCAGCCTCGGCGACCGCGGTCACACGCTGCCGAACCAGCCTGGGGCCGAAGCCGGTAGTTCGCGCGAGTTCGGTCCAGTCGGCGGGATCGACGCTATCGATCCGCGCGGCGCTGCCGATGCGCAGGGCTGGGTCGCGGCCGATGAGGGTTTCGGGAATGGCGATGATCGGCACCAGGTCGTAGTACGGCGCCAACTCGATCCGCTCGGGGCGATGTAGCAAGGACAAGTTCTTGGCGTGCGCGTCGGCATTGCCGATCACCACGCAGTAGACGATCCAGTCGAGGAACTGCTGCAACGCGCGCGGGCCAAGCCGCAGCCGATGCCGGATCAACTGGCTGCAATCACCAAGACTGGGTCCGCCCTGGCTCTCGTACTTCAGCTCGCCCTGGTAGCCGAGCGCCTGGCAGAAGTCTTCCTGATGGACGCGAAGAATGCCCCCCTTCGCGTCCCGCTCGCGATCGTAGCGTTTGACCAGCAGCGCGTCTCGCCCGCCTACGTCGACCAACTCGCAGTCCACCGCATTCAGTCCAATTGCCTTGGCCAGGCGCAGGCCGAGCGCTTCCAGTTCGCACAGATGCCGCAGGCGCGCGCTGTCGGGCTTGAGAATGTGGGTGCTCGGCTCGCCCATATCGGGAAGGAGCAGTTGTCCCCCGATGCCGCGTACGACGGGGATCTTGTCCTGGGCGCCGGCGAGCGACAGGCGGTGCGGCGTCCCCAGCAACGCGAGCGCGCCGTCGCCCGCGTTCGGACCCTGCTCGAACACCAGCGTTCCAAGGTCGCGCTCGGCTCCGGTTTCCAGCTGGGGTGGTGCCCGCAGGGCGCCAATGCTGACCGCGCCCGCGCATTCGCCGCCGATCGCGGCGAGTATCTCGAAATCATCGCGTGCCCGGATCTTCAGTCGGGTCTCAATTGCCTCGCGCACCAAACCTTCCGGCAGCAGGTTGCAGAACCAGTTGCGTACCACGGCACCTTCGTGCGCCTCGTCCCGCGTCGGCAGGCTGACCGAGACCGCCATCGGCCGGTCGGTTCTGAGGTAGTCGTCCGCGTATCGGAACCGCCAGTCCTCGGGACTTCTGAGCTCGCCGTCGATCGACAAAGCGCCGACCACGCGCCCGTGCAGCCTCACTTCGAGTTGGTCAGCCATGCGGGGATGGCTCGATCTGCAGTCGAAGGCCCAGGGTGGCCAACACGGCCAGCACTTTGTTCAACGCGACCGTGGGCTTGCCTCGCTCCAGTTCGCTGATGAAGCGCAGGCCGGTACCTGAGAGCCCGGCCAGGTCGGACTGGGTCATGCCATGCCGCTTACGCGCCAAGCGAACCGCCTCGGCGAATTGCGTGATTTCGCTGTTTCGTGATCCCGTTCGGGACAATTTTGCGGCCATGGCACCTTTCCGTGCAACATCTTCCCGTTCGGGATAATTCTCCATAAATTCTGCCTTGTCAAGCAGGATTATCCCGTAAGGGATAATTGTCATGCAGAGTGGCCAAATAGACACGAATTAGCCCGCTCGGGCAATTTAGCTTGAACGAACGGCACGGGTCGGCTCCCGGCAGAGCCGCTATCCTCGGCCGTCCCCTGGAGAGCCACCCATGCGTCTAGCCGTTGCCGCGTCCGCCTTGCTGCTGTTGTTGTCCCCTGCGACTGCCCTTGGGCAGGACGTCCCCACCGGCCGTTTGCCGCGCAACGTCGTGCCCAGTCACGTGGGTCTGGAGCTGAAGATCGATCCGCGCCTGGAACGTTTCTCTGGCGTGGTGACGATGGACCTCGATGTGGCTGAGGCCACCAACGTGATCTGGCTGCATGGCCGCGACCTGACCATCACCTCGGCGCAAATAAGCGCGGGCAAGAGCCGCGCGCAGCCGCTGACTTCGACCTTGGCCGATCCCTCCGGCGTGCTGAAGTTCACCGCGGCCAACGCGATCCCCGCCGGCAAGGCGAAGCTGGAGATCCGCTACGAAGCGCCGTTCGCGGCCAACGAAGGCGCCTACCGGGTGAAGCCCGAAGGCATCGACTACGTGCTCAGCGACATGGAGCCGACCGAAGCGCGCAAGGCCTACCCGGTGTTCGACGAACCTTCGTTCAAGCAGCCGTGGACGATGACGCTGGTGATCCCGGCCGGCATGCAGGGCGTGTCGAACACGCGCGAGGTCAGCCGCAAAACTTTTTCCAACGGCTGGCAGCAGCTGCGCTTCGCTACCACCGAGAACTTGCCCTCGTACCTGATTGCATTCGCGGTCGGGCCGTGGGACATCGTCGAGGCTGCGGACATCCCGCCGAACGCCGTCCGCAAGACGCCGCTGAAACTGCGCGGCATCGCCGCCAAGGGCCAGGGCGTCAAGATGAAGTACGTGCTGGCCAACACGGCGAAGATCCTCGCCGCCGAGGAAGCCTACTTCGGCACGCCGTACCCGTTCGACAAGCTCGACCTGGTGGCGGCGCCGGATTTCACCGCGGGTGCGATGGAAAATCCCGGCCTGATCGTCTATCGCGACAGCGTGCTGTTCACCGATGAGCAATCCACCATCGGCGCGCGCAAATACCTGTGGGATGCGCACACGCACGAGTTGGCGCACCAGTGGTTCGGCAACCTGGTAACCATGCCGTGGTGGGACGACTTGTGGTTGAACGAAAGTTTCGCCAGCTGGTTCGCGTCCAGGATCGTCGCCGAAGTGAACCCGGGCCTGCACCCGGAGCGAAGCCAGGTGGAATCGGGCCTGTACGCGATGAATGGCGACAGCCTGGCAACGACGCGGCGCATCCGCGAGCCGATCCTCACCTTCACCGATATCCAGTCCGGCTTCGACGGCATCACCTACAGCAAGGGCGGCGCGGTGCTGGCGATGTTCGAGCGCCAGCTGGGCGCCGACAAGTTCCGCGAGGGCATGCGCCAGTACATGGCCAAACATGCGCGCGGCAACGCCACCAGCGATGACCTGATCGAGGCGCTGGCCGCGGTCAGCGCCGACCCGGACACGTTCCGCAAATCCTTCCGCGGCTTCCTCGACCAGCCCGGCGTGCCGCTGCTGCAGGTACGCGCGGAATGCAACGACGGCCCGCCGCGCCTGGTGATCAAGCAGCAGCGCTACCTGCCGGTCGGTTCCACCGTCGCCGCGAGTGGCGAGTGGGTGGTGCCGATGTGCGTGCGCTACGGCGATGAAGCTGGCTTGCACACGCAGTGCAACCTGGTCAGTGGGCGTGAGGCGGTGCTGCCGCTGGAGACCACGGCCTGCCCGGCTTTCGTGATGCCGAACGCCGATGGCGCCGGTTATTACCGTTTTTCGCTGGACGCGCATGGCCAGGCGGAAGTGCAGGCGAACTTCAACCAGCTCAACGAGCACGAACAGCGCGCGTTCGCCGACTCGATCTCCGCCGCCTACGTCGCCGGCACGATCGATACGCCAGCCTTCCTGCGCGCGGCCGCGGATCTTGCCAAGGCGCCACTGGCGAGCACCGCGCTGTCGCCAGTGTCGCGCATCAACTGGCTGATTGATCGGGTCGCTACGACGGAAGAGCAGAAGCAGAAGCTGCGTGACATGTTGCGGACTTGGTACGCGCCGCGCCTGACCGCGCTCGGTACGAGCCCGCAGGATGGCGAGAGCGATGACACGCGCCTGCTGCGCAGCGGCCTGATTGCCACGCTGGCGACCACGGCGCGCCTGCCCGGCTTGCGCGCGGCGCTGGCGGCGCAAGGGCGCACGATGTTGGGCCTGTCCGTTGCCGGCAAGCCCGGCGACGGCAAGCTGCATCCGGACGCAGCCTGGGTGGAAGAGCGCGGCCTGGCGCTGGCCTTGGCGATGGAACTGGGCGATGCGGAGGTATTCGATGCGCTGCTACGCCATTTCGAAGCCAGCAACGATCCGGTCATTCGCCGGCAATTGCTGAGCGCGGCTGGGCAGGCCAAGCAACCGGAGCTGGCAGCGCGCGCGCGCAATTACGCGTTGAAGCCGAGCGTGCGGCGCAACGAGGTGGGTTCGCTGATCAATCTCGACAGCGGCGACCGGACGGGCTGGCCGGAGGCGCGCCAGTGGATGGTCGATAACTTCCCGGCCATATCCGCAAAGCTGGGCAATGGTTCCGGCATCGCGCGCCTGTACGCCTCGCACATGTGCAGCCCGGCGGAAGCCAGGCAGTTGTCGGCGACGTGGACTGAGCGGCTGAAGGATGTGGAAGGCGGCCCGCGCGCGCTGGCGCAGACGGTGGAATCGATCAAGCTGTGCGCGGCGTTGAAGGCGCGGCATGAGGGCGGGTTGCGATAGTTCGCCGGAGCAGGCTCTCAGCTGGAATGCCCAGACCCAGGTGCAGCTTCTGGATCATCGCCAGGGTCAGGCCACGCTTGCGGTTCAGCACCTCATAAACTCGATTGCTGCGACCGATCAAGGGCTCCAGGTCTTTGGGCGTCAGACCCTGCTGCTCCATGCGGAACTTGATCGCCTCCAGTGCATCGGGTAAATCCATCGGGAAATGCTTGCGCTCATAGGCTTCAATCAAAGTCACGAGCACGTCCAGGCGATCGCCCTCCGGCGAGTTGGCGCGGGCGGTCATCAGGGACCCTACCGCCTTCAGCGCTGCCTTGTAGTCGGCTCGGGTCTTGATGGGTTTGATGTTCATTCTTGCTCCGTGTCGCTAGATCGTTTGTGCGTCGATCGCGTCGTACTGTCGGTGGGTGCCAATGAAGCGAACGTACACAACGCGGTACGGGTAGTTGCTCCACACGACCAACCGGTACTTGTTGCCGCCGAGATTGAACACCACACGGCCATCCTTCAACACACTCGCTGTCGCAAACTGAGCCTTGATAGCGGCTGGCGTAGCCCAGTCCGCGTGAAGCACGACGGCTGCGTGCTTTATTTGCCCACACTCACGTGCCCGCTGCGCCCGACTGCTGCATCTCGCCCCGCCCAGCATCAAACTCCTGGCGGCTAAGCGCGCCGTCGCTGTTGCCAGGCCTTGCTCGGGCTTACTGCGTCGGCACCGGCTCGCAGACGACGAACTCGGGCATCGGCTCGCCGCGTGCCGCGTTGCGCTCCTTGAGGTCCTCGACTTCCACCGGGAACAGGCAGCCCGGCGGAGTGTGCGGTGCGGTGCGCGCAGCGCGCAGCGCCTCGCGACGGGCGCGGCGTTCCGGCGATGGGCCGTTTTCACGCGGATCGGCGGCCGCCTCCGCCGGTGGCGTCCCAGCCGCGCCGGCCTGCGCGTCGGCCGCGGCCTTCGCATCTGCTGCGGCCTTTGCGTCTGCTGCAGCCTTCGCGTCTGCTGCAGCCTTCGCATCTGCTGCAGTCTTCGCATCGGCAGCGGCCTTGGCGTCAGCTGCTTCTTGTGCCGAGGCGCGTGCGCGCGCAGCCGCGGCACGTGCCTCGGCTTCGGAGGCGCGCGCTTCGTCGCGGGCTTTGACCGCAATCTCTGCCTGCGCCTGCGCTTCGGCGCGAGCCTTGGCTTGCTCTTCGCGTTCCGCGCGGGCCTTCGCCTGCGCGGCGGCGCGTGCCTCAGCTTCGGCCCTGGCCGCATCCTCGGCCGGGACCGGAGCCGCGACGGGTGCCGGTGCCAAGTCCGAGGTCAAGCCGTCCGCGACGCACTCGCCATTCGCG
>JANPDF010000273.1:0-9711 GCA_031431355.1 Gammaproteobacteria bacterium
GACCGCCTGGACGACCTGGAACGCCAGGCGCCTATCCGCGGCTTCGAGATGAGCAGCCGCAACGAGCAGATGAACCAGGCCCTGCGAGTTGCCATGCAGGTGGCGCAAACCGACGCCAACGTGCTGCTGCTGGGCGAGACCGGCACCGGCAAGGGCGTACTTGCGGCAGCCATCCACGCGGCGAGCGCCCGCGGGCAGGCGCCTATCGCCACGGTGAATTGCCCGTCGCTGTCGGCCGAGCTGATGGAAAGCGAACTGTTCGGCCACGCCAAGGGTTCCTTCACCGGCGCGACGCAAAGTACGGTGGGCCGCGTCTCCCATGCCGAAGGCGGCACCATCTTCCTGGACGAGATCGGCGATTTCCCGATTTCCTTGCAGCCAAAGCTGCTGCGCTTCATCCAGGACAAATTGTACGAACGGGTTGGCGATCCGAACACGCGCAAGGCCGACGCCCGGATCATCGCCGCGACCAACCACGACCTTGACGCGATGGTCGAGAACGGCACGTTCCGGCGCGACCTGCTGTACCGGCTCAACGTGATAACAGTGACCTTGCCTCCGCTGCGCTCCCGCCCCGAGGACGTCGAGGACATCGCCCAAGGCTTCGTGGAGCGCTACGCGGGTAGCTACCGACTCCCGGCGCGCAGCCTGTCGGCCCCGGCGCTGGCGCTGCTACGCCAGTACCGCTGGCCCGGGAACATCCGGGAGATGCAGAACGTGATCGAACGCGCAGTCATCCTATGCCCGAACGCGCAGATTGGTCCCGAATTCCTTGCTATCAGCCGGCCGGCCGGTGGCGCGGCAGTCGTGGTGCCGGGTGCGCCGTTCTCGCTCGAGGAGCTTGAGCGGCTGCACATCGAGAGCGTGGTTTCGAGCTGCGACACGCTCGAGGCCGCGGCCCGCACCCTCGGCATCGACAGCTCCACCCTCTATCGGAAGCGCAAGGCCTATGGCAGTTAACGGGAAATACACTAAAGTCGGTGCTGGGGAGTGAACCAGAATCTGGACAGGGTCATGCCAGCGCAGATTGATCAGGACGCGAGCGAACAGGCTGTCGGCGTAGCCCAGGCGGTAGTGCTCGTCATTGACGACCAGCAGGCCAACGTGCGCATGGTCGGAGCCTTGCTTACCCGATCTGGCTACCAGGTGTTGCCGGCCCCGAGCGGCGTTGAAGGCCTGGAGCTCGCCCGCCTGCACAAACCCGACGTCGTGCTGCTGGACATGAAGATGCCGGGCATGGACGGCTTCGAGGTGTTGAAGCGGATGCGTGAGAACCCCGAGACCCGGGACCTGCCGATCATCTTCCTTACTGCCGACAACGATCGCGAGAACCTGGTCCGGGCTTTCGCCGCTGGGGCGATCGACTACATCACCAAGCCGTTCGTCGCCGAGGAACTGCTTGCGCGCGTGCTCACCCACGTGGACCTGAAGCGGTCGCGGGATGCGCTGCGGCGCTTCGCCAGCGAAAAGCAGGAAATGGCGGAACTGGTCGCACATGACCTGCGCAACTATTTCGCCAACATCATCTTCGCCGCCGACCTGCTGCACGGTGGAGCGTCGGCCGCGCCCAGCCAGCAGCGACTGGCCGAATCCATTCGCAGTTCCGCTGATTCGGGCATGTTGTTCCTGCAGGCCTTCCTCGAACAGCAGGAACACCAGGCGCACGGCTCCGTGGTCGAACCCTTGCCGGTCCGGCAGATGCTCTGCGAGGTGGTCGACCTGCTCAGCCGCAGTGCCCGGGCAAAAGGTATCGCGCTCGAGCTGATCGAGCACGAAACGATCATCGTCTCGGGACTGCGGGCGGGCGTGGCGCACGTGCTGCAGAACCTGGTTTCAAACGCCATCAAGTATTCGCCGCGCGATAGCCAGATCGACATTACCGCGATCAAGCGCGACAAGACGGGTCGCATCCAGGTCATGGATCGCGGCCCCGGGATCAGCGACGAAGACCAGGCCAAGCTGTTCCAGCGCTTCGTCAGGCTGTCGGCGGAGCCGACCGAAGGCGAGAGCACCACCGGCCTCGGCCTGGCCATGGCCAAGCAGCAGGCGCGCGCAATGGGCGGCAATCTCTGGTACGAGTTGCGTGAAGGCGGCGGCTCGATCTTTACCCTGGAATTGCCGCTGGCCTAGCGCGGCAATCGAAACTCCGAGCGAAAAGAGGTCATCCCTGGCCCGGCGGATGGCGATCGGGGAAATTGCACGATGCATCAACTTCCGCAATGCAGCTTGCACGCCATCCCGCGCTTGCACGCGCGACGCACGGACGGCGACGAGCTTGCTACTTGCCGAGTCTTCGCAATTGGCTATGCTAGCTCTTGATGCTGCTTCCTGTGCGCACCGAACTCAGCAACCATGCCAGGCTATCTGTGAGTACCAGCGTGACGACGGGGCCCGCCAGCATCCTGATGGTGGACGACAACCCTGCGCGCCTGCTCAGCTATCGCTCCATCCTGGAACCGCTTGGCGAAAACCTCGTGGAGGCGAGTTCCGGCATGGACGCGCTGCGCATGGTGAAGGAGGAGGAGTTCGCGGTCATCCTGCTCGACGTCAACATGTCCGACATGGACGGCTTTAAAACTGCGACGCTGATCCACCAGCATCCGCGTTTCGAGAAGACGCCGATCATCTTCGTGTCCGCGGTCAAGGTAAGCGACCTCGATCGCCTGCGTGGTTACAAGCTCGGTGCCGTCGACTTCGTGATGGTGCCGATCGTCCCGGAAATCCTGCGCAGCAAAGTGATGGTGCTGGCCGAGCTTTTTCGCAAGCGCAGCGAGTTGCAGGGCCTCAATTCGAGCCTGGCGGTTGCCAACGCCGAACTGGCCGAAGCCAACGAGGCGTTGCAGGCGGAAAAGGCCCGTGAAGTACACAAGCTCAACCTGTCGATCACGGCCACCAACGTCGACCTCGCGCGGTCCAACCGCAGCCTGCAGATCGAGATCCTGGAGCGACGCAACGTCGAGGACCGGCTGCGCCAGGCCGACCGGCGGAAAGACGAATTCATTGCCACGCTGGCGCACGAGTTACGCAATCCACTGGCGCCGATCCAGAGCGCGCTAAACGTCCGGCGGTTGGCACAAGGCGGCGCCGCTGGCGAGGGGGACGAGCTGCAAGCGGTCATGGAGCGGCAGATGCGGCATTTGGTACGTCTGGTGGACGACCTGCTCGACATCTCCCGGATTACCCGCGACCGCCTTGAGCTTCGGATCGAGCCGGTCAAGATGAGCAAGGTGATCAGCTCGGCGCTGGAGACTGTACAGCCGCTATTGGAAGCGGAGCGACAGGTCGTTCGCGTGCAGATGCCGAACCGGCCGCTGAGCCTGTTCGGCGATCCGCATCGCCTCGCCCAGGTGTTCGCCAACCTGCTCGGCAACGCCTCGAAGTTTTCTCCGGCTGGCTCAACGATCGACTTGCTGGTGGAGGTCGGGCGAGAGACGGTCTCGGTCAGCGTCCGCGACGCGGGCGTCGGCATCCAGCCCGAGCAACTGAGGAACATCTTCGAGATGTTCACCCAGGTTGATGGATCGGTTGAGCGCTCGCACGGTGGTCTCGGGATCGGACTGACGCTGGCGCGCAGGCTTGTGGAAATGCATGGCGGAACGCTATCTGCGACCAGTGCGGGACCAGGCGAAGGCAGCGAATTCGTCGTCAGCCTGCCACTAGCGATCGTCGAGGAACCAGCTGACTACCCGGAGCACGGACATGGGCAAGCCGCTGCGCCGATCAGTAGCCCGCTGCGGATCATGGTCGTGGACGACAACCACGACTCGGCCGACATGCTCGCCCTGTCGCTCAAGCTGATGGGCCATGAA
Organism: Gammaproteobacteria bacterium; assembly: GCA_031431355.1. Classification (GTDB taxonomy): domain Bacteria; phylum Pseudomonadota; class Gammaproteobacteria; order Xanthomonadales; family Xanthomonadaceae; genus Arenimonas. Next base: position 3,810 of record JANPDF010000273.1, read on the forward strand.
GTACTGGTGCACTATGATCCCCTGCTGGTGGTCGAGTCGGCGCTGTCCTACCTACCCGACCTGGCGTTCCTGGATGTCGGAATGCCGGTGCTCAACGGTTTCGCGCTCGCGGCGCAGTTGTGCAGCCAGACCTGGCCGGACAACCGTCGTCCACGACTGGTCGCGCTGACCGGATGGGGCCAGGAGGAAGATCGTCGACGCTCGGAGCAGGCTGGCTTCGATGAACACTTGGTCAAGCCTGCCGACCTCGAGACCATCGAGCGCGTTTGCCACGACGCGGGCGAGTTGATTGCCGCCAACAAGGCTGGCGAGACCGGCAAGGTCACCAGCCCTTGAACGGTCCGCTGCCGGCGACGCCTGAACCTGGCGGCTTGCCATCCGAGTGGTGGTTGCGCGTCGGACACGACCTTCGCGGTGCGGTCGCACCGATGCGGCTGGCCGTGCAGTTGTTGCGCAGCGGACGCGTTGCCGCGCAGGACCGCGACGATGCGCTGCGCCTGATTGACCGCCAGATCGACCAGCTGCTGGCCCGGATCGATGATCTCGGAGACCTGTTGCGGCTTGATGCCGGCAGGTTTCCATTCAAACCGATTGCCCAGGACGCCAACGTGCTGCTGGACGCTGTCTGCGGCAGGAGTTCCTTGCTCAAGGGCCTGGCCGAACGCGGGCACAAACTGCGCTGCGTGGCCGGGGACGTGGAGCTGCTGGTCGACCATGATCCGGGCCGGATGGCGTCCCTGGTGGAGTTCTTGTTGCTCAAGCTGTCCGAGCACGCACGCGAGGGCGCGGAACTGGTCGTGGAATTGAAGCAAGAGGAACGAGGCATCGTGCTCATGCTCGATGGGGCAGGCGATTCGCTGGCGAGCGATCCCGACCTGGGCTACGTCATTGGTTCCAGCCCAACTGCGGAAGTGGAGCCGCGCCTTCGTTCGGCAGTGATGCGCGAGGTGGCGCGAATGCATCGGCTCGAATTCGACGCAGCCGTGCCAGGCTCGCTAGGCCTGCGATTTCCCAGGGCGACTGAATCGTCAAACAGCTCTCGTTCAGGTTCATAGTTCTATTTTCAGGTCTCGAATTCGACCCGCATCTCTGCCGGGCGGGTACCGCCGCTATTCATCCTTTGTCACTACCACTACCAAGGAAGACGCCATGAACACTACCTCCCGAGTTCTCCTCGCCATCGCCCTCGCCGGTTCCCTCGCCGCTTGCGACAGCGCCGAGCGCGACAAGGCGCAGGCAGACGCTGCTGAAGCCCAGGCCGACGCGACCCAACCATCGGCCGAAGCCGCTGCCATCGATGCCAGCGCCGCGGTGAGCGAAGCTGGTGCCGCCATTGGCGACGCTGCTCAGGCCGGTGGAGAAGCGGCAACCGCCGCGGCGACCCAGGCAGCCAATGAAGCCGCCGCCGTTGGCCACGAAGCAAGTGCCGAAGTGAAGGAAGAAGCAGAACAGACCGCCGACGCCGCCCAGGCAGCTGCCGACGCTGCGCGCACGCAGATGGACGACAGCGCCAACCCCAAGAAGTAAGTCCGCCTCGATCTGAGCCTCTAGGGGCGGGCGCTCGACCAGCGCCCGCCTTTCTGTTTTGAGTGTGGGAAAAGGATTCATGGCCTGGAGCAGGAAAAAGTTGATCGTCGCCGGCGTGGCCGGCGCTTTGCTGGCCGTCCTGGGCACGGTGCTGGCGTTGAATTTCGTCAGTGCCGAAAAGCAGATCCAGCGATCGCTGGAACACCGATATGGAGTTGCCGATCCGCAGTTCCGCCGGGAGCTGGGCAGCCTGCTTGGCCCGGCCATCATTGATGGCAACCGCGTGCAGAACTTCGAGAACGGCGCGCAGATCTTTCCGGCCATGCTTGGCGCTATTCGCGGCGCGCAAGAATCGATCACCTTCGAAACCTACATCTACTGGTCAGGCGCCATCGGCGAGCAATTCGCCGAAGCCTTGCAGGAGCGCGCGCGCGCCGGAGTGAAGGTCCACGTCTTGCTGGACTGGGTCGGTAGCCAGAAGATCGAGGACGCGATGCTCGGCGAGATGGAAACCGCGGGCGTGCAAGTGCAGCGCTACCATCCGCTGCGCTGGTACAACCTGGGGCGGATGAACAACCGCACCCACCGCAAGTTGCTGGTGGTGGATGGCAGTGTCGGCTTCACCGGCGGCGTCGGTATCGCCGATCCCTGGGACGGCAACGCTGGCGACGCCGAGCATTGGCGCGATTCGCACTATCGGCTGGATGGGCCGGCGGTCGCGCAGATGCAGGCGGCCTTCATGGACAACTGGATCAAGACTTCGGGCCAGGTGTTGCAGGGAGAGGAGTACTTTCCGCCGCTGCAGCCAGTCGGTACCGCGCTGGGCCAGGTGTTCACCAGCTCTCCGAGTGGCGGCGGCGACAGCATGCAGTTGATGTATTTACTGTCGATCACCGCTGCCGAGCACACGATCGACCTGTCGGCTGCCTACTTCGTGCCGGACGCGCTGAGCCGCACGGCGCTGCGGCTGGCTTTGCAGCGGGGCGTGAAGGTGCGCATCATCGTACCCGGCAAGAATACCGATGCCGAGCTGGCTCGCCGTGCCTCCAAGTCCGACTGGGGTGAATTGCTCAAGGCCGGCGCGTTGATCTACGAGTACGAGCCTGCGATGTTCCATTGCAAGATGATGCTGGTCGATTCCCAGCTGGCTTCGGTGGGCTCGACCAATTTCGACAATCGCTCGTTCCGGCTTAACGACGAGGCGAACCTGAATGTCTATGACCGGGCCTTCGTCGAGCGCCTGGAGACTGTGTTCGAGCAGGACCTGAGCAAGTCGAGAAGGGTGACGTACGAACAGTGGCAACAGCGTCCATGGCAGCAGAAACTGATGGAAAAGGTTTCCACGTTCGTTGCCTCGCAGTTGTAGCAAACGCGTTGTATGCAGGAGCGGAGTGCATGAAGACAGGACCGGGAATATTACTGCTTCTCGCAGCGTTCTTTTCAATGGGTGCGTCGGCGCAGGCTCGCAACAGTCCGGCAGAAGTGGAGGTGGAGGCGGCCTACCTGATCAATCTCCTTCGCTACACGCAATGGCCAGCTGCGAGTTTCGAAAGCGCGCAATCACCATACGTGATCACCGTGGTTGGCTCGGAGCGGGCCGCTGATGGCGTTCGCGCCATCGCCACCTCCGAGGGCAGCATCGCCGGGCGTGCGATCGAGGTGCACTGGATCGCGGATTCGCCGGGATCCCGCGCCGCGCCGTTCGACTCGCAGCAGGATGCGCAGGCGCAGGCACAGATCGCCCGCAGCCATCTGGTTTTCTTCCATCGCAGCGCCGGCCAGGTGCATCGGCAGCTGCTGTCGGAGCTGGCGCGATTCCCCGTGCTGACGGTAGGCGACAGCAACGGGTTCACGGCCGCGGGCGGAATGCTCGGTCTGGTCAGGGCCGATGGACGGATCCTGATCCAGGCCAATCCGGGCGCCATCCGTAACGCCGGGCTGGTAGTCAGTGCAAAAGTTCTCAAGCTGGCCCGCGGCCGAAGGAAGTCGCTGCAATGATCCTGGCCTGGATTGGCAAGCTGCGATCGTTCGGCGACAAGGTGACCTGGCTGGTGACCCTGACCAGTGGTGTCGCCATCCTGGCGGTGTGTTTCATCCTCGCGATTTTCGAGTACGCCAACCTGCGCCGGGAAACGCTGGCCAGCCTGGAAGCGCAGACCATGCTGGTGGCCATGAACAGCAGCGCGCCGCTGGCATTCTCGGACCGGGTCAGCGCCTCCGAGGCACTGGAGGCATTTGGCGCCCGTGACGCCGTGGCCAGGGCGACCCTCTACGACGTCAGCGGCGCCGAGTTCGCGACTTACCAGCGTCAAGGCGCGGCCAGTCCTGCCCTGGCCGTGGCGGCGCCGAGCGGCCTGACCATGCAGCGCTGGGTCAGGCAAGTGCTGGTCGTCGAGGACCGTGGCCGGCTGCTCGGCAGGATCGACGTGGTGTATGACCTGCGCGAGGTGCAGCGACACCTGTGGCGAACCATGGCGTTGTCCGCCCTGGTGTCGCTGCTCGCGGTCAGCCTTGTCTACCTTTTCTCGCGCCGCATCAAGGACGTGCTGGTCAAGCCGATCGCGCAGTTGAGCCAGACCGCGCGCGAGATCTCCGAAACCAAGGATTACAGCCTGCGCGCGCGCAAGGTCAGCGAGGACGAGCTGGGCGTGTTCACCGATACCTTCAACCAGATGCTGGGGCAGATCCAGAAGCAGGACCTCGAGATCCAGGCTTCGCGCGCCGAAGCGGTCCGGGCCAGCCAGCTCAAGGATGAATTCCTGGCGACCCTCTCGCATGAACTGCGCACGCCGATGACGCCGATCCTGGGTTGGGCGCAGATCCTGCAACGCAGCGCCGACGACAAGGCGAAGGTAATGCAGGCGGCCGAAGTGATAGAACGCAATGCCCGCGCGCAGAACCGGATCGTGGACGACCTGCTCGACATGAGCCGCATCGTTTCCGGAAAGGTACGGCTCGAAGTCCGCTCGATCGATCCCGCCGAGATCATCGACAGTGCGCTCGACACCGTGGCGGCTGCGGCGGAGGCGCGCGGGATCCGACTGGAAAAGGACGCGTCGCCTATTCCGCGGCTGCTGCGCGGAGATCCGCATCGCCTGCAGCAGGTAATCTGGAACCTGCTTTCCAACGCGATCAAGTTCACCAGTTCCGGTGGGGTGGTCAAGATCGCGCTCCGGCGCCTGGCCTCGAGCCTGGAAATCAGTGTGTCCGATTCCGGGCAGGGCATCGGCCCCGAATTCCTCCCCTACGTTTTTGAACGATTCCGGCAGGCGGACAGTTCCAATTCGCGGCAGCACGCCGGGCTGGGGCTGGGCCTCGCCATCGTCAAGGAACTCGTTGAGCTGCATGGAGGCAGCGTGCGGGTCGCCAGCCCGGGCAAGGGGCTTGGTGCCACGTTCACCGTCTCCTTGCCGGTTGCTGCGATGGTGGGTGAAGAGTCGGCGAGCCTGCGGGAGCAAACGCCGATGCCGGCCTCCAGCCCCAGTGAAAGCAATGTGCTGGACGGAGTGAAGGTGTTGCTCGTGGATGACGAGATTGACGCGCGCAACCTGATCGAGGAGATGCTTCGCTCTTCCGGCGCGGACGTCGTCTCTGCCGGATCAGCTGCCGATGCGCTGCTGGCGATGGACCATTTTCGGCCAGACGTACTGCTCAGCGATATCGGCATGCCCGGGCAGGATGGCTACGGCCTGCTTGCCCAGGTCAGGTCGCTGCCGCAGGAACACGGAGGAGAGGTCCCGGCGATTGCACTGACTGCATTCGCCCGTCCCGAGGACCGCATTCGTGCCCTTGAAGCTGGATTCCTGGAACACCTGGCCAAACCGGTCGAGCAGGGCGAGCTGCTGGCAGCCATCGCCGGCGTGGTCGCCGCCTCGCGGCGCCGCTCGCCTGCCTGAGCCGGCGCAGGGGCCCGCCAGTCGCGTGAGCAACTACCAGCGCAGGTCCACGCCCGCGAGCAAGGTTCGGCCGGGCGCTGGCTCGAAGTAGCGCCCAGTGCTCTCGTTGACGATTACCGAGCCGGCGTAACGGCGGTCGAGGACGTTGCCGATCCGCAGGAACGCCCGCATGTCCGCGCTTCGCGCCGGCAGGCGATATTCGCCGCTCGCATCGAACACTACGTACGGACGCGCCCGCACATCGCCCGCGTTGTTCACCACCACCGAGCCGACGTAGTTACCGTTCACCCGCAGTCGCCACGAGGTTCCGGGGCGCCAGTCGAGTGCTAGCGTGGCCGCCGATTTCGCCGTTCCCGGAATGCGCGATCCGGAGGGGACCGGCACTGAGGGCATCGCGCAGGGGCCACTGGCGCAGGCCAGGAAAGCATCCTGGAAGCGCGCGTCGAGGTAGGTAAATGCCGCCTGCCAACGCCAGTCGC
>JANPDF010000274.1:0-1831 GCA_031431355.1 Gammaproteobacteria bacterium
CCTGCCAGCAAGCGTCGCGGAATCAATCGGGTCGACTGGTCGATGAGCGTCAAGCCGCCGCTGGTTCCGCCGGCAGCGCCACACGGGGCCCGCGCGTGGTGCCGGGACTCTACACAGTGCGCATGACCAAGGGCGCGCAGACCTACGAGACGAAGATAAACATCGAACTGGATCGGCGCGTGCCGTTCAACATCGCGGACCGCCAGGCGCAGTTCGATGCGGCAATGAAGGTGCATGGCATGTTCGGCGAGATGAGCGACCTGGTCGCCGGAATCCAGGCCGTTCGCGAGGGCGCCGCCAGCGCCAGCGAGAAGCTGCCGGCCGGTGATCCGCTGCGCCTGCAACTTGCCGCCCTGTCGGAGAAGGCCGACACCATCCGCAAGCAGATCGTGGCCACCAAGGAAGGCGGCGCCATCACCGGCGAACTGCGCCTGCGCGAACACATGGACGATCTTTACGGCGGCATCCTTGGCTACGAAGGACGGCCGGCGGCGACACTGGTCGACTACACCGCCGTGCTCAAGCGCGAACTGGACGGCATCGGCGAGCAATTCGCGCAGCTGAAGGAAAAAGACCTGGCCCCGGCGAACGCCGCGCTGAAGGCCAAGGGGCTGCCGGAAATCGCCTTGCCTGAACACGCGCCGCTGGCCTGGCGCTTTTCGGGCAGCCCGGATCAGCGGGCAGCCGAGCGGGATTGACCGGCTTCATCCTTTCATCGCGAGGAAGCGATATACTTGCCCCCGGCCCGAACAGGCCCACCCCGCCGAGGGGCGCTGCAAGCCCGGTTTGCGCAACGCGGACAAGGGAACAGGCTCGGCGAAGGTTTCCCGCTACAACGGCGCCCGTTAATGTGAATTCGTCACCGGAAAACCTGACCGGCGGATTCTCCAAAAACGGAGCAACAACATGAACGCTGTCACCAACATCAAGCCTGACTACAAGGTCGCCGACCTGTCGCTCGCCGACTGGGGCCGCAAGGAAATCGACATCGCCGAGCACGAGATGCCCGGCCTGATGTCCATCCGCAACAAGTACGCCACCGCCAAGCCGCTCAAGGGCGTGCGCGTGACCGGCTCGCTGCACATGACCATCCAGACCGCGGTGCTGATCGAGACGCTGAAGGATATCGGCGCCGACGTGCGCTGGGCTTCGTGCAACATCTTCTCGACCCAGGACCATGCTGCCGCCGCGATTGCGCGCACCGGCACCCCGGTGTTCGCCTGGAAGGGCGAGACGCTGGAAGAGTATTGGGACTGCACGCTGGACGCGGTCACCTTCCCGGGCGGCAAGGGCCCGGAGTTGGTGGTCGATGACGGCGGCGACGTCACCCTGCTGATCCACAAAGGCTACGAACTTGAAAAGGGTTCGGACTGGGTCAACACCGCTTCCGATTCGCACGAAGAGCAAATCATCAAGAACCTGCTCAAGCGCGTCGCCCGCGAGCGCCCCGGTTTCTGGACCACTGTGGTCAAGGACTGGAAGGGCGTCTCCGAAGAGACCACCACCGGCGTGCACCGCTTGTACCAGATGGTGCAGGCAGGCTCGCTGCTGGTGCCGGCGATCAACGTCAACGATTCGGTCACCAAATCCAAGTTCGACAACCTGTATGGCTGCCGTGAATCGCTGGCCGACGGCCTGAAGCGCGCCATGGACGTGATGTTGGCCGGCAAGTGCGCGGTGGTCTGCGGTTACGGCGACGTCGGCAAGGGTTCGGCGCATTCGCTGCGCGCCTACGGCGCCCGCGTCGTGGTCACCGAGATCGATCCGATCAATGCCCTACAGGCGGCGATGGAAGGCTTCGAGGTCAACACGGTTGAATCCACGCTCGGCC
>JANPDF010000275.1:0-2612 GCA_031431355.1 Gammaproteobacteria bacterium
GGGAGAGCGTCGCGTTCGCAATGCGAAGGTCGTGGGTTCGATCCCCATCCGCTCCACCACTCCCTCAACAATGGCCTCATGCCGGTCGGGTCTCCCCGTCCGGCTAGGCGAAGGCGGCCAGCTGCGCCGGCCGCGAATACAGGTAGCCCTGGCCATACGTGCAGCCCAACGCCAGCAGCGCATCGCGCTGGACGACTGTTTCGACGCCCTCGGCAATAACATCGAGCCCTTGGGATTTGGACAGCGCCAGGATCGCGCGCACCACCGCCTCACTGGCGCCACCACCGCCTGGAACCAGCGGCGAGACGAAGGAGCGATCGATCTTGACCGCATGCAGGCGGAACCGGTGCAGGTAGCTGAGCGAGGAGTAACCAGTTCCGAAATCGTCGAGCGAAGTCAGCACTCCGGCGTGGTGCAGGCGGTCGATGATCTCGCTGACCTGGTCGGCATTGTCGATCAGGGTCCCTTCGGTGACTTCAATGCGGACCTGGCTTGGCGGCACGCCATGTTCGCGCAACAGGCCGAGTAGCCGCTGGTCCATGTTCTTGTCGCGGAAGTGGCGAGGCGAGAAATTCAGGTTGACGTACTGGCCAGCCTTGACCAGCTGCGAGACGGCGGCGCAAGTCAGGTCGAACATCTGCCAGTCGATTGCTTCGAGGCTGCCCGAGGCCTCGGCGATGGCAAGGAAGGCATTGGGCGCCAGCACGCCTTTCCCCGGATGGTTCCATCGCATCAGCGATTCGTAACCAATCACCGAGCCGTCTTCCAGACGCACGATGGCCTGGAAATACGGTTCGAACTCATGCCGGGTGATTGCCCGGTGCAGGTCGCCCTCGATCTCGAGAGCGTGGATCGCCTCGAGGTGGAGGCTTTCGTTGAAGATCTCGAAGCGCTGCTCTTCGTTGGCCTTGGCGCGATACATGGCAATGTCGGCGTCGCGCAGCAATTCTTCCGGCACGCGGTACTCGGGCGTGCTGATCGTGATGCCGATGCTGACCGAAGTGAACAATTCCTTGCCCTCGACGCAGATTGGTTCCTTCATGTCCTTGATCACGCGCTGCGCCACCCGCACCGCGGTATCCACGATGCCCACGTTTTCGATGAGGATGGCAAACTCGTCGCCGCCCAGGCGCGCCACCATGTCGGGACCACGCACGCAACCGGCCAGGCGACGGCCGACTTCGCGCAGGAGCGCATCGCCGACGATGTGGCCGGCGCTGTCGTTGATCACCTTGAAACGGTCCAGATCCATGAACAGCACGGCAAATGATTTCGACGGCTCGCGTGCCTGCAATGCCAGCGATCGAATCAACCGGTCGCACAGATAGGCGCGATTGGGTAGCCCAGTCAGGAAATCGTGCAGGGTCTCGTGCTTGAGCTGCTGTTCGATCTGTTCGCGGACCTCCATCTGGGTTTGCAATTGCCGGGTGCGTTCGGTGACACGTTGCTCCAGGCTGGCGTTGGCCGCGCGCAGGGAGGCAGCTGCCTGCTGCCGCTCCAGCACGTTGCCGATCTGGTAGGCGAGAAAGGCAAGGAACTCCTGATCGCGGTCGTCGTAAGGCGGGTCCGGCGGGTAGCTCTGCACGGCAACCACGCCGATCACCTGATTGGCGCAAACCAGTGGCACGCCGAGCCAGGCGCCAAGCCCGCTTTCCACGCCGCCCAGTTCGCCACTCGCCACCAGCGTTGACAACAGGGTCGCGTCTGCCGGATCGGAAAGGTCGATCCGCAGCGGAGCTCTGTGGCGCATCACGTATTCGACCATTCCCTTGCCGGGTTTCCGCGGCGGCGGAATCGGCTGACGGTCATTGATGTAGTACGGGAACTGCAATTCGGTGTCGTCGCGGGCCAGCTGCGCGATGCAGATATTCCGGCAATCGAGCACGTCGCCAATGATGTCGTGCACCGCTGCGTAGAACTGGGCCGGAGCACTCGCGCTGTTGGAGAGCTCGGCGATGCTGAACAGCGCCGCCTGCAGTCGCTCGCTGCGCTGGCGGTCAATGACTTCCTGCATGAGGTGCTGGGTGTGCTCATGCTGGCTTGGCGCGTCGTAGTCAGCTGCCAGGCGGCGCAGCGTCGTCTGGATCTGCCCCGCGACGAATTCGAGCAAGGCCTGGTCGATCGCGGTGAATCCCTGGTGATCTGACCTGGCCTGCAATACCAGCACGCCGGACAGCTGCTCGTCATCGTCCGGGATGGGAACGCCGAGCCAGTGCGAACCGGCTGGCACGGAAGTCATGCCGGCGAAACGAGTCGCCAACTGCTCCGCGTCGCCGCGGAACGTGCAGTGCTCGTCGAACAGCCGCTGCGCAATCGCGTGGCCGGGGCCAACGCGGCTTGCCCCGGATGCCTCGACCTCGCCTGGTTGGTGCATCGAGGTGAAGTCACGAACCTGGTCGGAGCCGGCGTCGCGCAACGCGATGATGAAGGACTCGGCGGGCAACATGGCGAGCACGCGCTGGTGCATTTCCGACAGGGTGTGATTGAGGTCCAGGTCGGAGTTGGCCAGCGCCGCCAGCGCGAAAATTGCACCCTGCCTCTGTTCGGCCTCGCCTGGCGTGGCCGGGTTCAGCGTTGCCCTCACGGGTTTCTCTGCCGGGGCGTCGACCGCC
>JANPDF010000276.1:0-2368 GCA_031431355.1 Gammaproteobacteria bacterium
GGATCGTCAAAGCGGTACTGTCAAGTGGTTCAACGATGCCAAGGGTTTTGGCTTCATCACCCCGGAAAGCGGTGAGGACCTGTTCGTTCACTTCCGTTCCATCCAGGGCAGCGGCTTCAAGTCGCTCCAGGAAGGCCAGAAAGTGACGTTCACCGTCGTCAAGGGCCAGAAAGGCCTGCAGGCTGACGCGGTACAGATCGCCTAAGTCATTCGCTAACGCGAGTAAAGAAAACCCCGAGTGGAAACACTCGGGGTTTTTCTTTTGCGCTACCCTCCACGCTGGGTCGGGAGAGGACTGCTTGATGCGCGAAGGCTGGTGGAAGTCCCTGTACGTGCAGGTGTTGCTGGCGATTGTCATCGGCGTGCTGCTGGGGCACTTTCAGCCAAGCCTCGGTGCGTCGATGAAGCCACTGGGCGATGCCTTCATCGCGCTGGTGAAGATGATCATCGGGCCCGTGATCTTCCTGACGGTGGTGGTCGGCATCGCCCACATGGGCGACCTGAAGAAGGTCGGCAGGATCGGCCTCAAGGCGCTGGTCTACTTCGAAGTCCTCACAACAATTGCGCTGGTGATCGGTCTGCTGGTCGCCAACCTGGTCAAGCCGGGCGCCGGCATGGGCGTGGATGCCGCTTCCCTGGACGCCGGCTCAGTGGCCGACTATCAGCAGAAGGCCGAAGCGGTCGGCGTGGTCGGATTCCTGCAGGACATCATTCCAAAGACTTTCGTATCGGCCTTCACCGACGGCAACCTGTTGCAGGTGCTGTTGATAGCCCTGCTGTTCGGAATCGCGCTGAGCCGCGGAGGAGCCGTCGGCCGGCAGGTGCTCGAAGGGCTGGACCGGCTAGGTCACGTGTTCTTCGGCGTGGTCCACCTGATCATGCGCTTCGCGCCGATCGGCGCCTTCGGCGCGATGGCGTTCACCGTCGGCAAGTACGGCATAGGAACGCTGGCGTCGCTGGGATGGTTGTTGGCGGCGGTGTACCTGACGTGCCTGCTTTTCGTGGTCGTCGTACTTGGCTTGGTTGCGCGGTTCTCCGGTTTTTCGCTGTGGAAGTTCCTGCGCTATATCCGCGCTGAACTGCTGCTCGTCCTCGGCACTTCATCGTCGGAATCGGCACTTCCGAGGCTGATCGAGCGCCTCGAGGAACTGGGCTGCGATCGCAGCGTGGTCGGGTTGGTGGTTCCGACCGGATACTCGTTCAATCTGGACGGCACTTGCATTTACCTGACCATGGCCGCGATTTTCATCGCCCAGGCCTTGTCGATCGACCTTAGCGTGGGCGACCAGGTCGTGTTGCTGGGTGTGCTGCTGATCACCTCCAAAGGCGCGGCTGGCGTCACCGGGTCGGGCTTCATCACGCTCGCGGCGACGCTCGGCGCCCTCAGTGGCAAGGTGCCGGTCGAGGGCGTGGCGCTGATACTGGGCGTGGACCGCTTCATGTCCGAGGCCCGGGCCATCACCAACATCATCGGCAATGGCGTTGCCACGATGTTCGTGGCGCGCTGGGAGGGCATGCGCGACGATGTCCAAATGCGCGCCGCGCTCGATGCCGGACCGCCGCCCGGCCCCTGATACGCTATGTTGGAGCGGAGCCGGACTGAATCGGCTGGCCGCGCAACTGCAAGGAAACGAAATGACCACTGCCTACGATTTTTCGGCGAAGACTCTCGACGGGGCGAACCAGTCCCTGGATGCCTACAAGGGCAAGGCGATGCTGATCGTCAATACTGCGTCGAAATGCGGCTTCACACCGCAGTACACGGGGCTGGAGAAGCTGTTCGAGAACTACCAGGACAAGGGCCTGGTGGTGCTTGGCTTTCCTTGCGACCAGTTCGGCCACCAGGAGCCGGGCGATGCCGACGAGATCAGGAACTTCTGCTCGCTCAACTACGACGTAAAATTCCCTCTCTACGAAAAAGTCGAAGTCAACGGCGAAGGTGCGCACCCGCTGTGGAAATGGCTGAAGAAAGAAAATCCAGGCCTGCTGGGCCTCGAGGCCGTCATATGGAACTTCACCATGTTCCTCGTCGACAAGCACGGCAAGGTGGTCAAGCGCTACGCGCCTACCGACACGCCAGAGAAGATCGAGAAAGACCTCGCCTCCGTGCTTTGACTGGGTTCGCGAGACCTCATCGATGCTGTCATGGTCGCGAAGGGGCGGTCACTCCAACCCAGCTCTACCATGCACCGATAGGTAGCGGTTGCCGTGCGTCGGACCGACCGAGCGCGCAGTGCGAATCGGGCCGTTGCACGGCGACCGCCGGCCTGCAGCAGTTCAGGGTGCCGATCTGACTCTTCGCACCGCGATGCTTCCGGGTAGGCGTGCGCCGGTATTGATTTCTACCAAGCTGATATCGGGCAGCGAC
>JANPDF010000277.1:0-17377 GCA_031431355.1 Gammaproteobacteria bacterium
CCGGTGAAGTATTCCATCCTGCCGCAGGTGCTGCGGCCCGAGGAGCTCACCGGCGGCAACGGGCTGATCGAGATGGTCACCTCCATCTCGATCCTGCTTGGCATGATCACCGGCATCGTATTGCTGATGGACAGTGCGTCGGGCCCGATGTACGCCGCGATCGCGGTGGTCGCGCTGGCGGTGACCGGGCACCTGGTCAGCCGCGCCATTCCGCGCGCGGAGGCGGCGGCGCCGGACCTCAAGGTCAGCTGGATCCCGGTTGCCGAATCGCTGGCCGTGCTTCGTCTGGCGTGCAAGCAACGCGCGGTGCGCAACGCCATCCTGGGCATTTCCTGGTTCTGGTTCTTCGGCACGGTGCTGACCGCGCAGCTGGCGAACTACGCCGAGCTGCAATTGGGAGCCGCCGACGGCAACCTGACGGTTTACCTGCTTTGCCTGGCGGTGTTCTCGATCGGCACCGGCGTGGGTTCGCTGCTTTGCGAAAGGCTGTCGGCGCGCACCGTGGAAATCGGCCTGGTGCCGCTCGGCGCGCTGGGCATGACCGCGTTCTGCATCGACCTGTACTTTGCGCGCAGTGGCGTTGCCCCGGTCGGCGGGCTGGCGCTGCGCGGATTTCTCGAGCAGCCGGGCAGCCTGCGGATCATGGCCGACCTGACCGGCATCGGCGTGTTCGCCGGATTCTACGTGGTGCCCTTGTTTGCCCTGGTGCAGAGCCGCACGCCGAAGGACGAGCTGTCGCGCGTGATCGCGGCGCTGAATATCCAGAATGCATTGTTCATCGTCGCCGCGGCGGTACTGAGCCTGGTGGCGCTGCGCTACGGCGGCTGGAACGTGCCGCAGATCTACCTGGCGGCGGGCCTGCTGACGGCGGCCGTCACCGGCGTGATCTTCTCGCTGGTGCCCGAGTTCTTCATGCGCTTCCTGGCCTGGATCTACGTGACGGCGATGTATCGCGTACGCGTGACCGGCGTCGAGGAAAACGTGCCGGACGAGGGTCCTGCCCTGCTCGTTTGCAACCACGTCAGTTATATGGACGCGTTGATCTTGAGCGGCGCAATCCCGCGCCCGATCCGCTTCGTGATGTATTACAAAATCTTCCGCACGCCGGGCGCTGGCTGGATTTTCCGGGCGGCGCGCGCTATCCCGATCGCCGGCGCGAAGGAAGATGCCGCCATGATGGAGAAAGCGTTCGCCGAGGTAGACGCGGCGCTGGCCGAGGGCGAACTGGTTTGCATCTTTCCCGAGGGCGCACTGACCCGCGATGGCGAGATCGCACCGTTCAAGGCGGGCGTCGAACGCATCCTCGCGGCGCGTGAAGTACCGGTCGTGCCGCTGGCGCTCAAGGGGATGTGGCTGAGCATGTGGAGCCGACGCGACACCCGGCTCGGCCGGCTACGCTTGCCGCGTCGCCTGCGCGCTGCGGTCGAGGTCGAGGCCGGCGTGCCGGTGGCGGGCGCCGAGGCGAACGCGGCGATGCTGGAAGACCGGGTGCGACGGATGCGTGGCGACCGGGCGTGATGCGTACAGCGCGGGGCGCGTTGCCGGCTAGTTGACGAATCCGGCGACGACGAATATCGCCAGCACTGCCAGCCAGAGCAGCAACACGCGCCAGACCAGGCTCATCGCATCGCGAAGTTCGAGCAAGGCAGGCGCCTGCGCCGGGCCATCGATGGCATAGGCGTCTTCTTCTGCCAATTCGCAGACCACGCTGGCGCGCGCGGCGGCGCCGAGGAACCCGATGTCCAGCCGCATCCCGCCGCTGGCATGCCAGTCCCGCCATGCCGCGAGCACGCCATCGAAGTTGGCGGCAAGCGCCAAGCCGAAGGTCATCAGGTGCGCGACCGGCCAGTTGAGCAGGGCCACGAACAGTCGAGCCGCTTCACCCTGTGCCGGTGGCAGTACCCGCTGCGCCTCGCCCTGCGCGCTCAGTGACACCATCCGGTACAGCACCGCGCCGGCCGGCCCAAGCAGGAGGAACCAGAACAACACCCCGAACCAGCGCCAGAGCGCGCAACGGAACACCGCCTCGACCAAGCTGGGACCTTCGATAACCGGTTCGCCGCCTTCGGGAAACAAAGCGGCCGCGGCGGCCCGGCGGGCATCGCCGTCACGCGCCTCGATCACCGCATCCACATCCAGGTCGAGGTCGCGCGGCCCCCAGGTGTAGATCAACGCGACGAGCGCGAAGCCGAACAGGGGCAAACCATAGAACTTGTCGGCCAGCAGGTACTGCACGGCTGCGATCACCAGGATCGGCAGCCCGACCGCGAGCAACAAGCCGAACCGTCCCTGCCACGCGCTCTGGCCGGCGAACAGGCGGCCCAGCCACTGCAGCCAGGCAATGAACCAGTCGTAGCGGCGCAAGCCGATCAGCCCTGGCGCGACATGGCCAAGGACGAGGGCGAGCACGACGGCAATCAGGGTCAGGGCCATGGCTGAAACTTGGATGACATGTGCAGATTGTAGTCCCAAGTTTTGCCGGCCACCGCCATCGCCACGGCCACGACGTGGCGGAAGCCGGTTCGCGCTGAACGGCAACTACTGCTGCGACAGCCAGTCGTCGATGAGCCAGCGCGAAATCGAAAGCCGTGGCGAGATCAGCAGCTCGCCGTCGGCAACCTGGCCGCGGATGTCGGCGGCGGAAAACCAGCGTGCGTCCTGGAGTTCGGCACCGACGCACACCGGCTGCGGTTCCGCGTCGGCGCTGAAGCCGAGCATGAGGGCGGCCGGGAAAGGCCATGGCTGGGATGCGAGGTAGCGGCATCGCGTGATCGCCACGCCGGCCTCTTCCATCACTTCGCGCGCGACCGTCTGCTCGAGCGACTCACCGGGTTCCAGGAAGCCGGCGAGTACGGACCAGCGCTTGTCGGGCCAGGACGCCTGGCGGCCAAGCAACAAGCGCTCGCCATCGCTGACGGCCACGATGATCGCCGGGTCGGTGCGCGGATAGTGTTCATTGGCGCAGCGCTCGCAGCGGGCCACGAACCCGCCCCGGATCAGCATCAGCGGCTCGCCGCAGGCGCCGCAGAACCGGCTGCGCTGTTGCCAGTGCAGCAACGCGCGGGCCTGGGCGAAGATGGCAGCGGGCAGCGGCTGCCAGCGCACCGCCGCGCTGCGCAGGTCCAGGCGCACCGGTGGCGGGCTAAGCGCGGCGGCCGGGACCGCGAACCAGGCGGTCGGTCCGTCGAGGCCAAGGAAGCTGGCGGCGTCCGGCATTCGATCCGAATGGCCGGCACCGGCGCCGAACTCCGGCGCATCCTCGCTGCCGGAGAACAATGCCAGGCCCTCATCGTCCACGACCAGAACCCGCGCATCCGGCCACAGGCCATACAGGGCCGCCAGGTCGTCACGCAGGTGCTCGGCCCGGTCGAGGCCGGCATGCTGGAAGGCGTACTGCCTCGGTGTCGCGCTCACGCCGAAAAGCTGCTGCCGCATCCGCAAGTGGTCTTTGCATTCGGATTGCGGATCACGAACTGCGCGCCCTGCAGGCTCTCGCGATAGTCCACCTCGGCGCCCATGAGGTACTGCAGGCTGAGTGGGTCGACCAGCAGGGTCACCCCGTCGCGCTCCAGCGCCAGGTCGTCCTCGCTGCGCTCTTCATCGAAGGTGAAGCCGTACTGGAAGCCCGAGCAACCGCCGCCGCTGATATAGACCCGGAGCTTGAGCGCCGGATTTCCTTCCTCGGCGATCAGCGACGCTACCTTGCTGGCGGCTGCCGCGGTGAACTCGAGCGGGCGGTCCAGGTCCTGATAATTGAGCGGGTTGTCCATGCCGGCAATTATGCGCGGAACGGCACGCAGCCGCGTTACGGTGCCGGCGGTTTCGGGCCTTGCCAGGCAAAGCTCTGCTCGACCGCGTTACCGCTGGCATTGAGCGACACCCGAACCCGTTGCGGGGTGAAGCCAGGCGGCAGCATCACGCTGTCCTCGAGCTGCTGGAAGTACCTGAACGAGAACGGCTTGGCCGGTGCGCCGGATTTCTGCAGCAGCTCGTCCCACTTGATGGTGCTCAACTTGCCGTTGCGCACGCCTTCCACCGCGAAGCGCATGCTGCCCTTGCTGATCGCGCCGCGATTGAGGTTTTGCGTGAGGGTGACGGTGTAATGCCAGGTCCCGCCGCTCTCCGGCGTGAACTTCGCCTCATGCACGCGCAAGCCCTGCCGTTGCCCGGTGGATCCGACCAACCGTTCATAGAAATCTACGTCGGCACGCAAGCCGGACACCTCTTCCTCACGTTCGGCCAGCGTGGACTGCAACTCGATGTTGGCGTTGCGACTGATCTGGTCGGATCGCTTCAGCGTGGCCACCTGCTGGCGCAGTTCCTTGACCAGCGCCTGTTGCTGTTCAACCAGGCGGCGGTCGGCGGCGGGCTGTGCCATCGCTCGCGCGCCGGCCGCGCCGCCGTCGCTGCTGGACAGGTACCAAGTGGCCAACAGGCTCGCCAACCAGAGCACGGCCGCGATCACCAGCCAGCCACGCAAGTGGCTGCGGGTGGCGGAAAAAGTAAATCGATGCGGATCGTTGCCAGCGGTGTCCATGGCCGGAGGATACCGGCGAAGTCAGGAGCGATAAAGAAAAAACGCCGCAAACTGATCACAGCTCACCGGCCACCCGTACTATGTGGCGAACGGCAAGCAAGCTTCCGTCCAGCAGGAGTGTCTCCATGACTGAAGCGCATCTCTTTGCAATCGGCCTCGCCCTGGCGGCGTTCTCCGGCGTGCGCGTCTACCTGACTGTGTTCGGCGTTGGCCTGGCTGGACTGCTGGGTTGGGTCGACCTGCCTCCCGCCCTGCAGGTGACCTCGTCGGCGTGGGTGCTGGGCACCGCCGGCGGCCTGGCCTTGGTCGAGTTCTTTGCCGACAAGATCCCTGGCGTGGACTCCGGCTGGGACCTGCTGCACACGCTGATGCGCGTGCCCGTCGGCGCCTTCCTGGCCGCCGCCACCTTGTCGCCGGATGGCGACTTGGGCGCGGGCGCACTGGCCACCGGCGCCAGCGCAGCCCTGCTGACCCACGCGCTGAAAACCGGCACCCGGCTGTTGATCAACAGCTCGCCCGAGCCGGTCTCCAACTGGACAGCGTCGGTCGGCGAGGACGCAGTGGTGCTGACCGGCCTGGCCCTGGTCTTCGCGCATCCGTGGCTGGCCCTGACGTTGGTGCTGGGAATGGTCGCAAGCGTGTTCGGGGCGGTGCTCTGGCTGTCGCGTTGGCTGTTTCGAAAGCTGCGTGGTGCGCCGGCGCTTTCCGGACAGGCATAATCCTCGTTCGAGGATAGTCGCCACATGAACGATTACGACGGGTCTGCATCCGCCGAGCGCCGCAACGCTTTCCTGCGCCAGTTGGCCGAGCGCACGGACGTGATCGGCCGGCGCGTGGACCGGTTCCTTCGCACCGGCTGGGATATCAACGGAATCAGCCTGCTGTATTCCGACGCGCGGCGGCTGGGCGTGGGTAGCGAGCAGCACGGGCTGGACGCGGTGGCCGACCCGCTGCGCACCCTGTGTTCGCTCCTGGAGGAATCGCTGGAGCAACAGCAGCTGCCCGACGTGGAACTGGGCGGCCGCCTGTGCGAGCTCGTGCAGACACTGAGCGACCTGGCGCCGGCCGCGCCGGAACCGCCACCGCCGCCACCGCCGCCAGTTAGCCTGGCTGAAGAATTCGCGCTGATGGCCATGGCCGACGCGACCAAGGCGAAGGAAGGGGCAGCCGCGCTGTTCCACGAGCCCGGCGATGCCTGGGGCGACGGCGTCCCGCTGTTCGGCAAACTGCCCAGCTCCGATAGCGCCCGCCCGACCCGGGTCGCACCGATCACGCGAACCTCGACCTCGCCGAGTGCCGAGCCGACAACGCCTGCCCCGGTCGGCATTTCTGCAAACGTGCCCAAGCTCGTGGTACCTGCCGATTTTCGCGTCTACCACCTCACCGGACACGGGCCGCTGTCGCTGGAACTTGACCAGCGCATCGAAGCCCAGGGGCTGGAGATCGAGCTGCTTGAAGACGTTGACGAACTCAATGAGTTGCTCAGCGCGCTGCCGGCCGATCTGGTGTTGATTGATGCCTGCTTCAGTTCGCAGCTCGAGCAGATCGGATCGACAGTACGCCTGGCGCGGGCGCGCAACAGCAAGCAACGGCTGCTGCTGATCGCCTTCGCCGACGCCGACGACATTACGCTGCGGCTATCGGCGCGACGCGCCGGCGTCGATGCCCTGGTGGTGGACCCGCTCAATGCCACCGATGTGTTCCAGCGCCTGCAGACGCTGGTGGACCCGAAGCGCGAGGAAGCCTTCCGGATCCTGATCGTGGAGGACGACCGCAGCCAGGCGCTGTTCGCCGAGGGCATCCTGCGCAACGCCGGCATGGATTCCCTGGTGGTGCTCGATGCGCTCGACGTGATGCCCGCCCTGCGCCAGTTCCGCCCCGACCTGGTGCTGATGGACCTGAACATGCCCGGCGCCAACGGCATTGAGCTGACCGCGCTGATCCGCGAGCAGGAAGCTTTCATCCACACGCCGATTGTGTTCCTCTCCGGCGAGAGCAGCGACGACCTGCAATTTGATGCCATCGACGCTGGCGGCGACGATTTCCTGAGCAAGCCGATCCGACCGCGCCACCTGATTTCTGCCGTGCAGACGCGGGTGCGCCGGGCCCGGCAACAGGAAGTCCGGCGAATCAAGCGCGCAGACAAGGATGCGGCCACCGGACTGGTGTACCGCACCAACCTGCTCAAGCACCTCGATGAGAACCTGCACCAGGGCCAGCAGTCGGGCGGATTGGTCTTCATCGAGATCGAAAGCCTCGGGCCCTTGCGCGAACGGATCGGCCTGACCGCCCTGGAGGCCTTGCTTGGCGACGTCAGCCGGCTGCTGACCGCCACGCTGGGTGACTTGCCGGCAACCCGCTTCGGCGACGGCAGCTATCTGCTGCTGGACACCCAGCGCGATGAGGCCGCGCTGGAAAAACTGGCGGCCAACCTGCGCCACACGATCATGCAGACGTCATTCCAGGCGCTCGGCCACCCGTTGCGCCTGCGCGTGTCGATCGGCGTGTGCGCGTTCAAGCACGGCTTCGACGAGGCCGGGGCGATGATCAACGCGGTCGAGAAGGTCGCTCGCGAGGCCCGCGGCAACGACCGCGGAATCCGGCGCTTCGAACCGCCACGCGTCGCCGAAGCGTTGAAGGAAGCCGCGCTACTGTCCCAGGTGCGCGAGGCGATCGACCAGGGCAACCTGGTCATGCTCTACCAACCGGTGGTGGCCGTGGCCGGCAACGATGTCTCGCAGTACCAGGCATTGTTGCGACTGCGCGATGCCAACGGCAAGCTGCGTTCGGCCGCGGAGATCATCCCAATGGCCGAACGCAGCAGCCTGATCGTGGAGATCGACCGCTGGGTGATCAGGCAGGCCCTGACCCTGATCCGCGAACAGTTGGCGGAGAACCAGTTGCTCCGCCTGTACGTTGCGCAGTCGCCGTTGACGCTGGCTGCCCCGGGGCAGAGCGACTGGCTGAAGGCGGAGATTGACAACGCCGGAGTTCCGGGCGAGTCGCTGGTGGTGGAACTGCGCCTGGAGGATGCCGTGGTGCACGCCGGCACGGTGCGCCAGTTCTGCGAATCCATGGTGTCCAAGAGCGTGCAGTTCTGCCTGAGCCAGTTCGAGGCCGGCACCGATGCCGAGGAACTGGTCTACCAGTTGCCGCTCAGCTATGTGAAGCTCGCCCGCAAGTACACCGCCGGCGCGCAGACACCGGAACTGCGCGACGAGCTGAAGACGCTAATCGGACGTGCGCACCGGCGCGGGCTGCTGGTTATCGGCCATGGCGTCGAGGATGCGCAGGCAGCCGCCACGCTGTGGATGAGCGGGATCGACTTCATCCAGGGCAACCTGGTGCAACAGGCGGACGAAGACATGAATTTCGACTTCAACCAGGCAGTGCTCTGAATGTCCCGACTCAAGGCCAACGACTTCCTGATCGCGCGCTGGCTGGCCATCGCCGGCGCGGCGGGAGCCGCCATTGCGCAGGCCTTCGCCCACTTCACCGCCAACGCTTACTGGAGCACCGCCGCGTTCGTCGCCGCGCTGTTCGCGATCGCCGCGGTCGCCGGCTTGTGGCGCGCGGTTTCCTCGCGCACCGAGGCCCTGGTCGAGGCAGTACACGAGTCCGACGAGCAGCAGCAGGTGCTCCAAGCCCTGCACAAAGAGCTGGAGATCCATCGCAATCTCGAGCGTGAGTTGCTCGAGGCCAAGCAGACCGCGGAGTCCGCGGTGATGGCCAAGGGCGAATTCCTGGCGACTATGAGCCACGAGATCAGGACGCCGCTCAACGGCATCATCCCGATGCTCGACCTGCTGATGAACTCCAAGTTGCCGCCGGACCAGCACGAGTTCCTGCGCACCGCCTATACCTCATCGCGGCAGATGCTGCGGATCGTCGACGACATCCTCGATTTCTCCAAGCTGGAGGCGAACAAGCTGCAGCTGGAGTCGACCAGCTTCAACCTGCGCGACCTGCTCGATTCGATCATCCGCCTGATGGAGAAGCCAGCCGAGTCGAAGGGGCTGCGGCTGAGCCTGCAGCTGGATCCCGGCGTGCGCCTGGCATTGCGCGGCGATCCGGTGCGCATGCGCCAGATCCTGACCAACCTGATCAGCAACGCGTTGAAATTCACCGAGCGCGGCTCGATCACGCTCGCGGTGACTCGCAAGGGCGAGACCCGCACGCAGCACGAGCTTCGCTTCGAGATACGCGACACGGGCATCGGCATCAGCCAGGAGAACGCCAAGAACCTGTTCCTCGCGTTCGCGCAGGCGGATGCCTCGACCACGCGGCTGTATGGCGGGACCGGGCTGGGGCTGGTGATCTGCAAGCGCATCGTGGACTTGATGGGCGGCAGCATCGGGGTCGAAAGCGAACCGGGTCGCGGTGCAACTTTTTGGTTCGAGATCCCGCTGCTCAAGGCGGTTGGTGACATGCAGGGTCAGCGCGCCGAGCTCAACGGCAGCCGGGTCTTGCTGCTCAGCAACGAACAGGCCTTGCGCCAGCGCCTGCAACAGGCGGCGCCCTCTTGGGGTGCGCAGCTGACCATAAGCGACACTACCCAGGACGCCCTCGCCCGCCTGCGCGCCGCATTGACGCGCGGGCCGACCTGGGCGTTCGACCTGTTGCTGGTGGACTTGAACAGCGTGCGCAGCACGGCGATCGCGCTGCATCGCAACCTGCAACGCGCGCCCGAGTTCGAGAGCCTGCCGGTGGTCTACCTGAAGACCCAGGAATCGCCGCCACCGGAGTTGAGCGACGGCCAGCAGGTGCTGATCCTGTCGCGCGGCATGGGTTCGCCGGAAATGCGCACGGCGATCAGCACTTTCATCGCCACGCCGCCGCCGACGCGAATCAGCGCGCGGCCCGCGGCGGAAACGTTTTCGGCCGACGCAAGTTCGGCGGCAGACAGGGCACCGGCGTCGCCGATGCTCCAGGGCCGTGTGCTGCTGGTCGAGGACAATCCGATCAACCAGAAGGTGGCGCAGAGCCTGATCAAGATTCTCGGGCTGGAATGCGAGACGGTCGAGAATGGCGAACTGGCGCTGCAACGGATGGCCGTCGGCGATCTCGACCTGGTGCTGATGGACTGCCAGATGCCGGTCAAGGATGGCTATACCGCCACGCGTGAATGGCGGCAGATCGAGCTGGCGCGCAGCATGGCGCCTCTGCCGATCGTGGCCATGACCGCCAACGCGATGGCTGGCGACCGCCTGAAGTGCCTGGACGCTGGCATGGATGATTACCTGTCCAAACCGGTAGATCGCCGCCTGCTCGAGAGTTGCCTTGCGCTTTGGTTGCAGCGATCGCCGCTGCGTGGCAACGGCGCCGCGGATCGCGTGGTCGCCCCGGCAGCCCCGCCGTCTGCCGAGTCGAGCTCGGCCGACGTCGGCGAACCAAGCGCGCTTGCAGCCACGAGCCATCCCTCCGCGGCGATGCGTTATGCCGACAACGCCGAGGGTGGCAGCGCGGTGGCGGAGACGGCAGCAGCGACAGCGCCGACGTCGGCGGCCGTGCCGGTGCTGGAGATGGAAGTGGTGGACGAACTGCGCTCAATCATGGGTGCCGAATACCAGGGCCTGATCCGCCTGTTCTTCGAGGATGCGCCCATCCATATCGGGCGCCTGCAGGCCGCGGTGGCGGCGAACGACATTTCGGCGATGGTAGCGCCCGCGCACACGCTCAAGTCGTCGAGCGCCAACCTGGGAGCGCAAGCGCTTTCGGCGGTCGCGAGGAGGATTGAACTCGGTGCGCGCACTGAGTCGCTGGCCAAACCGGCGATGGACGTGATGATGCTGGAAAATGAATTCCGTCGCGCCAAGGCCGCATTGCTGACTTTGGGCTAAGGCTGGGCGCCGCTCAGCTGCCCAGCTTGGTCTGCAGGTACAGGCCCTCGCCCAGGCGCTCGATCAGCGCCAACTGCGTTTCCAGCCAGTCGATGTGTTCCTCTTCCGATTCGAGGATGTCCTCGAACAATTCGCGCGAGGTGTAGTCGCCGGCCGACTCGGCATGGGCAATGCCGGCCTTCAAATCGGGAACCGCGAGCATCTCCAGGCGCAGGTCGCAGCCCAGCGCATCTTTCGGCGATTCGCCAATGAACAGCTTGCCCAGGTTCTGCAGGTTGGGCAGCCCATCGAGGAACAGGATGCGATCGATCAAGCGATCGGCGTGCTTCATCTCGTCGATCGATTCCTTGTTCTCGTGCTCGGCGAGTTCCTTCAGGCCACAGTTCTTGTACATCCGGGCATGCAGGAAATACTGGTTGATCGCGATGAGCTCGTTGTAGAGCGCCTTGTTGAGTTGCTCGATGACCTTGCTGTCACCCTTCATGGCCGGACTCCTGTGCAGGAGCCGACTCTAGCGCAATCGGAAAGAACGCAGGCGAAACGAGATTCGCTCGCTTTCAGGCGGCGCGAAGTACCCTGATCGGCAGCAGATGCACTGGCGCGTGCTCGGCCAGCAGCTCGGCCGCGAACGACAGGCAGCTGCCGCAGCCGGAACCCAGGCCACTGCGCATGGTCAGCTCGTGCACTTCGCGGCAACCATCTTCGGCAGCGCGGCGGACCTGGCTTTCGGTAACGCCATGGCAGATGCAGACGTACATGCTCGACCTCGAATGAGAACGATTAGCATTTGACGTCAAACGAGAATGAATGTCAACAACCTCCCGGGCGATCGACCTCAGCCGCGGCTCCCGCGCCTGAGCGGCTCCGGCAAAGCCGGTACATCCTGCGTCGAGATTGCCTCTTCTCCGGCGATCATTCGCGCAAATGGCGCCAAGTGATGCAATGCGCGGACATAAACGTCGCGCTTGAAGGTCACCACGTTGTGCACCGGGTACCAGAAATCGACCCAGCGCCAGCTGTCGAACTCGGGTTTGTCGGTCAGGTCCAGGCGCAGGTCGCTCTCCTGGCCCTGCAGCCGCAGCAGGAACCAGACCTGCTTCTGGCCGATGCAAGTCGGCCGCGAGCCACGCCGGACGCAGCGTTGCGGCAGCCGGTAGCGCAGCCAGCCGGGGGTGGCGCCGAGCACTTCGACGTGCTCGGGATTCAGCCCGGTTTCCTCGCGCAACTCCCGGTACATCGCTTCCAGCGGTGTCTCATCGGTGTTCATGCCGCCTTGCGGAAACTGCCAGCCGTCCCGGTTCACCCGCCGGGCCCAGAACAGCTGACCATCCGTGCGCATGAGCACGATGCCCACGTTGGGGCGATACCCGTCCGGATCGATCACGATCGGACTCCAAATTCATCACTGTCGAGAAGACTGCCACAGGCGCGACGTACGTCACAAGCGCTGCGGTCGCGCCAGGCGTCGCGACTCCCCGACACGGGCACGTCCCTGTGCGGCGTAATTGATACTGCAGCCCCGGCCGGGTAGAATTCGCGGCCCCGCCGAAGATTCGCGGGATCGCGTGGCTATGTAGCTCAGCCGGTTAGAGCGCGGCACTCATAATGCTGAGGTCGGTGGTTCGAGTCCACCTATAGCCACCATTTCCTGGATTCGGCGCTTGCGCCCGACTTCACCACCCGCAACCCAAGGCCTCGACCATGAAGCGTTCAAGAGCAAGACGGCGTGTAGCACGCCTGCGTGGCAAGAAGTACGCCAGCCACGTCAGCGGCAAGTAATCCAGAAAACCCGCCGATGGCGGGTTTTTTGTGCTCGGGGATCACTCGAAATCACCGCGGGCCGCGCACTAACCGTTGGCTTCAGGCAATCGCAGGGCGTACATCGCGCTTGTGCCGGAACTTCGCCAACGCCTTGTAGATCTTGCCGCGGGCGCGGTTGAGTCCGCCCAGCGGGGCATGCTCCGGCAGCGCGTGGTCGGGGGCGAAGGCCAGTCGTTCGGCCAGTTCCTGGCGTTGCGCGGTGCGGAATTTCTGCGCCGGGATGGTCAGCGTGGCCACCTTGACGAAAGGCGACTTGCGCTCGTCCCAGCGCTGGCTGGCGTCCTCGATCGGCATGCCCTCGGCCTGCAACTGCACGCAGAAATCGAAGCTCGCCTCATGCTTTGCCAAGTGCGCCTGCATGGCTTCGGCCAGGTATTCCTCGCCGGGCTTGTCCGGCTTCTCGCTGCGCCGCTTCGAGGTCGGCAGCAGCGAATATTTCACCGCACGCTCGGCGCCGAACAGGTACGGCGTGGTGCTCCAGTACTGGATGTCCAGCGGCGAACTCGGCTGGATGCGCAGGCCCACCAAGCCGAGCAGCGCCAGCGCATGACCGGTCAACGCGAACTTCGCGGCCAGCAGCAGCGGCGAGCTCTCGATTGTGTAGTACACCGCGTCGCGGAACAGGGCGATGGTTCCCAGCGGCATCACCGGCGAGCTGAGCAGCACGAAGTCCTGGCCGAGCGGGGTGTCGGCCGCAACTTTCTTGCCATGCGGCGCCAGCAGTTTGATCGCCAGCCCGCGGGCATCGGCGATGGCGTCGGACTGCACCTTGCCACTGGAGTTGGATGCCCGCACCCAGCACTCGAAGCTGGCCGGCGTGGCGAACAGTCCGACCCGAAACCTTTCCGGCAGCTCCGGCTCGATACGGAAACTGCCGCGCACCAAGCCGACCGTCTTCGGATGTGCATCGCGCCGGGTTTCACCGCGGGCGTAGTCGTGCGCCATCTTGCGTTGCAGGATGGCGATCATCTCGGCGATCAGCGCCGCCTCGTTGCTTTCGCGGGTTTCGAACGCCTTGTGCATGCTGGTTTCCCGGTTGCGGTACGCCGCCATTGTCCCACGGCGGCCAATACCCGATAGACCGGTGGCGACGGCGCCAATCGGCGGGTCTTTTTGTGCCAGTTCGGTTGGAACCCCTGGGTCAGTTTTGCGTGGAAATCAACATGCGCCCTGACAATGGTTGGGCTTTCTCCCTCGCCTGACCCAGGTCAAGGCAGGCCGCGCCTGACGGCATCAGACTGGACACTGCTTCCTAACGGTGCCCGTCATGGAATTTCGCGTTCAGCTGTCCAATCCCTTGCCGGACCCGCAGCGGTTGGCGGCGATGCTCCAATCCGAGGATCCTGCCGCCGTCTCCGAACTCGACGGCGCAGAGCAGGTCTGGCGCGTCAATACCGCATTGGATTCGCGCGACCTCGTCGCGCTGCTCGGCCGCGCGGGCAGTCCAATCGCCCTATCCAGCGTGTCCATGCTGCCTTCTGTTTGCTGCGGCGGTTGCAGCGGCTGACACTGACCGGTGGCAGGCACGCGACAGCGGGCAAGCCGCAACGCTGTCCAGCCCGTTCTGATCGGCGCGCGAACTAGACGACTGTCGGTCCGTCCGTCCGCTGGATCGCCTCTTCCTCGCACACCATGCCCAGCTCCCCTGCCGCTTCGATCGGCGCGTAACCCGGACTTACCGTGCTGCGCGCCTCGCGTTCGACGCCCCGCGGCTCCAGGTAGTGGGCGGCGAAACAGCGCATCGCGTGGGCCACGCCCGACCCGGTGACCTGGCGATGGTCCGGCGCGAAGTAGACGCCTCCGTTGAAGCTGCCGGTGATGATTTCGAACGACGGGAAATAGTCCACGTGGACATGTGCGCGCGCAAGATTGTCGGCCGCCACCCGCAACACCGCCTTGCTGTAGGTGCTGGCCACCAGCACATGGCGCGGCTCGTACGTTGCCACCAGCGGTACCGGTGAAACGGTGAGCAGGATCCGCGCTGCGGGATTGATAGTGCGCAGCTCGTCGACGAACTGCGACAGGTCGCTCTCCACCTCAGCGACGCCGAAGTTGACGAACTCATGGCTGGCATCGTCGGCAATCCCGGCGACGACCCCCGGCGCCAGCGGGAAGACGGCGCCATCGATGCGCGACCGCCATGCTTCGGTGAGTCCAAGCGTGAACACGAATACATCGAGCTGCTCGAACATCTGTCGAACCGCCGCCAAGTGCTGCTTCCGGTCGGCATCCAGGCTGGCTTCGTCGACAAAACCATCGGGCTCGATCGCGGGCCGGAACGGATCGGCGAAGCGACCATCCGTCCGTCGCCACGCAGGCTCGACCGGTTCGAACTGGCCGCGGGCGCGGCGCAGCAACTGCAGCAACTGCCGAGGCGTGTACAGGTTGCCGAAACGGGCCGAGTACACGCCGTAATTGCGCGCCAGACGCTCAGCCGCATCCAGCCCGGCGGCAGCCTCAACGGTCAGGTAATCGAAGTCGAGCGCCTGCAGCGCGCGGGCAATGTGTTGCGCGAAGCAGCTGCCTGCGCTGGCGATTCGATCGCTCGGCGCGATCCTGAATTTCGGCGCAAGCACCGGGTCGAACAAGTGACGTTCGACGCCGGTGACAGAACGCTTCCAGAAATGGAAGTCGGCAAGGTCGGCGTACGGGTGTCCGGTCACAGGCTGGCCACGACCTGGCGATACGACTCGACGTGGCGATCGTCCGGACGCACGCTGGCAGGTGATTGCTGTTCGAGCATCGTCCAGCTGGCGTTGATGAACTGCTCCAGATCCAGGAAGCGATAGCAATTCGGCAGCTTGAACAGGTAGGAACCAGGGATGCTCAGGTGCTCGGCGATTTCCTCATACACCGGGAACACTGGCCCGGACAGCATGTTGTCGGGAGGCAGCGCCGGCGAATGCCGCCAGGCCACGCGCTCGCTCTCCAGCAGCACGATCGCCAAGTCATGGATCATGCGCATCGCAGGATGGAAGCCGGCATGCATGAAGGCTCCGGGTGCGCTCCAGGACGGAAAGAATTCGCGCAAATCGCAGCCCGCTGCAGCGAACTCGCGCAGCAGCGTTTCCCGCGCAGGCTCCCACACATCAAAGTAACCGAATTGCTGGTACCGGCGCCCGTCGAAAAGCGCCGCAACCTGCGAACGCGGCAGGCCCTGCATGTAGGCGGCGACGATGATCTTCGACAGGTAGCCACCCATCGGGCCATCCATGAGCTTTCCGTTCCCATCCAGAAAATGCGACATGTCCGGATGGTAGGCGTCGAAGTTCACGAACGGCAGCGCGCGCACGCGCCTGGCCTGCTTCAGGTCCAGCTGGCCCTCGGCAAGGAACGGGCTGCCGACGATAACCAGGTCGTATTCCGCGATCTTCGGTCCGTAGTGTTCGATATCGCGCTGGAAGCCGGCCAGGTCGAGCGCATCCACTTGCAGCTCTGGCGCCAGCAGGGACAGGCAATTGCCCAGCCCGATATGCACGCAGTTGTACACGAGCAGCCAACGCTGCACGGCGGCGTCGGTGTCCGGACTACGCATCGATCGGGCGGCGCTCACCAAAGCTCAGCGCAGCTCCAGGTGCCAGCCAAGCGCGAGCACCCGATCCTGCAGGAACTCATGCGCGAAGCGCTGCCGGTACTGGACGAACGCGGAATGCCCGTGCTTGAAGGTGAACACGCTTCCCACCGCCAGCTCGCCCCAGTTGTTGTCGGCGTCCTCGGTGTTGAATCTGATCGGCGTCGCGCCAGCATCATCGGCAAAGCGGACCGACAAGGTCCGCGATGCGTTGGCCAGCTCATGTCGCCAGCCCACCGTGGCCAGCGGTTGCCAGACGCCCCAATCGGCGGAGATGGTCCGGGTCAGTCCGATATCGACGCGGCCCCGGCGGGTAACGATTTCCCGGCGCGGCACCGACAGCGCAAGGCCCTCGCCTCCGCTTTCGGTGTAGGCCTCCAACTCGGTGCGCATCCAGTCAACGCCCAGGCCCACGCGCCATTGCCAGGCAGCTCGCGGCAGCGTCCAGTCCAGGCCCGCCCCGGCCAGCGTGCGGGTCGAATCCGGGGAGGCGCTGGCCAGCGCGGTGACCCGGGTCCCACTCAATAGGGCGTAGTCGATTGCCCGGCGCAGCTCGTTGTTGCCGTCGAGCTGGCCGCCGTAGCCATTGAGCGACAAGTTCGGAAGCACGTTCCAGGCCACCGTGCCAAGAAAGCCGGCATAGCGGCCGCGCGCCGATCCGCCCGAAGCGTCGTAGTCCAGCTCTTCCTCGCTGTAGTGGAACGCCGCGGCCAGCAGCCAGGCCGGTGTCGGCGTCCATTCGATGCCGGCGGTGACCGCCTGGGTGTCGCCGGAAAACGCCGCCTCGTTGGGGCTATCGCTACGATCCAGGCGGCCAAGGTCGACGCTGGCGAACAAGGACACGTTGGCAGCAATCGACTCACGCGCGCTCGCGACGCCCGGTTCCTGGTCGCGGGTCGAGCTGCGCCCCTGGCCTGGAATCTCGTCGAGGAAGCTGCCCACGGCGGCGGCGCTGCGGCTGCCCGGGCCGCCGGCGAAAATCTCGGTGCAACGCTCGGCCAGGTCCGACCCGGACGATGCACCGGCGCACAGCGCGGTCCACTGCGCGGCCAGGGCGTCTTCCGGCGTCTGCGCCTGCGCGACGGCGGCGCAGGCCAGGCATGGCAACAGCAACAACAAACGCATCATCACTACTCTCCAGCGTGTCCCCGCCGTGAGTCTATACCGGGCCATGGCCGACTTGCAGCAGCCGACGGCGGACCTGCGCGGCCAGCCGTCTATAATCGACGCATGGATATCTTCAAGGTTTTCCGGATCGAAGCCGCGCATCGCCTGCCCAACGTACCGGCCGGGCACAAATGCGCGCGCCTGCACGGCCACTCCTTCGCCGTGGAACTGGTGGTCCAGGGCGAGCCGGGCGCAGACACGGGATGGGTGATGGATTTCGCCGAGGTCAAGCAGGCCTTCCAGCCGATCTATGAGCAACTCGACCACCACTACCTCAACGACATCGCCGGCCTGGAAAATCCGACCAGCGAGGTGCTCGCCATCTGGATCTGGAACAAGTTGCTTCCGTCGCTGCCGCAACTGTCCACCGTAGTGGTGCACGAGACCTGCACCTCCGGTTGCCGCTACAGCGGCCCGCCCCTGTAGGAGCGGCTTCAGCCG
>JANPDF010000278.1:0-6629 GCA_031431355.1 Gammaproteobacteria bacterium
GACTGCCTTGCAGGCCGCGCCGACCCGCCTGTCACGAGACCGAGAACCGATGACTGAGTCGCAGACGCCGATCGCCCCGAACAACACCTACGACTCCAGCAAGATCACCGTGCTGCGCGGCCTGGAAGCAGTCCGCAAGCGGCCGGGTATGTACATTGGCGATGTCCACGACGGCACCGGCCTGCACCACATGGTGTTCGAAGTGGTCGACAACGGCATCGACGAGGCGCTGGCTGGGCATTGCGACCGCCTGATCGTCACCCTGCACAACGATGGTTCGGTGTCGGTGTCCGACAACGGCCGCGGCATCCCGACCGACATTCACAAGGAAGAGGGTGTCTCCGCCGCCGAAGTGATCATGACCGTGTTGCATGCGGGCGGTAAGTTCGACGACAACAGCTACAAGGTCTCTGGCGGCTTGCACGGCGTGGGCGTGTCGGTGGTCAATGCGCTGTCCTCGCACATGTGGCTGGACATCTGGCGCGACGGCCAGCACCACCAGCAGGAATATGCGTTCGGCGAGCCGCTGTTTCCGCTCAAGAATGTCGGACCCTCGGCCAAGCGCGGCACCGACTTGCGCTTCCTGCCCAACGCCGAAATATTCACCGACGTCGAATTCCACTACGACATCCTGGCCAAGCGCCTGCGCGAGTTGAGCTTCCTCAACTCCGGCGTCAAGATCGAACTGATCGACGAACGCGGTGACGGCAAGCGCGACCTTTTCGAATACGAAGGTGGAATAAAGAGCTTCGTTGAACACCTTGCCGCGCTAAAAACGCCTTTACATCAAACAGTTATCTCCGCTTCTGGTGAAAAGGACGGAATCGTCGTAGACATCGCCCTGCAGTGGACCGATGCCTACCAGGAAACGATGTTCTGCTTCACCAACAACATCCCGCAGAAGGATGGCGGCACCCACCTGATCGGCTTCCGTGCCGCGCTGACGCGCACGCTGAGCAACTACATCGAGCAGAACGGTATCGCCAAGCAGGCCAAGATCGCCCTGTCCGGCGATGACATGCGCGAAGGCATGATCGCGGTGTTGTCGGTGAAAGTGCCGGACCCGAGCTTCAGTTCGCAAACGAAAGAGAAACTGGTGTCGTCGGAAGTGCGTCCGGCGGTGGAATCGGTGATCGGGCAAAAGCTCGAGGAATTCCTGCAGGAACGCCCGAACGAAGCGCGCGCGATAGCCGGCAAGATCGTCGACGCCGCGCGCGCGCGCGAAGCCGCACGCAAGGCGCGCGACCTGACCCGCCGCAAGGGCGCGCTGGATATCGCCGGCCTGCCCGGCAAACTCGCTGACTGCCAGGAAAAGGATCCGGCGCTGTCGGAATTGTTCATCGTCGAGGGTGACTCCGCCGGTGGCTCGGCCAAGCAGGGCCGCAATCGCAAAACCCAGGCGATCCTGCCGTTGAAGGGCAAGATCCTCAACGTCGAGCGTGCGCGTTTCGATCGCATGCTGGCGTCGGCGGAAGTTGGCACGCTGATCACCGCGCTCGGCTGCGGCATCGGCAAGGACGAGTACAACCCGGACAAGCTGCGCTACCACCGCATCATCCTGATGACCGACGCCGACGTCGACGGCTCGCACATTCGCACCTTGCTGTTGACCTTTTTCTACCGGCAGATGCCGGAGTTGATCGAGCGCGGCCACATCTACATCGGGCTGCCGCCGCTGTACAAGATCAAGCAGGGCAAGAACGAGATGTACCTCAAGGACGACAGCGCGCTCAATGCCTACCTGGTGAGCAACGCCGTGGATGGCGCCGAGTTGCGCACCGGCGACGGTCTGCCGACCTTGCAGGGCGCGCCGCTGGAAAAGCTGCTGCTCGAAGTGGTCGCCGCCAACGAAGTGATCGCCCGCCATGCCTACCGGGTCGATCGCGCCGTGCTCGAAGCATTGCTTGAGGCCAAGCCGCTGTCGGCCGAGGATTTCCTCGACGGCGAGCGCCTGCAGCACTGGTTGGCCACCTTGCAGGCGCAGCTCAACAACGTCGGCCTCGGCCGCCCGCAATACACCCTGCGCATCCAGCCGACCACGGACGGGCAGGGTGGCGCGTTGCTGATCGAGAAGCGCCACCATGGCCTAAGCAGCGTGCAGGCGCTGGCGGTGAACCAGTTGCTGCACGGTGAACTGCGCCAGATCAACGAGATCGCCGCGCAGCTGCATGGCTTGCTGCAGGATGGCGCCGCGGTCAGCCGCGGCGGCAAGAGCCAGGCAGTGGCCAGTTTCCGGCAGGCGCAGGAATGGTTGCTGGAAGAGGCCAAGAAGGGCCGCACCATCCAGCGCTTCAAGGGCTTGGGCGAGATGAATCCGGAACAGCTGTGGGACACCACCGTCAATCCGGAAACCCGCCGCCTGCTCAAAGTGCGGATCGAGGATGCCGTGGCCGCGGACCAGATCTTCTCCACCCTGATGGGCGACGTGGTCGAGCCGCGCCGCGAGTTCTTCGAGGAGAACGCGCTCCGGGTCGGCAACCTCGACGTCTGAGCCGCGGTGGTCGACGCGCGTGGGCTGCTCGCCCGCGGCGCGCGTTGACACTCTATTAAGGTTGCCCGCTGTAGGAATGGACTAACGGATCGGCGGCCGCGGCCGCCCTTCTTGAGGGCGGCGGCCAACCCCCGTAGGCTCTAGCATCCAGTCCGCGCTGCATCCCCGGAGAGTCGCCATGAAAACCCACCTAATCCTGTCAGCTACGCTGGCGCTCCTGTTGCCGCTCGCCCCGACCCCGTCGTATGCCCAGTACGGCATCGAGCAACCGAAGGCGAATACACGCGCGGCACGCAAGGCCGCCGGTGAGACCCGCAAGACATCCAAGGCATCCAAGGCGACACCGCTGTTCGCCAACACCACCCGAGTGGAGCCGGAGCCGGTCGGCGCACCGGCATTGTCCAAGCAGTTGAGCGCGCTGTTCGAGCTGCAGGAAAAGGAAGGGAGCTCCGACCTGGCCATCGCCAAGGCCGATGAGATCCTGGCTGATGCGAGGGCGACCCCGTTCGACAAATCGACCGCCGGCTACATCGCCGGCTATGTCTGGCTGGCCAAGGATTCGGTCAGCTATACCAACGCGATCCGCTACCTGCGCGGCGCGGTCAACGACAATGGCCTGAGCAACAACACCCACTTCCAGATCATGTTGCAGCTGGCGCAGATGCTGGAGTCCGACGACAAGCATGCCGAGGCGCTGGCCTTCGTCGATCGCTTCCTCGCCGAGACCAAGTCCGAGGATCCCAGGGCCTACAACCTGCGCGCGCAGATCATGCTGTCCAGCGACAAGCCGGCCGAAGCGGCCAAGGCGCTGGAAGAGCTGCTGGCCAGGAAGCCGAACGACAAGACGGTGATGATGAACCTCGCCAGCGTCTACCAGCAGACCGGCAACGACGCCAAGACGATCGAGATCTTCAACAAGATGCACGCGGCGGGTCTGTTCACCACCAGCAAGGATTACGAGATCGCGTTCCGCCTCTTGGCCAATGTCGAGGGCCAGGAGAAGCAGGCCATGGCGATGATCGACGAGGGCCTCAAGAAAGGCATCCTGACGCCGGGCTATGACGTTTACGCGTACCAGGGGCGCATCTTTTACCAGTCCGAGCAGATCCCGCAGGCGATTGAGGCCTGGACCAAGGCCGCGCCGCTGGGCAAGGACGGCGAGATGTTCTTGAACCTGGCCAAGCTGCAGGCGCAGGACGAGCATTGGGCCGAAGCCAGGGCTGCGGCGCAGAGCGCGCTCACCAAGGGCATCAAGAAGAAGGGCGAGGCCTACCAGGCGCTGGCCAGCGCTGAGTTGGGCCTGGGCAACAAGACCGCGGCCAAGGCCGCGATGCTGGAAGCGGCGAAATACCCGGAAACCAAGAAATGGGCGGAAGCGGCACTGCGTCAACCTTCGGTAAAGTGACGGTTGGTTATGCCTGGGCCTTGGTATAAGCTAATACGTTCCCGCTGCCGGAATGTGGCGGGTCGTTGCGCTTGAGCGCCGCGAGAACGAATGATCGAGCCGCCACCCGAATGACGGAAATCCACACCAACTACGAAAACCCGCGGCAAACGCTCAGCTGGCCGCGAGTTGCGGGCACGGCGTTCGCCATTGCCCTGCACGTCATGGTGTTCATGATGCTTATGGCGCCCGTTTCGACACCGCAGTCGGCGGACAAGGAAGACGAAGTGACCCTGGTCAACTTCATCGAGCCGCCACCGCCGCCGCCACCGCCGCCGCCGCCGCCGCCGGAACCGCCACGTACGATCACCCGCGTGGTTGAAGTGCCGCAGCCGACCCTCACCCCGCCGCCGCCGGAAGAACCGCCGGTGGTGTACGACACCCCGAGCCCGGTCGCCTACCAGGCGCCGCCGCCAGCGCCGCCAGCGCCGGTCTCCGCGCCGGTGGACTACGAAGGCACGGTCGATCCGACCGGCCGGGCCCTGAATCCGCCGCGCTATCCGCCGGAAGAAATGCGCCGCGGCATCAGCGGTACTACCATCCTGTTGCTTACCTATGACGTCAGCGGCGCTGTCACCGACGTCCAGGTCGAACAATCCAGCGGTAATCGCAATCTGGATCGGGCCGCCGTCACGGCGGCGCGTCGCTGGAAGATCAATCCAGGGACCCGTGGTGGCGTACGCGTGGCCGGCAAAGCGAAAGTCCCGGTCGAATTCACCCTTTAACGACAAACCCTTAGAAGGCCCTATTTATGCTGCAGGACATCCTTATCACCGCCGCCGCCGCGGCTGCTTCACCGGCTGCTTCCAACGCCGAATCCCTGCAGAAGCTGGGTTTCAGCCATATGGTGCAGAACCTGGACGTCATCAGCGCCGGCGTGCTGGTCGTGCTGGTGGTCATGTCGGTCGGCGCCTGGTGGTACACCATCGTCAACCTGATCAAGAATCTGGTCATCCGCTCGCGCGCCGACCGCGTCATCCGCACGTTCTGGGAAACCCCGAACGCGCAGGACGCGATCCGCTTCATGGAAGAGCAGAAGCTCAACGAGCCGTTCTCCAAGATCGCCCTCGATTGCGCCCAGGCCGCCGCCCACCACCAGCGCCATGAAGGCAGCCGCCTGGTCGAAGCGCTGAATCGCTCGGAGTTCATCGACCGCGCGCTGCGCCAGGCCGTGACCCGCGAAAGCTCAAACCTTGAGAATGGCCTGACTTGGCTCGCCACCGTCGGCGCCACCGCGCCGTTCGTCGGCCTGCTCGGCACCGTCTGGGGTATCTACCACGCGCTGCTGAACATCGGCGAGAGCGGTTCCTCCTCGATCGACGCCGTTGCCGGCCCGGTCGGTGAAGCACTGATCATGACCGCCATCGGCCTGGGCGTCGCCATCCCCGCCGTGCTTGCGTACAACTACTTCGTGCGCGTCAACCGCGATACGTACGCCAAGTTCGACACCTTCGCGCACGACCTGCACGACTTCTTCGCGACCGGTTCGCGCGTCGGCGAAGTCAAGCGCTAAGTCCGGCCCACAGGTAGGTAAGCAACCATGGCTTTCAGTTCGAATTCCACCGGTGGCCCGATGGCCGACATCAACGTCACGCCCCTCGTGGACGTGATGTTGGTGCTGCTGATCATCTTCATGATCACCGCGCCGCTGATGACGCACAAAGTCGTGGTCAAGCTGCCCGAGGCCTCGCTTGCGGTGAGGCCGACCCTGAAGACGCCGCCGGTGACGCTGGCGATCAAGGCCGACGGTTCGCGTTTCTGGAACGACGAGTCGGTCACCGCGGCGCGCCTGGAACAGTACACGTCCGTGCTGGTGCAGAAGGATCCGCAGCCGCAAGTCAACGTGCGTGCCGACGCCAACACCAAGTACGGCATCATCAATGACAGCGTGCAGGCGCTGCGCCGCGCTGGCGTGCGCAAGGTCGGATTCGTGTCCGGCCCCGAACGCGCCAAATAAAGGCAGGAAACCCCGATGGCATTTTCTTCCAACTCCGGCGGCGGCCCGATGGCCGACATGAACGTCACGCCCCTCGTGGACGTGATGCTGGTGCTGCTGATCATCTTCATGGTGACCGTGCCGGCGCTGTCGTATCCGATCCAGGTCGACCTGCCGCAGCCGAATCGCAATCCGCCGCCGCCAGGCAACCCGCCGGAACCGATCCGGATCCACATCGATGCCGGCGGTTCGGTCAGCTGGAACGGTAGCCCGACTCCGCTGAGCACGCTGCAGGCGCAGTTCGATGTCGAAGGTGCCCGTGGCGAAACCCCGAGTGGCACCATCGACGCGACCAAGCAGCCGACGGTCGAGATCGAGACCGACCGCGATGCCGAATACGACACGCTGGCGAAAGTGCTGTCGCGCGCCAAGAACGCCAACCTGGTCAAGGTCAGCTTCGTGGACTCCGGCGCCGCGCCGTAAGCGAACTGGCAATGAAACGACGAAGCCGCCTCCGGGCGGCTTTTTTGTTCGCGAAGGGGCGGGTGTAAGTGCGGCGCGGGCGCGCGCCGGCATTGATTTCTAGTCGCTGCCCGATATCAGCTTGGTAGAAATCAATACCGGCGCCCGCCTGTCCGGAACCATCGCCGTGCAAAGAGTCAGATCGGCACCCCGAACTGCTGCAGGCCAGCGGTCGCCGTGCAACGGCCCGATTCGCACTGCGCGCTCGGTCGGTCCGACGCACGACAACCGCTACC
>JANPDF010000279.1:0-4245 GCA_031431355.1 Gammaproteobacteria bacterium
GGCGGTTCCTGGGATGATTTCGCCCGCGCCTATTTCGCCGCCGAAATCCTGGGCGTGCAGAAACGCACCCACGACGCCGTGTTCAAGGCAGTGTTCGTTGACCAGGCGATCAAGACCGGCACGCCCGACGAAATCGCCGACACCTACGCCAAGTGGGGCGTGGATCGCGCCAAGTTCCTGGCCACGATGCAGAGCTTCGGCGTGACCGCCAAGCTCAACCGCGCCCGCCAGTTCGCCATGCGCACCGGGGTCAACGCGACGCCGACCATCATCATCAACGGCAAGTACCGGGTCCTGGTCACCCAGGACCGTGGCTTCCCGGGCATGCTGGCGACCACCAACTTCCTGATCGCCAAGGAGCGCGCGGCTCTGGCCGCAGCCAAGAAGTAAAGGCGGGTCGCGATGGGGCGGCTGTCGGCTCCCATTTTTAGTCGCCGCCCGATACCGGCTTGGTAAAAATGGAAACCGACAGCCGCCCGCAATGACCAACGCCGGTTTTGGAGTCACAGCGGCACCCGTCGAGTGAATCGCGAACGGGGGTCGGTGGGCAAAGCAGCGCGGTGGTGGTAAGCGGGTGGCGGGTGACAGCTCGACCGAGCACGCAGTGCGAATCGAGCGTTGCCCGGCACACGCCGGCCTGCAGCACGTCAGGGTGCCGCCTGAACTCCCAAAACTGCGACCAGTGAGGCAGGCGGGCGCCGGTATTGATTTCTACCAAGCCGGTATCGGGCGGCGACTAGAAATCAATGCCGGCACGCGCCCTCGCCCTACTAACAGCTGCTTTCCCCACCAAGCCCGGAAGCCTACGCTTCTGCCGGCGTTCAATTTGACCGCTGTATGATCGTCGGCGATATGTCCGAAAGCGCCCACCAGACGCTGCGCCTGCTCAGTTGCAACATCCAGGCAGGTTCCAGCACGCGTGCCTACCGCGAATACATCACGCGCAGCTGGTCGCATGTGTTCCCGAATGGCAAGCGAGCCAACCTGGACAGTCTGGCCGCGCTGTTCTCGCCCTTCGACGTGGTCGGCCTGCAGGAAAGCGATCCGGGCAGCATGCGCTCGGGCTTTGACAACCAGAGCGACTACCTCGCCGAGCGCGGCCAGTTTCCATTCGTCAGCCACCAGGCCAACCGACGCATCTCGCGCATCGCCGGCAGCGGCAACGCCATGCTCAGCCGGCTCGAGCCAACCGAGCTGCTCGATTACGCGTTGCCCGGTCGTGTCGCCGGCCGCGGCGTACTGCTGTCGCGCTTCGGCGAGGGTAAGGACTCCTGGCTGCTGGCAGTCACCCACCTGTCGCTCGGCCCGCGCTCGCGGCACATGCAGTTGGGCTTCCTCGCCGAATTGCTGGCCGACGAACCCCGGCTGGTGCTGATGGGCGATTTCAATTGCCACCACGACGCCGCGGAAATGCGCCTGCTCTACCAGAAGACACGGCTGGCTCCGCCGGCCCTGTGCGTGCCGACCTTCCCGAGTTGGGCGCCTGAGCGCGCGCTGGACCACATTCTGACCGCCGGTTTCCGGATTGATGCCTATCGCGCGCTCCCGGCGGCAGGTTCCGACCACCTTGCGGTCGCCGTCGACCTGTCGCCGCTGAGCAACGGCAAGTAGCGACTGCTTCGCGCTTGGGTCGGCCGGTGCTTTGCCCTACCCTTGCCGGATGTACCTGAGCCATTACGGCCTGACCGAAGCCCCATTCGCCATCACTCCCGACCCGCGCTTCGTGTTCCTGAGCGAACGGCACCGGGATGCCTTGGCACACCTGATGTACGGCATCGGCCAGGGCGGCAGCGGCGGCTTCGTGCAGCTGACTGGCGAGGTCGGCACCGGCAAGACGACGCTGTGCCGCCTGGTGCTGGAGCAGCTTCCCGACAATGTGCGCGTCGCCCTGGTACTCAATCCGAAACAGACGCCGCTGGAATTGCTTGAGACGATCTGCGAGGAACTGCATGTCGAGATCCCCGGCAAGCGGCGCAGCCTGAAGACCCAGATCGACGCGCTCAACGCCTACCTGCTGCAGGCCTACGGCGAGGACCTGCGCGTGGTGCTGATCATCGACGAGGCGCAGGAGCTGTCGCGCGAGTTGCTCGAGCAGGTGCGTCTGCTCACCAATCTGGAAACCTCCACGCAGAAACTGCTGCAGGTGGTGCTGCTCGGACAGCCAGAATTGCGCGAGACGCTGGCCAGGCCAGCCTTGCGCCAGCTTTCGCAGCGGATCACCGCGCGCTATCACCTGACGCCGCTGCAGGCGGCGGAATCCGGCGCCTACCTGCGCTACCGAATCGGCATCGCCGGCGCCAGCGTGTTTCCATTCGAGGAATCCGCCGTACGCCGCCTGCATGCGCTATCGGGTGGCGTGCCACGGCTGTTGAACGTGCTCGGCGAGCGCGCATTGCTGGCCGGCTACGTGCACGGCCGCAACCGCGTCGATGCCGGGCTGGTGGATCTTGCCGCGCGCGAAGTGCTGCCGCCGGTTCGCCATCCCGGTCCGGCCTGGCGAATCTTCGGCTGGTGCCTGTTGCTCGGCGGCGCGGTGGTGGTGTTGCTGGCGCTGTCCACGCGGGGAGTCGGCTGACATGTCGTTGATCCTGGACGCGCTGCGCAAGTCCGAAGCCGAACGCCGCCGCGGACAAGCGCCTGACCTGTACGCCAGCCTGCCGCCAGGTGTGCCGAACCGCGGCCCGCACTGGGCCCGCTGGTGGCCGGCCCTCGTGTTGGTCGCGCTGACGATCGCGGCGGCCATGTATTTCCTCGCCGAGAAGCAGCGCATCGAGGCAGAAGGGGAAGGCGATTCCGCGCCCCGCTCCGAGCAGCCGTCCGCTGCAGTGACCGCGCGTAGCGCAGCAACGGTACTCGCCCCGCCATCGCCAGCTGCCGACCCGGGAAAGCCAGGCCCAGGCGTACCGGCCGCGAACGCGACCCCGTCGCTGGCCAGGAACCCGCCGCAGGCCGCCGCCCCAACCGCAATGCAAGGCGCGGAAGCCACCGCGCACGCTGCGACTCCCGCCGTCGCCGTGCCGCCATCGGCCGAGAGCGTTGTCCCGCAGACCCCCGAAGACGACGCATTGCCGCCGATCGCTGTGCTCTCGGCCGGCGAGCGTGCCGCGCTGCCGCCGCTGAAGTTAAGCATGCATGTTTTCGCCCGCGAACCGGACAAACGCTTCGCGATCATCGATGGCCAACGCGTGACGGAGGGAGCGATCCTGGGCCCGAGCGTGGTCGAGCAGATTCGCCGCGACGGTGTGGTGCTCAACATCAACGGCCGCCGCGTGCTGCTGCCGCGACCCTAGCCTTCACCATGGTGTTCGTCCGCCTTCCTTCGCGCCACCAGCCGCACCGTCCCTGGGCAGCTGCCCTGCTTGCCGTGCTCGCCATCATCGGCTTCATCTTGCTCAATCGCGCTGGCGCGGACCCGGCGCGGCAGGCGGCGCTGCTGCAGTGGGGCACGCTGTCTGCCAGTGCGTCCGAGTGGCGCTTGCTGTGGCACGACGGACGCATCTTTACCCTGGTCACCGCATTGTTCATCCACGCCAGCCTCTGGCACCTGCTCGGCAATGGCGTGTTCCTGCTGATCTTCGGCGTGCCCGGCGAGCGAGCGCTCGGCGCGGGACGATTGCTTGCCTTGTTCTTCATCGGTGGCTCGCTGGCCAACCTCGCCGCGTCCCTGCTGATGGGCGCGCCGGAACGAATCATCGTCGGCGCCAGCGGCGGCATCTCGGCGCTGATCGGTGCCTACCTGGTGCTGTTCCCGCGCGCGCGGTTGGGCATTGTCGTGCCGCTGGGCCTGTGGCTGGAGTTCATTCGCGCGCCGGCGGCGCTGCTGATCGGGTTGTGGGCAGCCTTGCAGCTAATCTTCACCTTCGTCGGGCCGACCTTCGGGGCCGTCGCATGGTGGGCGCACCTGACTGGATTCGCAGTCGGGGTGGTGCTCGCACTGCTGTTCCGACCAGGCATAGCGCGGCACCGGCGAAATAATTAGCTAGCGGCCGTCGCAGCCTTACTTGCTCAACCAACTGCGCGGATCCTGCGGCTGGCCGTTGCGTCGCAACTCGAAATACAGGGCCGGCCGACCCTGGCCGCCAGAACTGCCGACCGTTGCAATCGCCTCGCCGGCCGACACGCTGTCGCCGCTGTTCTTGAGCAAGGCATCGTTGAACGCGTACAGGGTCATCCAACCGTTGCCATGGTCGAGGATCACCAGCAGGCCATAGCCCTTCAACCATTCGGCGTAGGCGACGCGCCCGG
>JANPDF010000280.1:0-9881 GCA_031431355.1 Gammaproteobacteria bacterium
CGACGCGAGCACGCCCCAACCCAGCGGCCGACGTCACAAGGAGACGGTGTCTCGTTGATGCCGATCTCACGTCCATTGGCTAGTGCGGGGCTCTTGGCGCGTGTACCTGGATTGCGAGCGGCGTTTCCTGCCCGCCGAACAGATCGACCGCAACGACTGGAGCCCCATTCCGGGCGTATCGCCGGAACTAGCCGCCGAGCTGGCGGCGGGTGAAGCGACGGGCTGATTTCTCCTCCAGATGGAGGATGTGCGCAGTCGCCGATGGGCGTAACGTGGCGGCTACCGCTCGTGCCGTCCGACCCCTTGGGAGAAGAACATGCGCCGCCACCTGCTGCAGATCGTTGCCCTCCTTGCGGCTTTCGTGACAGCGGCGCAGGCCCAGGTCGATCCGCGTATCGCCTACACCTCGTTCGAGGGCAGTTCGGACAATCTCTACGTCGCCAATGACAACGGCAGCAGCCGGTTCCTCGTCTACAAGGCGAACAAGGTGCGCCTGGAGGGCATCGACATGGCGCCGGTGGACCCGCTGGACCCGACGCTGCGCCGGATCGCCTTCGTGCAGGCAGGGGTGCTCAAGGTTGTGCGCTTCCGGGTGCTCGCGAGTTCGGTGAGCGTGCTCGGCGTCACCGTCATCGACGCGGTGGGCGCGCCGTACCAGGGCGCGGCTTTCGTCGATTTCTCGCCGGACGGCAGCCAGCTTCTGTACACGAAGCGCACGCCGAACGTGAACGGCACGAGCGCCACCGACATCCATCTCGTGGCCGCCGCCGGCGGCAGTTCCAAGCTGCTGTGGACGGCGGCGTTGTCGGGCAGCAGCAGCATAACCGCCGTGCGCTGGACCGGCCCGGGACGTTTCGTCTTCCCGGTCCGGGTGGGCAGCCTGCAGACCATGGTGCAGGCGACGCTGGACGTGAACAACGACGTCATCGACGTGCCCGAACCATTGTTCAGTGACGAAGATGCCTTCTTCCTCGCCAACAACATCCACGGCATCGAGGACTTCGATGTCGCGCGCACCCGCCCGGCACTGCTGTTCACCAGCGGCACGCCCCCCGGCGCCTCGACCCGCACGTTCGTCGAATACACGATGCCCGCCGAAGGCGTGCCCGGCAGTTTCGCCATCCGCCGCACCAACGCGGGCGGCATGCGCAGCCATTTCTCCACCGGCGACACGCACATCGTGTTCATGCGCCTGAGCCCGCGCCTTTCCAACGTCTACGAGTACGTTTCCCGGATCGACGTGGGCGCACCGGCCACCACCGTGAACCTTACCTCCAAGGGCAGCATGGGGTTCGTCGACACCCGGCCCTGAATCCCTTCCGGAAACCTCCATCGGCCGTTGCGTCCGGGCCGATCGGCGCGTCGGCGGCGCTCGTGCCCGCCTGCGGTGGGTCGGCGGTATGGGCACGCCGTTCGGCGCCGACGTCCACAGCATCGCGGTCCAGGGCTCGAGCCATGTCGCCGGCAACACGATCCGCCACATCGTCGCGCCCGCAGGGACCGCGAAGGGCATGTCGTACGTAACCGGTAACTCCGCGGCGTTCTTCCCTCGCGTCGAACCTACCTGCGAATCTGATTGCGGAATGAGAGCTAAACCCGTGTTTCGAGAAGGGTTTTGTGGTAGATTCTCCCGGTTTTCCTGTCTCTTTTCATTACCCATTACCCGGAGCATCAAACATGGCGCTGGAGCGCACCATTTCCATCATCAAGCCCGACGCGGTCGCCAAGAACGTCATCGGCCAGATCTACGCGCGATTCGAGGCCGCTGGCCTGAAAGTCGTCGCCGCGAAGATGAAGCACCTGTCGCGCAAGGAAGCCGAGGGTTTCTACGCCGTCCACCGCGAGCGCGGTTTCTTCAACGACCTGGTCGCCTTCATGAGCTCCGGCCCGGTGATGATCCAGGTGCTCGAGGGCGAGAACGCCGTCGCCGCCAACCGTGACCTGATGGGCGCTACCAACCCCAAGGACGCGGCCGCCGGAACCATCCGCGCCGATTTCGCTCAAAGCATCGATGCCAATGCCGTGCACGGTTCCGATAGCGCCGAGAACGCCGCGATCGAAACGGCCTATTTCTTCTCCGCCACCGAGCTGTGCCCGCGCTAAGCGGGCCGGTGCTGCAACAGGAACCGATGTGACCGAGGTCGCCGCCAGGACCAATCTGCTCGACCTCGATCGCACGGGGCTGGAGAGCTTCTTCGCCGACACGCTCGGCGAGAAGCGCTTCCGCGCCCACCAGGTGATGAAGTGGATGTATCACCGCCACGTCACCGATTTCAACGAAATGACCGACCTGGGCAAGGTCCTGCGCGGCAAGCTCGAGGAATACGCCCAGGTGCTGCCGCCGAACACCCTGGTCGACAAGCCGTCCAGCGATGGCACCCACAAGTGG
Organism: Gammaproteobacteria bacterium; assembly: GCA_031431355.1. Taxonomy (GTDB): domain Bacteria; phylum Pseudomonadota; class Gammaproteobacteria; order Xanthomonadales; family Xanthomonadaceae; genus Arenimonas. Next base: position 2,390 of record JANPDF010000280.1, read on the forward strand.
CTGCTGGGCATGGATGGCGGCAACGCCATCGAATCGGTGTTCATCCCCGACAAGGGCCGCGGCACGCTTTGCGAGTCCAGCCAGGTCGGCTGCGGGCTGGCCTGCACCTTCTGCTCCACCGGTACCCAGGGATTCAATCGCAACCTGAGCACGGCCGACATCATCGGCCAGGTCTGGGTGGCGGCCAAGCACCTGGGCAATGTCCCGCACCACCAGCGCAAGCTGACCAACGTGGTGATGATGGGCATGGGCGAGCCGCTGCTGAATTTCGACAACGTCGTACGCGCGATGAGCCTGATGCGCGACGACAACGGCTTTGGCCTCGCCAACAAGCGGGTGACGCTGTCCACCGCTGGCCTGGTGCCGATGATCGACAAGCTTTCCGAAGTCAGCGACGTGTCGCTGGCGGTTTCACTGCACGCCCCGTTCGACGAGCTGCGCACCCAGTTGGTGCCGCTCAACAAGAAGTACCCGATTGCCGAATTGATGGATGCCTGCGTGCGCTACGCGCTGCGCAAGCCGCGCACGTCCATCACCTTCGAATACACCATGATGAAGGGCGTCAACGACCAGCCCGAAACTGCGCGCGGCCTGGCGAAGCTGATGCGCAAGTTCGACGCGCAGGTACAGCGCACCAACGCGGCCAAGGTCAACCTGATTCCGTTCAACCCATTTCCGGGCACCCGTTACGAACGTTCCGAGGATGCCGACATTCGCAATTTCCAGACGATTCTGCTCGACAGCCAAGTGCTGACCATGGTCCGGCGCACGCGCGGCGACGACATCGACGCCGCCTGCGGGCAGCTCAAGGGCCAGGTCATGGACCGGACCCGGCGCCAGGCCGAATTCAATCGCAAGTTGCAGGCGCAGGGAGCTTCCGATGCGGCGGCCTGAGTTCGTCCTGCTGCTGGCCTTGCTTGGCGGCTGCGCAACGGTCGCGCCCGGCGGTATCGCCAGCGCTCCTCCGCAGCCGCTGTCCCCGGTTGGCCGCACCCACCTGGGCCTGGCGCAGAACTACCTGGCCAACAAGCAGAACGAACGCGCGCTGCAGCGCGCCGAAATGGCGCTGGCCACCGACCCCAATTCGGCCGACGTGCACGCGGTGCTCGCGTTGATCTATTCGCGCACCGGCAAGGCCGACAAGGCCGTTCGTGAATTCGAGCGGGCGCTAAAGCTCGCGCCCGACGACGGCTCCGTGCTCAACGCCTATGGGTCCTGGCTGTGCGAGCAAGGCAAGACCGCAGAGGCCGATGCACATTTCGCCCGCGCCTTGCGCGACGGCCGCTACCGGACCCCGCATCAGGCGCTGTCCAACGCTGGTCGCTGCGCGCTCAAGGCGCGCGAGTGGGTCAAGGCCGAAGACTATCTGCGCCGCGCGCTGACCATATCGCCGCTCGACACCGAAGTGTTGGGCATGCTGGCGCGAGCCGAGCTGGAGCAGGGCAATGCACTCGAGGCGCGCGCTTTCAACCAACGCCGCGAAGCGCTCCGCCTCGATGGCGCCACGCTGGAACTTGCCGCACTGATCGAAGACGCCGCCAGCGACCGCCACGCGGCGGCCCGCTACCGGCAACGACTGAAGACCGAATTTCCAAACTACGTGCCCACTGGGGAGGGGGCCCGCACGCCATGAGCATTGAATCTTTCCAGGACACCCTGTTCGAGGACCCGATCGGCCTGCGTTTTCGCCATGCCCGTGAAAAGGGCAAGATAAGCCTGGAGTCGGTCGCCCAGCAGCTGAAGCTGCCGGTGGCCATCCTGGACGCCATCGAGCGTGAAGACTGGGTTCGCCTGGGCGCACCGATCTTCGTGCGCAGCTACGTTGGCAGTTACGCCAAGTTCCTCGGCCTGCCGATCACGCTGGCCGATGATGTGGTTCGCGGCAAGCCGGCACCGCAGTTGGCCTCGGTGGGCAGCAACGCCGCGCCCCGGCGCGTCTTCGACCGCAGCCTGATGAACCTTGCCTACCTGGCGATGACCGTGGTCATCGTCGGCTCGGTGGTAATGCTGGCGATGTACTTCCAGACGCCCAAGCGCAACGTCGATAGCTTGCCGCTCGACTCGCTGTCCACCTATGCCGACGCCAACGTGGCCCCGGCGACGGTGAACAGCGAAACGGTGACCGCATCCCTGGCGCCGTCCTTGCCGGCCACGCCGGCGGCGGCTGCCAATGAAATGGTGCTCCGGTTCCGGGCCGACAGCTGGGTCGACCTGGTCAATCGCCAGGGTGTTCATGTTGAGCGAGGCATGGTGACGTCAGGCTCCGAGCGACGCTTCGCCGACGGCCAACTGGCCGCTGTGACGCTGGGTGATTCCACCGCCGTGGAGGTCTCCATGGCCGGCGTGGCAGTGGACCTGGCGCCCTATCGCAAGGCGAACGTCGCGCACTTTACGGTATCCTCTGACGGCAAGATCGGTTCCCCAGCGTCAGCCGACTGAGCCGACAACCTCCCCAAATCAACGAGCGCCTGCAGTTGCATGCCGGCCGAGAAATCCAAACGCGATGGACCTAGACCAGCACGAACAGGGCGAACAAGTCCAGAAATGGCTCCGCCAGAACGGTAGCTCCCTCATCACCGGCATCGCCATGGGCCTGGCCCTGATCTTTGGCTGGCAGTGGTGGCAGGGCAAGGGCGTCCGCCACCAGGAAGAAGCGGCCGGCCAGTACCAGGCCTTCAGCGAGGCCCTGGAAGCCAAGGACGCCGGCAAGGCCAAGATCCTGTCTACGCAGATCGCGGACAAGTACGGCGACACGCCGTTCGCCGAACTGGCCGTCCTGCGCAACGCCGCGGCGCTCAATGCCGCCGGCAAGTCCACCGAGGCAATCGCCCTGTTGCGCGCGTTCAAGCCCAAGGTCAAGCAGGCCGACCTGGGCGAGCTGCTGCAGCTGCGCCTGGCGCGCCTGTTGCTGATTTCCGGCAAGGCCGACGAAGCCGCCAAGGAACTGGCTTCGGTCAGCAAGCCGCGCTACGCCGAAATCGCCGATGAACTGCGCGGCGACATCGCCGTAGCGCGCGGCCAGCGCGACGAAGCACGCAAGGCCTACGAGGCGGCATTGACCCGACTCGACCAGGCGGCGCCAACGCGTCCGCTGCTGGAACTGAAACTAATCGATGCCGGCGGAAATCCGCCGGCCAAGCCGGAGAGCTGATCCATGCTGCGACGTACCCTTATCCTGGCCCTGGTCATCGCGATTGCCCCGGGTTGCTCCTCGCTCAACACCGTCAAGGGCTGGTTCGGCAGCAAGGGCAGCAAAGCGGCCAAGCCCGCCGAGCTGACCGAGCTGGCTTCGCCAATCGCCGTGCAATCGCTGTGGTCGGTCAACCTCGGTGACGGCGAAGGCCGCCGCTGGTTGCGCCAGCGTCCCGCGCTCGATGGCAATCGCCTGTATGCGGTGAATGTCGACGGCGAAGTCCTGGCCCTGGACGCGGCCAGCGGCAAGCAGCTGTGGGCAGCGAACGCCGTCGAGGCGCCGAAGTCCGGCAGCAAGCTGAAATTCTGGAAGCGCGAGAAGTCCGAGATCGGCCTGACCGGCAGCCCCGGCGTCGGCAACGGCCTGGTCGTGGTCGGCGGACGCAATGGCGAAGTGGTCGCCTTCAGTGCCGACAGCGGCGAAAAGCGCTGGTCGGTGCGAGTGACTTCGGAAATCCTGAGCGCGCCCTTGGTGATGGCCAACCGCGTGATCGTGCGCAGCAACGACGGCCGCGTGTTCGGCCTGGATCCGGCCGATGGCGCCCGCAAGTGGGTGTTCGATCGCGGCTTGCCCACGCTCAGCGTGCGCGGCAATTCCTCGCCGATCGGCGCCAACGGCGTGGCTTACATCGGTTATGACGATGGCAGTGTGGTCGCCCTGCGCGAGGACGACGGACAGCGCATCTGGGAGCAGGCCATCGCCGAGCCCGATGGCCGCACCGAGCTCGACCGCATGGCCGACATTGATGGCGAGATGGTGCTCGACGGCGACCAGCTGTATGTCGTCAGCTACCACGACCGGGTGATGGCCCTGTCCGCTTCCAGCGGCCAGCCGCTGTGGACCCACGACGTAGGCAGTTACTCCGGCGTCGCAATCTCGGCCGACAAGGTGTTGCTCACCGACAAGGGCGGCAATATCTGGGCGCTCGACCGCGCCTCCGGCAGCCCCACGTGGAAGCAGAACCTCCTTGAGCGCCGGCAACTGACCACGCCGGTGGTGCAGGGCGCCTACGGCGTCGTCGGCGACCTGGAAGGCTACCTGCACTGGTTCAAGCTCGAAACCGGCGACGTGGTCGGCCGCGACCACATCGAAAAAGCGGCGCTGCGCGGCACCCCGCAAATGTCCTCGGATGGCACGCTGTACGCGTTGACCAACGAGGGCAAGCTCACCGCCTATCGCCTGGGCAACTAAGCGATGTTGCCGCTGGTCGCCCTGGTCGGACGGCCCAACGTCGGTAAATCGACGCTGTTCAACGGCATGACCCGAACCCGTGACGCCCTCGTCCATGACGAGCCGGGCGTCACCCGGGATCGCAATTACGGCATCTGCCGGCTCGACGAAAAGCATCCGTTCGCCGTCTGCGATACCGGCGGCCTGACCGAGGAAGAAGACGGTCTCCCGGGCGCAACCGCCCGGCAGTCGCGCGCTGCCGCGGAAGAGGCCGACCTGGTGTTGTTCGTGGTGGATGGTCGCGAAGGCCCGTCAGCACTCGACCAGACCATCCTGTCCTGGCTGCGCAAGACCGGCCGCCCGTTCTACCTGGTGGTCAACAAGACCGACGGCCTGGACGAAGCCGCCTGCGTCAACGAATTCTCGCGCTTTGGCGTCGAGACCATCATTCCGATTGCCGCCGCCCACCAGCGCGGCATCCCGCAGCTGATCGAGGCGGTGATCCCGCGATTGCCGCCGGACGAGGACACCGAGGCGCTCGATGATGACGGCAGCCGCGTCCGCGTCGCCTTCATCGGCCGCCCCAACGTCGGCAAGTCGACGCTGGTCAATCGCCTGCTCGGCGAGGAGCGGATGATCGCCTCCGACGTGCCGGGCACCACCCGCGATTCGATCGCGGTGGACATGGAACGCGATGGCCGCCCGTATCGGCTGATCGACACCGCTGGCCTGCGCCGCCGCGCGAAGGTCGAGGAAGCAGTCGAGAAATTCAGCGTGTTCAAGACCCTGCAAGCGATCCAGGGCTGCCAGGTTGCGGTAGTGATGCTCGACGCCGGCGAAGGCGTCACCGAACAGGACGCCACCGTGCTCGGCCACGTGCTTGAAGCCGGCCGCGCACTGGTGATCGCAGTCAACAAGTGGGACGGGCAGAGCGATTACCAGCGCGACCAGACCCGCGCGCTGCTCGACCGCAAGCTGTCGTTCTGCACCTGGGCCGAGCAGGTCACCATTTCCGCCAAGCATGGCACCGGCATGCGCGAGCTGTTCAACGCCATCAACCGCGCCCATGGTTCCGCGACCCGCAAATTCTCCACCGCCGAAGTCACCAAGGCGCTGGAAGTGGCCTACGAAACGTTCCCGCCACCAGTGGTGCGCGGCCACGTGGCCAAGCTGCGCTTCGCCCATCCGGGCGGCGACAATCCGCCGATGTTCATCGTCCACGGCACCCGCCTGAAGACGCTGACCGACAGCTACCGCCGCTACCTGGAAAATTTTTTCCGCAAGCGCTTCAAGCTGGTCGGCACGCCGGTGAAGTTCATCTTCAAGGAAGGCGTCAATCCGTACGAAGGCAAGAAGAACGTGCTGACCGACAAGCAGCTCGAGAAGCGCAAGCGGCTGATGCGCCACGTAAAGCGCAAGTAGATGCCCAGGCACGATCAGATCACCCTGGGAATCCTCGCTGGCGGCCAGGCGCGCCGGCTCGGTGGCGCCGACAAGGCGGTCGCGCAATTCCTCGGCGAGCCGCTGTTGTCGCGCACGCTGGCAGCACTGGGCAACGAATACGGCCAAGTGCTGGTCAGCTACAACGGCAACGATGCCCAGGTGATCAACGGCAGCGCGAAAGTAGTCCGCGACCTGCGCAACGGCTTCCCCGGCCCGCTGGCCGGCATCGAGTCGCTGTTGGCGGCCAGCACCAGCGAATGGCTGCTGACCGTGCCCGTGGACCTGCTGGATATCCCCCAGGACCTGCTTGAATCCCTATCTGCGGCCATCGAGAACGACGACACTGACGTCGGCGCGGCCCTGCGCGATGCCGACGGCTCGCAGCCGCTGGTGGCCTTGTGGCCGGTGGGCATCGCCCGCTTTGCCGTCGCCAACGCGCTGGACTCCGGCTTTGGCGCGGTCCATGGCGTGCAGCAGCAACTGGGCTTTCGCGAGAGCGACATCTCGCCGCAACGATTGGGCAACCTCAATACCCCCGCCGACTTCGGGTAAGGCCGTTGTCCGCCGCCTTCCCGACGCGAATCCGTTTTTCCGAAGCGTGCGAGATCCTCGATCGCGTGGCACTCGCTTCGCGCCTGCCGGTTGAATCCCGGCCGCTGTCGCGCGCGCTCGGCCACGTGCTGGCCGAGGACGTCGTCTCCACGCTCGACTTGCCTTCGTTCGACAACTCGGCGATGGATGGCTTTGCCGTGCGCAGTGCGGATATCACCGAAGCACGGGGCGCCGTCCTTACCCTGATCGGCGAGCAGTTCGCCGGCACCGCACTGGGCACGATCGTCGGTCCCGGCCAATGCATTCGCATCACCACCGGGGCACCGATGCCGCCGGGCGCCGATAGCGTGGTGATCAAGGAGCGAGTGGAACTTGAGGGCGATCGCCTGACGGTCGGCCAACCGGTCACAGCTGGCGCTCACGTGCGCCGCGCTGGGGAAGATGTCCGCGCCGGTGACACGATCCTGCGCGCCGGCGAGGTGTTGACTCCGGCGGCACTGAGCCTGGCTGCGTCTAGCGGTCGCCACGAGTTGTCAGTTCACCGGCGGCCGACGGTCGCGGTGTTCACCACCGGCGATGAGCTCAAGCCACCCGGTTCGGTGCTCGCGCCCGGCGAGATCTACGACAGCAATCGCGTGCTGCTGCAAACCCTGTTGATCGCCGACGGCTTCGAGCCGGTCGCGTGGCCAGTGCTGCCTGATGATCCGCAGCGCATCCGGGCCGCCTTGCTCGACGCGGCGTTTTCCTTCGACGTGGTGATCACCTGCGGCGGCGTGTCCGCGGGCGAGAAGGATTACCTGCCGGCGTTGCTGGCCGAACACGGCGATACCTATTTCTGGAAGGTGATGATGCGGCCGGGCATGCCGGTGCTGGCGGGCAAGCTGGGTTCGGCGCACTTCCTTGGACTGCCCGGCAACCCGGTGTCGGTGTTCGCGACCTACCTCACCCTGGCACGGCGGCTGCTCGACGGCATCCAGGCCCGGGGCAAGCCGCGGCCACGTTTCTTCGCCCAGTTGTCTGCGCCGGGCAGCACGCCAAGTACGCCGGCCTCGGCGCAATTGGGGGCGTCCTCGGCGCGCGGCGCTTCCGGGAACAGGCAGCGATAGCACGGCGCGGTGCCGCGCTGGCGGCCGG
>JANPDF010000281.1:0-4774 GCA_031431355.1 Gammaproteobacteria bacterium
CTGTCGAAGATCCGCGCCGGCCGCAGCCATGTCGTGCTCAACAGCTACGAGGCGATGCCGGGCACTTTTACCCGCAACACCGACTTGCAGTTCCCCGCGGCCGGCATCATCGATGCGGTGAAGACGGCGCTGGCCGGCGAAGACCCGTCGGTGGTCGACGCCTCCGAGCTATCGCTGGCGCTGATGGGCGATGCCATCGCCACCAACCTGTTCATGCTCGGCTACGCCTGGCAGCAGGGCCTGGTGCCGGTCTCGTTCGCGGCGCTGATGCGCGCGATCGAACTCAATGGCGCCGCCGTGGAAATGAACCGCAAGGCCTTCGCCTGGGGCCGCATGGCCGCGCACGACCTGGAGTCGGTGAAGACCGCGGCCGGCGTGACTGCCGCGCCGGATGCGACGGATTTCGTCGCAAACGATACTTCCGCCACGTCTGCGGCCTTCGTCGGCGAAGGCCGGCTCAGCCACTCGCTGGACGAGAGCGTCGCGATCCGCGCCAAGTTCCTCACCGAGTACCAGGACCAGGCCTACGCCAGCCACTACACGAGCCTGGTCAATCGCGTGCGCGCGATCGAGACCGAGCGCACGCCGGGCCTGACCGGACTGGCCGAGGCGGTCGCCCGCTATGCCTTCAAGCTGATGGCCTACAAGGACGAATACGAAGTGGCGCGGCTGTACAGCACCGGCGATTTCGAGAAGCGCGTGCGTGAAACGTTTGAAGGCGATTTCAAGTTGAACCTCAACCTGGCGCCGCCGATGTTCAGCAAGCGCGACAGCGACGGCCATCTGGTCAAGCGCGAGTACGGGCCGTGGATCTTCACGGCGTTCAAGCTGCTCAAGCGCCTGAAGTTCCTGCGCGGCGGCGCCTTCGACGTGTTCGGCAAGACCGCCGAACGGCGCATGGAGCGGCAGCTGATCGTCGACTACCGCAAGACCGTCGACGAATTGCTCGCTGGCTTGACCCTGGGCAACCACGCGCTCGCCGTCGAGATCGCGCGCATCCCGGAACACATCCGCGGCTATGGCCACGTCAAGGAAGCGCACCTGCACAGTGCCAAGGCCAAGGAAGCGGCATTGCTTGCCCAGTGGCGCAATCCGCTGCACCTGGTTCTTGCTGCCTGAGTAGGCGTCGTCGCGGCCAGCCGCGCTGGCAACACCAGGATTAGCCGACGGCTTCCTGACCCACCTGGGCGGCGAGGAAGTCCGCGGCGCGCTGCGGCCGCCCGATCAGGTAACCCTGGGCATGATCGCAGCCCATCGCGGTCAGCGCCTGCAGCGTGGCCTCGGTCTCTACACCCTCGGCGACCACTTCCAGGCCGAGGTTGTGGGCCAGCTCCACCATCGAGCGCACCAGCTGTGCCGTGCGCTGGTTGCCGGCCATGTCGAGCACGAAGGACTTGTCGATCTTCAGTTCGGTGGCGGGGATGTGCTGCAGGTAGGCGAAGGTCGAATGGCCGATGCCGAAGTCGTCGATGGCAATGCGCAGTCCTGCGTCGCGCAGGCGGCCCAGCAGGGCAGCGCTGAGCGCGGGATCATCCATCACCGAAGTCTCGGTCACTTCCAGCACGATCGACTCGGGTGGAATGTCCCAGATGCGCAACGCGCCCAGGATCTGTTCGACGATTCCGCGCTCCGGGAACACCCGCGGCGACAGGTTGATCGAGACCGGCAGCTCCAGCCCCATGCGCCGCGCCGCCGCGTAGTGGTGCAGGCTGTTGTTGAGGCTCCAGCGGGTCAGCGGCGTGATCAACCCGGTCTGCTCGGCCAGCGTGATGAAGGCCGACGGTTCCACCGGTCCCCAGCGCGCGCTGTTCCAGCGGGCCAGCGATTCAACGCCGGAGATGGCGCCCGTGCGCAGGTCACGCAATGGCTGCAGATAAAGTTCCAGCCGGTTGTTGACGATCGCCTCGTGCAGATCGTCGTGGCCGATGTCCACCGAATTCGAGGCCAGCGCGAACACGGCGAAGCGATCAATCGAGTCCAGTGCCACCGCGTACGCGCGCTCCGCGCAGCGAAACAGGCGGTCGGGCGTGTCGCTGTGGTCGGGAAACAGCGCGGCGCCGACGGTGGCGCCAACCAGTACCGCGCGTTCGCCAATCACCACCGGATCCTGGAACACGCGGATCAGCCGGGCCGCCGCCAGCGTGGCGTGTTCGGCATTGTTGAGGCCGGGCAGCAGGATCGCGAAATCGCAGGCGCCGACCTGGATGATCTCGTCGACCGGGCGCAGCGCGTTCAGCACCAGCTCGCCGACCGCCGCGACCAGCCGGTCGCCGTCCTGGTAGCCGAAATGGATGTTGAACTCACGGAAGCGACGGATGCGCAGGATCATCACCGCCAGCACGCTGCCCTCGGCGCGGCACTTCGCCAGCAGGCGATCGCTGGCCTCGAAACAGGCTTCGCGGTTCAACACGCCGGGCACCGGCAAGGCAGGCGCGGCATGGGCTCAGCCCAGGTAGAGCGCGGTCGGGTCCAGGCCGTAGGCGCCGGGCTGGGGAATCGAGACGACGTCGATCGCGGTTCCCGGGTTCTTTTCGTTCTCCGCCAGCAGGTCGAGCACCGGATAGCGCGCGTACGGGTCCTTGTTGGCATCCAGCAGCAGCATCACCTGCGGCCGCAAGCGCCGCGCGTGGTTCTGGGCGACCACGATGCCGACCTGGCCGGTATTCAATTCCACCAACGAGCCGGTCGGGTAGATGCTCATGCATTGCAGGAACTGCTCGACGATATCGCGCTGGTACAACGTGCCATGGCCGCGATACAGCTGCTGCAGCGCGTCGTGCCGGGAGGTCGGCGACTGGTAGGCGCGCTCGCTGGTCATCGCGTCGAAGGAATCGATCACCGCGGCCATTCGCGCGAACAGCGGGATGGCGGTGCCTGCCAGTCCGTCGGGATAGCCCGAGCCATCGAAGCGCTCGTGGTGCCAGCGCACCATGTCGTACACGTGCGCGTCATGGATACCGGCTTCCTCCATGATCCGCAGGCTGCCTTGCACGTGCTGGCGCATCGACCAGGACACCTCGCGGGTCATCTGGTCGGGTGCATTCAACACCTGGTCGGGCAACTCGGCCTTGCCGACGTCGAATAGCAAGCCGCCCGTGGCCAGGCTCATCAGCAGTTCGGTCGGGAAGCCCATGTGCCGACCCAGTGCGGCGGCCATCGCGCTGCAATTGACCGCGTGGCTGTACAGGTAGGCATCGCGCTTGAGCAGGCTCGATATCCAGAAGAAGGCATCGGCGTTGCGCAGCACGCTGTCCACGATCGGGCCGACCGCATCCTTGATCCGCGCCGCCGACAGCTTCCGCCCGGCGCGCACGTCCTCGATAATCTGGCTGGCGATGCTGGTGGCGTTCTGGTTCGCCAGGCGCGCGCGCTGGACTTCATCGTTTAGCGCGACGCTGTCGGCATGGCGGACCTTGCCGCGCTGCGCCTCCACGCCGCGGCTGGCATCGCGCAGCAGGTGCGCCTCCGGCACTGGCTGCCGCCGCTCGATGTCGACGAACACGTGCTGGCAGTACTGGTGCAGTATCTCGATGTCTTCGGCCGAGCTGACGAAGAAGCCCTGGATCGGAAACGGCGTCTCCAGCCAATCGCGGTCGAGCCGATTAACGTACATGCCAGGCTTCAGGTGATCGACCGCAAACTGCTTCTCGACAAGATCCATTGGCAAGCGCCGACCCCAGCTGTCCCCCTGACAGTCCCGGCTACAATAGTGCATCCCCGGGACTTGTCATATACCGCCGTCCGGCCCTGCTGCCGATTTCGCCTGTTCAGTCCGCCGTGCGCGCGACCAGCCACGCATCAATCTGCGGCATCCGCTCGCGACGCACGCGCAAACTGTTCTCTATGCTGGCGATGGCGGTGTCCGCGCTGCGCCGCGATCCCTCGTTCAGGTACTTCCCGGCATACGCCCGGATCTTGCCGATCATCGCCGGATCGATCGAATTGCTGCCCAGCGAGGGGTAGTAGATGCTGCGCGAGCTGGTGTCCACGCGCTCGTTGACCGCGTCCATGTGGGCGAGCGCGAAGTCGTAGGCCAGGTCCGGGAACTCGCCGGAGACCGTGGAGATCAGGCGCGCTGTGTTGGTGGCGCCGGGTTCGTCGGTCAATGCCAGCTCCAGTGCACGTTGCGCCAGCGCCCGGTCCTTGCTGGTCGCCAGCAGGCGGTACATGCGATCCCTGATCATCGGCGTGGATTCCGACTGGGCCTCGGCGCGCAGGCTGTCCCATTGCGCGGCATTGGCGTGCGCGGCGACGATCGCCGTTACCGTCTTGCGCAGGGCCACCGGCAAGGCCGCGGGATCGCTGTTCCTGGCGGCATAGCGGCGCTTGGCTTCGCCGATCACCGCCTCGTCTCCCAGGTAGGACAGGGTCTCGATCAGCGTCGTGCGCAGGATCGCCACCGGGTCGGGCTCGCCAGCGCGCGCGATCCAGCCGACCCGGGACAGCACCGGCGACAGCCGCGCGATCGCGAAGGACTGGAAGCGCCGCTGGCGCGCGGGGTCGCCGTCGTACAGGCCATTGATGCCGGAGAACACACCGGCGACTTGTTCCCAGACGCGCGGATCAGCATCGGCGGGCGTTGCCGCGGCGAGATCGAGGATGTCGGACGAGGCGCGGCGACCGGCCATGCCCAGTGCCCAGGTGTCGCCCATGATGCCGAGCTGGTCGATCGGCCGCAGCGCGGCGAAATCGCGCCGGATCGCCTCGAACTGCGCCGGTCCATACAGCGTGCGGTAGTAACCGGACTGCCCGGCGTTGACCACCAGCGTGGCGC
>JANPDF010000282.1:0-8003 GCA_031431355.1 Gammaproteobacteria bacterium
TTGGCGTCGGTTTGCGCCACCTGCATGGCAACTCGCAGGGCCTGGTTCATCTGCTCGTTGCGGCTGCTCATCTCGAAGCCGCGGATAGGCGCCTGGCGTTCCAGGTCGTCCAGGCGGTCCAGCAGGCGACGGGTGTCGAGCTGCCGAGCGACCGCAATTCGCAGCTGTTCGGGTGAGCAGGGCTTGACCAGGTAGTCGCAGGCGCCTTCGGAGATCGCCTTCACGGCCTCGGGCACCCCGCCGTGGGCGGTCACCATGATGATGCGCATCTGCGGCGCCAGTTCCCGGAACCTGGGCAGCGCATCCAGGCCGGAATCCTGCCCGATGCTGCGATCGAGCAGGCAAACATGAAAGGGTTGCGTCGCGGCGAGGCGCAGGCCGGCCGCCAGGTTGTCGGCGGTGGTGACGCGGTGGCCTTCCTGCTCCAGGCACAGCGAAAAATTCTCGAGCAGCCGCCTGTCGTCGTCTATCGCCAGGATGCGGCCTGTGAGCGGTGCCACTCTTGCCATCGCGATGCTCCGCCGGAGCCCACGATGATAACCGGCTGGTCGCAAGCCGCACGATCATTCAGCGTTTCCAGCCTGCATTCTGCATCGCCCGTCTGGCGTCGGTTCAGGTTGTCGGCAAGAACTGCGGCTCTCAGCCCGACAAGGTGAATGGGCGGCCGTGGCACGAATTCTGCAGCGCTAGGGCATTGGATCGCTGCAGGAATCTGAATATGGATATGACGAAGTCTGGGCTTGCGCTATTCGTGATCGCAGCGGGGGGCTTCATCAACGCCGCTATTGGCAACGCTTCCCAGTCGATCCCGGCGAGTGCTCTTGCTCCGCCAGGCCCATCATCCGTGGGCGCGACTGCCTTGCCTCGTGATGCGGAATTGCAGCTTGCCGCGGAGCGCGCCCTGCTGGCGCAGGTTCGCCAGGACCTGGGTGACGGTGAGGCGCGGGTACGCCTGGCCGCCTTGCATTTCGAACCGTCCAGCGGGCGCACGGTCGAGGCTCGCGGACTCGGCAGGATTTTCTTCGATGCCGATGCTTCCGTCCCTGTCGAAGTCACGGTCTCCTACGACGTGATCGACAACCGGGTCGAGCAAGCCGCGTACCTTGTTGCGGACTCCGGGCGGCAGGCGGTACCGGCTGCCGTGGCCGCCGGGCTTCGTCAGCGCATCGCCGACCGGATTGGTTCCCGACTGGTCGTGGAATTCGCGCAGCAGCCGGTGGATTTTTCCCTGCAGCGGATCGAGCACCTGGCGGGCGGGCGCAATCGCCTGCTCATCAGCGGCGCGGGCATTACCCGCTTCGAAGGCGAAGGCGCCGCGCTAACCCGCTTCGTCGCAACGGCGAGGCGTGACTCCGGTGAAATCCTGACCATCCAGTACGAACTCGGGGCGGAAATCGCAGAACCATCCGCGCCGACAACGGCTTCACTTAACTGAGGCAAGCGGCTCCTGGTGGATCTCATTACCTCGGGAACAAAAGTTTAACCGACGCGCAATCGTCATTCCGATTCCATTAATTTCCGCTGCCGCAACATCAAGGTTCCCAAGAATGGGAGCGCCGCTTAACCGGTGGCGATAATCTTAAGGAGAGAGACATGTCCGACATTAAAAAAGATCATTCCATCGGTGCCGGAACCGGTGCCGCTGCAGGTGCAGTGACTGGCGCGACCGTCGGAGCCGTGGGCGGCCCGCTTGGTATGGCCGCTGGCGCCATCGTTGGCGGAATCGTCGGCGCGGCGGCTGGTGACAGCATCGCCGAAGCCGTGAACCCGACCGTGTATGCCGATCACTGGAAGTCCAACTACAACACCACCCCGTACTACACCTCTGGCCGTGAGTGGAACGACTACGAGCCGGCCTACAACCTCGGCTACAACGCCTACAGCGGCAATCGCGGCAAACGCTTCGACGACATCGAAGGCGATCTCGAGCGCAATTGGGAAGCGACCAAGGGCAATTCGCGCCTGGCGTGGAACGAAGCCAAGGGTGCCGTCCGTGATGGTTGGCATTACGTCGAGCGCGCCCTGCCGGGCGATGCCGACGGCGACGGCCGTTAATTGACAAGCTGAACCGGCTTACGCCGTAGTCTCAGGGGCCGCAGCGAATCTCGTTGCGGCCCTTTCTTTTGCGCCGCTGGTCAGCCGCCAGTAGTGGGCAGGGTGAACCTGAAGGTCGTGCCGATGCCCTGCTCGCTCGACACCGCGACCTGGCCGCCATGCGCCTCCACGAATGCCTTGACGATGGCCAGGCCGAGGCCCAGTCCGGAACGGTCGGAGCGGTTCTCGTCGGTTTCGAGCAGCTCGAAAATGGTGTCGATGCGATGCGCGGGGATGCCCGCGCCGTTGTCGCTGACCCAGCACTCCACGAAGGCGCCATCGGCCATGGGGCGCGCACCCGTGATGACTTCGCCCCCGGGCGCATAAGAGATGGCGTTGGCGATCAAGTTCTGGAAGACGCGGCGGATCATTCCGCCGTCCGCAAACAGCATCAGGTCGTCGGGAACGTTGTTGATCAGGCGCGTGTTGGCGCTCTTGGCGATCGGCTGCAGGTCAATGCTCACGGCTTCCACGCAAGGCCACAGATCGATCAGGCGCTGTTCGAGCCGAATGCCCGCCTCGGCCTCGAGATTGACGTTCTCGCGGATGATTTTCTCTACCAGTGTCTCCAGGTGTTGGACGTTTCGCCTGAGGATCTTCCACATCGGATCGGATCCACTCTGGCCGGCCCGATCTGCCGTTGCCTTGTGTCCGTTGCCGTGCTGCAGGTAGTTCATGGTGAGCGCGATCGCATTGAGCGGTGAGCGCAGGTCGTGGGCGACGAACGTCAGGTACTCATCGCGGCGCCGCTGGACTTCGCTCGCCTGTTGCGCGGCGAACGCCTGCACGGCCGAACCGATGGCGCCGTCGAGCACGCGGTTGAGGATGCGAAACGGCTCGCCCTGCAATAGCACGCCGTTGCTCTCGGCGAGCTTATGCACGCAGCCGCGCAGGATGTTGTACTCGGCCACGACCTCCTCGATGTCGAATCCGTCCTGATAACGCTGCACGCCGTGGGCGGGCGGCGTGCCTTCGACCAGGGCCTCGGCGATGGTTTGCTCGCTGCCGCTGCCAAGCGCGTTCGCCAGCTCGTCGATCAGGCCGGGGATGTGGTCATTGAGGGTGGGCGTATCCAGGTGCCGGGCCGAAGGCAGGGCACGCACCTGTTCCCGCCAGTTGGTCAGAATGCTATGGCGCTCCTGGCGCACCAGCGATGCAAGCCTGCCGATTTCGTTCGTGCTTGCCATGGTCATTCGGTCGTCCCTGTCCGCCGCTGCCGCTAGTCGGCGGGTGTGAGAATGGTACACGCCGGTCGAACATTAACAACAGGGAAATGTGGCGCGGTCCGCGGGCCCGGTTCCAGCCAATCGGAGGCCGCAAGCCGATAATATTTCGGCAGGCGACGGACCCGCCGCACCCCCGAAGAAGGATCTTCCCGTGAACCCGACCCGCATCAGCGAGATCGCCCGTTTTTTCCTCAAATACCGCAAGGCCGGCATCCTGACCGGCGTCGCGCTCGACGACCCGCTATTGGCCGACATCGACGCGACGTCGATTGCCGCCGGCATGCCCGAGGAATTCGCCAGGGACCTGGAGACCCTCGGCCCGACATTCGTGAAGATCGGACAGGCCCTGTCAACGCGGCCGGATTTCGTTCCCGCCGCTTACATTGCATCGCTGGAGCGAATGCAGGATGCGGTCGCGGTGGTGGATGCCGAGACCATGCGAGGGATCATCGAATCCGAGTTCGGGGTACGCGTCAACAAACTGTTCGCCACCTTCAACGACACGCCGATCGGCTCGGCTTCCTTGTCCCAGGTGTACTCGGCGACGCTGCGCGATGGACGGCCGGTCGCGGTCAAAGTGCAGCGGCCCGATGTCGCCGCGGCGCTGCGCGAAGACCTGGACCTGCTCTCGCAGCTGGCCGGCACGGTTGGGATGGTCAGCGATGCCCCGCGCCGCTACGGTTTTTCCGAATGGGTTGGCGAGTTCCGCAAGACTGTCTCCGGTGAGCTCGACTACCGACGCGAGGCAGAAAACCTAGAGACCTTCGCGCACTACCTCGACGCCTATCCAAAGATCTACGTGCCAAAACCCATCTGGGACTACTCGGGTGCTCGCGTGCTGACCATGGAGATGGTGGCCGGCGACAAAGTGACTCGTATTTCCGAACTGCGCCGGATCGATCCGACGGAATCGCTGGGCGAGCTGGGCGCGGAGCTGATGCGCGCCTACCTGGACCAGATGTTCGTGCATGGCCTGATCCACGCAGACCCGCATCCCGGGAACGTGCTTATCACGGCCGACGGACGGCTGGCCCTGCTCGACCTCGGCATGGTCGCGCACGTGCCGCCGCGGATGCGCGACCAGCTACTGAAGCTTCTCCTGGCGATAGTCGATGGACGCGGCGAGCAAGCCGCGGAAACTTTCGTCCACCTGAGCACGCGGCTGGAAGATTTCGACGAAGCGACTTTCTCCCGCGAAATGGCCCGCCTGATCGCCCAATATTCGTCGTCGCCCGACTCGGGCCATTCGGAAGGTCGCCTGTTGCTGGAACTGACCCGGATCGGCGCCGCCTGCGGCTTGCGCTCGCCGCCGGAGCTGCCGTTGCTGGGAAAGACGCTGCTGAACCTCGAGGCGGTCTCCTCGGCATTGGATCCCGACATGCCGGTCAAGGAAATCATCGAGCAGCACTTGCAGAGCGTCATGCAGCGCCAGCTCAAGCAGATGTTCTCGCCCAACCGACTGGCCAGCGACCTGCTCGAAGTCCAGGAGCTGTTGCGCGAATCTCCTCGCCGCTTGTCGCAGCTGTTGCGCACCTTGTCCGACAACCGCTTCCGCGTGCACATCACCGGGCTCGAAGAGTCGAAGCTGATCGAGAGCATGCAGAAGATCGCCAACCGGATCAGCGTCGGCGTGATCACGGCCGGGCTGATCATGGGTGCGGCGTTGATGATGCGGGTCCCAACCAGCGTTCACCTGTTCGGCTACCCGGCGCTGGCCTTGGTCTTGTTCCTGGTCGCGTTCGTCCTTGGCGGCACGCTGGTCGCGAGCAGCCTGTTCAATGATCGCAAGACGCAGCCGAAGGAAGAGCGCGACCCGATCTGATACCGGCGCGATCGCCCCGATTTCACAGTGGGAGCGCCTGTTCGAGCATGTAGATGTTCGCCCACGGATCGGGGCGGAAACGAGCGCGCCACCAGTCCTAGCTGGCGTTGTGCGCGTACAGGCGCAGGCACAAGGCTCGGCACAGGTTGCGCATCACCTTCAAGGCGACGGCTGGATGCTTGCGGCTTAGCTTGGCGAAGTCCTCGACGTCCAGTACCACCAGTTGCGTGTCGGCGATGGCGGTGACATCGGCCGTGCGCGGCGACTTCATCAGGAACCCGGCCTCGCCGAACATCTGCCCGGGTCCCAGCGTGGTCAACACCCTGCGCTGGCGGTGAACCACTTCGCTGACTTCGACCGCGCCTTCGAGGATCAGGAACATTGCGGTGCCGCCCTCACCCTTGCGCAGGATTGGCTCACCGACTTCGGCATCCCGCTGGCCGGCCAACTTGAAGAGGCGCTCCTTCTCGTCGCCATCCAGGTCGTCCAGCAGCGGAATGCCGGGGTCGTTGAGCCGGGACGCGAAGCTGAGCAGGAACTCCTCCTCGCCCAGCACGCGCACGCTGGCAGGCCGGCTGTGTTCGGGGAACTGGATCTCGAACCAGTCGCCGAGGGTGACATTGGGCGGGTATTGCTGGACGTTCTCGATCAGCGGCGACTTCACCGCCTCGAAGTAGGTCCAGTCACCGGTGATCATCACCATGGGAAGGCGAAAACCCGCTTCAGTCTCGGCGCTGCCGGACTTGTAACGGCGAAAGCCCAGGACCTCGTACAGCGGCACCATGTTGGCCATGCAGCGCAGGAACACCAGTTCTCCCTCGGCGGCGCGAAATGCTTCGTAGGCGGCCGATAACAGGCGCGGCGCCAGCAGGGTGCCGCGATGATCCGGACGTACTATCAGTCGTGACAGCATCGCCTGCTGGGTTTCCGGCACCGGGAAGGACTTCGTTTCGTACACCGAGCGCCAGCGGCTCTCCGGCGTCAGGGCATCCATCGGCGTCAGCCGCAGGCAGGCGACCGGCGTCTCGCCATCGAAGGCGGCGAATATCGTGGAAACTTCGTCTTCTTCCTCGACCTGGACGCCAAGGTCGTCGTCGCATCCGGCGGGACGGCGGCCGAATTCGCGCACGTAGACGTCGTAGCGCAGTCGCGCGACTGCGGCCGATTCAAGCGGCCCATCGACAGGCCGTATCTGGATTTCCATCGGTGCATTCGCCGTGGCCAGGACAGGGCATTCTGCCACTAGTCCCGCCGGCGCTACTACCGGGCGTCAAGGCGACGCTTCGGTCCTCTGGGCGCTGGCCGAGGGCGGAATGAAAAGCTCGTCGCCCGAGCCGGGGCCCGCTCCATTGGTGTCGCCACTATCCGGGTCGAGGGCCTTGGCGAATTCCTCGCCCAACTCCATCGCCCGCCCGGACGCTTCCTCGCATGTCGCGAACTGGCCCGGGACCTGCGCCAGCGCGATCACGCGGCCGTTGTTGACCCCGTAGCGTCGCACCAGGTAGTTGCTTGTCCACTGGCCGATCTCGTTGCGCGAGTACACGGTTCCAACAACAAAATTTCCAACGATTTTCTGGGTCACTTGATCACTCCGGGTAGCAGGTCGCGATGAGTTCAGTGCGGGTCATGACCATTGCCGGATGGTAAGTCGCGCTTGCGGCCGCAAGGTGAATCGGGAGGAAACGCCGCGGACGGCCCGGCCGTGCTGAACCCAGTTGCGGTGTTTCATCCAGTGAGACTGGCAAGTGCTTGAATCCCTTGGCCCGAAATTTCCGGGTTGTCTTTTACCCTGATAGGTACCTATATTGTTACCATGACCGTCCTGACCGATCGCCAGCAAGCCATCCTCGATTTCGTCACGACCCAGGTCGAGGCCCAGGGGCTGCCGCCCACGTTGGCGGAAATCGCCTCGGCCTTCGGTTTCCGGCAGACCCGCGGCGCGCACAAGCACCTGCTGGCGCTGGAGGCCAAGGGCTACCTGGTCTTGTTGCCCGGCAAGGCGCGCGGCATTCGCCTGCCCGCACGCAGCCGTGGGCGAAGGCAGCCGGGCCTGTCGTTGCCGGTCCTCGGCCGGGTGGCGGCCGGCGCGCCGATCGGCGCCGACGCCGACGTCGAGCGCCACCTGCTGCTCGATCGCGCCATGTTTTTCCCCACGCCCGATTACCTGCTCAAGGTGAAAGGCGATTCGATGATCGACGATGGCATCTTCGACGGCGACCTGATCGCCGTGCATCGCACCAACGTCGCCGAGAACGGCCAGATCGTGGTGGCGCGCATCGATGGCGAGATCACCGTGAAGCGTTTCAAGCAAAGCGCGTCGCGCATTACCTTGCTGCCACGCAATCCTGACTACGCGCCGATCGTGGTCGCGCCGGACGCCGATTTCGCCATCGAGGGCCTGTACTGCGGCCTGGTCCGGAGCGCCTGAGCATGGCCGCCTCCATGGAATCGTTGCGGGCCGTGCCCACGGTTGATTCGATGCTGCTCGATCGGCGGCTATGGCGCGGGCAGGTCGCGCCTTCCCTGCCGCCGTCGAAACACCCGACCGGGCATGCTGCGCTGGACGATGCGCTACCCACCGGCGGCTGGCCGGAAGCCGCGCTGGTGGAGGTGCTGTTTTCCGCCGACGGCCTGGGCGAACTGGCCTTGCTGCTGCCGACCTTGTCCGCGTTGTCGGCACAGGACAAGCCGGTGCTGGTCATCGCCCCGCCCTATCGCGCCTATGCGCCGGCCTGGCAACGCGCCGGCGTGCGCCTGTCGCAACTGCAACTGGTCGAGGCCAATGGCAAGGATGCGTTGTGGGCCATGGAGCAGGCCTTGCGCGCGGGTTGCTGCGGCGCCGTGATCGGCTGGCCGCTGCA
>JANPDF010000283.1:0-7672 GCA_031431355.1 Gammaproteobacteria bacterium
TGCCTGCATGGTCGGGTGGTTGCGCTCGCGTTTTTTGTAGCCGGTCAGCGCAGCGATGATGTATTGCTCGTTCTGCCCGCCGATCTTCGGAACCCGGTAGCTCGGATAGGCATTCTTGTATTCGGCGATGCCGTGGCAGCCGGTGCAGGTGTAGGCCAGCGTCTTGCCCTTGGCAGGATCGCCCTTGGCGAAGGCCGGAGCGGTGATGCAGGCCAGGGCGAGGCAGGAGAACAGCAAAGCTCGTTTCATCGAATAGTTCCGGCTTGAATGAAGACACAGGCAAGTAACGCGAAATTATAGCTTGCCCGCCACGGGCTCAGACAGGGGGCATGGCCGGCGCCGGGCACGGAGTCCGTCAATTTGAACAGAGACTTTCGGCATATGCGGGTGCGGACCCGATGCGTTACTGTTCTATGCAACTAACACACCTGCCAGGCTGAACCTTCATGAGTGCAATCCAGAAAACCCGCCCGTCCACCCCCTGGCTGCGGGTAGGGTTGCTTGCGTTACTGGTGGCCAGCGTGTCCCTGGGCGGCTGCGGCGGCAAGAAGGGTGGCGCAGAGGGCGGCAAGGGCGAGGAGGTGAAGCTCGACAAGGATGGCAAGCCGATCCCGAAGGTTGAAGCCGTGCCCGTAGAGGTGGCCAAGGCTGCGCGCCACGCGATTTCTGCCAGCTACTCGGGTACCGCCAACCTGGAAGCGCCGGGCGAGGCGCAGGTTGTCGCCAAGACCTCCGGCGTAATGGTCCAGTTGCTAGCTGAAGAAGGCGACCAGGTGCACGCCGGCCAAGTGCTTGCGCGCATCGACGGTGATCGCGTCCGGCTCGAGGCGCAGCGCCAGTTGGCGACCGTGCACAAGCTGGAAAACAATTTCCGTCGCTCGCAGGAACTGGCCGCAAAGAAGCTGGTCAGCGCCGAAGCCAGCGACCAGATCCGTTATGACCTGGAGGCTGCGCGCGCCAGCTACGCCCTGGCCAAGCTCGAGCTCTCCTACACCAACATCACCGCGCCGATCAGCGGCGTGGTCGCCCAGCGAATGGTCAAGCCGGGCAACCTGATCGCGCTCAACGCGCCGGTCTTCCGCATCGTCAACAACTCGCACCTGGAAGGCGTCCTCAATGCGCCGGAGCGTGAAATGAGCCGGCTAAAGCCGGGCTTGCCGCTGCGCATGGTGGTCGATGCAGTGCCGGGCAAGGTATTCGTCGGCAAGGTCGATCGCATCAGCCCGGTGATGGACTCCGGCAGCGGCACCTTCCGCGTGGTCGCTGCCTTTGATAACGCGCCCGAACTTCGTCCGGGCATGTTCGGACGCATCGAAGTCATCTATGACCAGCGCATGGATGCACTGACCGTCCCGCGTATCGCCTTGCTCGAAGACGAAGGCGAGCCGGCGGTGTACCTGGTGGTTGGCAAGAGAGCCAAGCGCACCCCGGTCAAGCTCGGCTATACCAACGGCGAGATCGCCGAAGTGCAGTCGGGCATCAAGGAAGGCGACCTCGTGGTCACCGCCGGCAAGGTGGCAATCCGCGACGGCACCGAGGTGCAGGTCATTGATACTGCCGGTGCCGCCGTCAAGGCGGTGGCACTCGAGGCCGGCAAGAAATGAATCTCGTCGAGTTCGCCACCCGTCGCCGCGTGACCGTGGCGATGGTGACCTTTACGTTCGTGCTGTTCGGCGTGATCGCGCTGCGCGACCTGAAGGTCAACCTGCTGCCTGACCTCAGCTACCCGACACTGACGGTGCGCACCGAGTACACCGGCGCCGCGCCATCGGAGATCGAGACGCTGATCAGCGAGCCGGTCGAGGAAGCAGTCGGCGTGGTCAAGAACCTGCGCAAGCTCAAATCCATATCCCGCACCGGCCAGAGCGACGTCGTCCTCGAGTTCGCATGGGGCACCGACATGGACCAGGCCAGCCTGGAGTTGCGCGACAAGCTCGACGTGCTGCGCCTGCCGCTGGAAGCCAAGGCACCGGTAGTGCTGCGCTTCAATCCTTCGACCGAGCCGGTGATGCGCCTGGTGCTGACCACGCCGGCCGACACGGCCGGGGCCGAGCAGTCCGAGCTGATGCGCCTGCGTCGCTATGCCGACAACGAATTGAAAAAGCGCCTCGAGCCTGTCGACGGGGTGGCCGCGATCAAGGTGGCGGGCGGCCTGGAGGACGAAGTGCAGGTGCTGGTCGATGCCGACCGCCTGGCGCAACTCAATATTCCCGCCAACCTGGTCATCGATCGCCTGCGCCAGGAAAACATCAACATCTCCGGCGGCCGCATCGAGGAAGGCAGCGAGCGCTACCTGGTGCGCACGGTCAACCAGTTCAGCAACCTGGAGCAGATGCGCGACCTGCTGGTTACCTCGCTTGATGGCGTGCCGATTCGCCTGCGCGACGTGGCCACGGTCACCCAGGGCTACAAGGAGCGCGAGGCGGTCATCCGCTTCAAGGGCCGCGAAGCCGTGGAGCTGGCCATCTACAAGGAAGGCGATGCCAACACCGTCGCCGTCGCCGACGCAGTCCGCAAGGCGCTGCGCTCGCTGGAAACCGCGGCGCGCGGTGGCGCGCCCGGCGCCAAGCCCAAGCCCGGCGTAGCTGGCGTCTACAGCATCGACGGCATCCCGGTGCAGACCATCGAGGACCAGTCCAAGTTCATCCAGAACGCCTTGTCCGAAGTGAAGTTCGAGGCCCTGGTCGGCGGCATCCTGTCCATCCTGATCATCTTCTTCTTCCTGCGCGATGGCTGGAGCACCTTCGTGATCGGCCTGTCGTTGCCGGTTTCGATCATCGCCACGTTCTTCTTCATGGGCCAGTTGGGCCTGAGCCTCAACGTGATGTCCCTGGCTGGCCTGGCGCTGGCCACTGGCATGGTCGTGGACGATTCGATCGTCGTGCTCGAGAGCATTGCCAAGGCGCGCGAGCGCGGACTGGGCATCCTGCAGGCCGCGATCACCGGCACCCGTGAGGTGAGCATGGCCGTGGTCGCCTCGACGCTGACTACCGTCGCTGTGTTCTTCCCGCTGGTGTTTGTGCAAGGCGTTGCCGGCCAGTTGTTCAAGGACCAGGCGCTGACGGTGTCGATCGCGCTGCTGATCTCGCTGGTGGTTTCGCTGACACTGATTCCGATGCTGTCCTCGATCAAGGCCAAGGCGCCGCTGTCGTTCAAGCCCGAGGCGCCGCATCCCGATTGGGTTCCGCAAGGCAAGGTCGGCAAAGTCGCTGCGGGCGCCGGTCGCGGCGTTCGCGCCGGAACCGGCTACGGGGCGTTTGGCCTGGCCTGGGTGGTCGTCTCCGGCGGCCGGTTGTTTGCAATGACCGTGGGCCGCTCTCTGGCCAAGGTCGGCGAAATCGTGCTGCTGCCATATGAGAAAGCTGCAGCCTGGTACCACCGCATCCTGCCCGGCGTGCTCGAGCGCCCATGGATCATCCTGGGAAGTTCCGCCATTGCCTTCGTCATCGCGTTGGCCGTCGCGAGCACGCTCGGCACCGACCTGATCCCGCAGCTGGCGCAGGACCGCTTCGAGATGACCGCCAAGTTGCCGCCCGGCACCCAGCTTCGTGAAGCCGACGGCCTGGTGCGCGCGGTCCAGCTGGCGCACGACGGCGACAACGATATCGAGGCGCTGTATGGCGTCAGCGGCACCGGTACGCGTCTGGATGCCAATCCGACCGAGTCGGGTGAAAACGTCGCCAAGCTCAGCGTCGTCCTCGGCGAGCACTACAGCAGCGAAACCGAGGCCCGCGTCACCGAGCGCATGCGCAAGACGATGGCCCAGTATCCCGACATCGCGGTGAAGTTCGGCCGTCCGCAGCTCTTCAGTTTCTCCACGCCGCTGGAAATCGAGTTGCGCGGCCAGGATCTGCAGGCCATCCAGCAGGCTGGCAAGAAGCTGGCGACGCTGATGCAGTCGTCACCGCACTTTGCCGACGTGAAATCCTCGGTGGAGCAGGGCTACCCGGAAATCCAGATCCGCTTCGACCAGCAGCGCGCGGCCGCGCTCGGGTTGACCTCGCGCCAGATCGCTGATCAGGTGGTGCGCCAGGTGCGTGGCGAAGTCGCGACCCGCTACAGCTTCCGGGACCGCAAGATCGACGTACTGGTGCGTGGACGCGAGAAGGACCGCGCCTCGGTGGCCGACATCCGCCGGATCATCGTCAATCCGCAGAGTGATCGCCCGGTCACGCTGGAATCGGTGGCGGACGTGATCGAAACCGTGGGCCCTAGCGAGATCCATCGCGCCGACCAGACCCGGGTTGCAATCGTCTCGTCGAACCTGCGCGACATCGACCTTGGCACCGCCGTGGTCGAAGTCCGCAAGCTGGTCCGGGAAAACCCTCTTGGCGCCGAGATCAAGCTGGCCTTTGGCGGGCAAAGCGAGGAGCTGGACAGTTCTATACGGTCCCTTCTCTTTGCTTTCGGCCTGGCTATGTTCCTTGTCTACTTGGTCATGGCCTCGCAGTTCGAATCCCTGCTGCACCCGTTCGTGATCATGTTCTCGGTGCCCCTGGCAATCGTTGGCGCGGTGATGGCGCTGTGGCTGTCGAACTCGCCGGTGTCGGTGGTGGTGTTCATCGGTCTGATCCTGCTGGTGGGCATTGTGGTCAAGAACGCCATCGTGCTGCTCGACAAGGTCAATCAGTTGCGCGAACAAGGCGTTCCCAAGCGTGAGGCGATCTGCCAAGGCGCCGAATCGCGCTTGCGGCCGATCATCATGACCACCATGACCACGCTGTTCGGCTTTGCTCCACTGGCGTTCTTCGGCGGCGATGGCGCCGAGGTCCGTGCGCCGATGGCGATCACCGTGATCGGCGGCCTGGCGGTGTCCACCATTCTGACTCTGGTGGTGATCCCGATCATGTACAACTTGCTCGACCGTCGTTCCGATGCCTATTACCTGCAGCGCGGCAAGATCGCGGAGTTCGATGCCAGCGCGGAGGGCGCGGCGCCATGACACTGGCTGAACTCAGCCTGCGGCGGCCGGTGACGGCCGTGATGTTCTTCGTCTCGATGGTGGTGATCGGCTTGATCGCCGCCGTCCGACTGCCGCTGGAGCAGTTCCCGGAAGTCAACTTCCCGTTCCTGATGGTGAGCTTCCCGTACCCGAGCTCGACGCCGCAGGAGGTGGAACGCAGCATTACCCGGCCTGCCGAGGAAGCGCTGTCCACGCTGCCCGGCATCCAGGGCCTGCAGTCGACCAGCCGCGCCGATGGCGCCGACGTGCAGATACGGTTCAAGGACTGGGACCGCGACATCAACATCACGGCCAGTGAGGCGCGCGACCGGGTCGATGCCATCCTCGGCGAATTGCCCGACGACCTGCAGCGCTACTTCGTGATGAATTTCTCGCCGAGCGACCAACCCATGATCCGGGTCCGCTTCTCGAGCAACCGCGACCTGCGCAAGGAATACGAGTTGATCGAGCGCGAGGTCAAGCGCCGCATCGAGCGCGTGCCCGGTGTCGCCCGCGTGGACCTGTCCGGTGCTTCGCCGGCGGAAGTCGAGATTTCGATCGATCCGGCCCGCCTTGGCGCGCACAACGTCGGCCTCAACCAGCTTGCCGCCAAGCTGCAGGCGGTCAACTTCTCGGTCTCCGCCGGCGAGATCAACGAGGGTAAGCGTCGCCTGCGCGTGCAACCGATCGGTGAGATCCAGAACCTGGACGAGCTGCGCAACCTGGTGCTCAACGAACAGGGCCTCAAGCTGTCCGACCTGGCCGAGATCCGCCTGAAGCCGCAGCGGCAGCCGTTCGGCCGGCGCCTGGACGGCAGGCCCGCGGTCGGCCTGGATATCTTCCGCGAGCAGTCGGCGAACCTGGTCAACGTCGCCCACGACGTGATGGTGGAGATGGACCAGATCAAGGGATCGCCGGAACTCGAGGGCATCCAGGTGCTGGTGTTCGACAACCAGGCCGAGAGCGTTACCGATTCCATCAAGGACTTGATCGAAGCTGGGGTGATCGGCTCCCTGCTGTCCATGCTGGTGCTCTACTACTTCCTGCGCCATTGGCCGAGCACGCTGATGGTCACCCTGGCGATCCCGATCTGCATCGTCATGACCCTGGGCGCGATGTTCTTCCTGGGCATCTCCCTCAACATCCTGTCCATGATGGGCCTGCTGCTGGGCATCGGCATGCTGGTGGACAATGCCGTGGTGGTGGTAGAGAGCATCTACCAGTATCGCGAGAAGTACCCCAATGATCCGATGCGTTGCGCGATCGAGGGCACGCGCGCCGTGCAGCTAGCGATCAGCGCCGGCACCCTGACCAGCATCATCGTGTTCCTGCCGAACCTGTTCGGCGCCACCAACATGATCAGCATCTACCTGTCGCAGGTGGCGATGACCATCACTATCGCGCTGCTCTGCTCGTGGCTGGTTGCGGTCAGCCTGATCCCGATGATCAGCGCGCGGCTGGCGACGCCGCCGGCGGTGACCGCGGCGCACGGATTCATCCCCGGCCTGACCCGCCGTTATGGCGGCCTCCTGCGCTGGTCGCTGGAGCACCGCGGCAAGTCGCTGCTGGCGATCCTTGCCATCGTCGCAATCAGCGCGGTGCCGTTCAAGCTGACCAAGATCGACATGTTTGGCGAGGATCCCGGCAAGGAAATGGGCCTGTACATGGACTGGAAGGGGTCCTACAGCCTTGAGCAGATGTCCGATGAAGTAGCCAAGGTCGAGAAGCACCTGGAGGCCAACCGCAAGCGCTACCACCTCAAGCAGATCTACGTGTTCTTCGCCGAACAGGGTTGGGGCGGCATCCGCCTGACCCTGGATGATGATTCCAGCGTCAATCCCAAGGAGATCCAGGAGCTGATGCGCAAGGAGATGCCGAAACTTGCCCGCGCCGAAGTCGGCTTCCAGGGTGGTGGCGACGGCGGCGGTGATGGCGACGAGATTTCGGTCTACGTCAACGGCGACTCCAGCGAACTGCTTTCCGAACTGGGCGAGGGCATGGTCCCGCTGCTGGCGCAACGCAAGGAACTGCGCGACGTCCGGGTCAATTCCGGTGACGAGAACAGCGAAGTCCAGGTGACCGTCAACCGCGAGCGGGCCGCGCTGTACGGCTTCAGTGCCCAGGAAGTGGCCCAGTACATCGGCATCGCGCTACGCGGCTCGCCGCTGCGCGAATTCCGCCGCGGCGACGTCGAGGTGCCAGTGACGGTGCGCTTCGCCGGATCGGAGACATTCCGGGTGGAAGACCTGTCCAGCCTGAGCCTTCGACGGCCCGACGGAACGACCGTGCCGCTACTGTCGGTGGTCGACGTGAACCTGCGACGCGGCGCCTCGCAGATATCGCGCCAGGACCGGCTGACCTCGCAGGGGATCACCGCCAACGTCGCCAATGGCTCCACCAAGGAAGAGGCGCGCAAGGCTGTCGAACAGGTGATGGGTTCGGCCCAGTTTCCCGCAGGTTATGGCTGGAGTTGGGGGCAGACCTTTCGCGAGGACGATGAGGCAGGCGCGCAGATGGGCTTCAACATGGCCGTCGCCATCTTCATGATCCTGGTAGTGATGGCGGCGCTGTTCGA
Source organism: Gammaproteobacteria bacterium (assembly GCA_031431355.1). Classification (GTDB taxonomy): domain Bacteria; phylum Pseudomonadota; class Gammaproteobacteria; order Xanthomonadales; family Xanthomonadaceae; genus Arenimonas. The sequence goes on from JANPDF010000283.1 coordinate 7,518, forward strand.
GTCATTGCTGTTTCCGCTGGCGATCCTGAGCAGCATCCTGTTTTCCTTCCTTGGCGTGTTCTGGCTGTTCGCCATCACCGGGACCACGTTCTCGATCATGGCCATGATCGGCATGCTGGTGTTGATGGGAGTAGTGGTCAACAACGGCATCGTGA
>JANPDF010000284.1:0-20578 GCA_031431355.1 Gammaproteobacteria bacterium
CAGACGGTCGCGGAAGGGGGCTCGCTGGTGCAGCCTGCCGTGACCCAGCGCCTGCTGTCGGGACTGGAGGGCTTGCATAACGCCTTCGTCAGCCTGGAGCAGCCGGATCCGCTGACGGATCGGGAAACGGAGATCCTGCGGCTGATGGCGGGAGGGTTCTCAAACAAGGAAATTGCCAACTCCTTGGGCGTCGCCGAGGGGACGGTGAAGAACCACGTCTCCAATATCTTATCCAAGCTCGGGGTGCGCGATCGTACCCGGGCAGTCCTCAAGGCCTTTGAACTCAAATTGGTCTGAATGTGCGGCCCGTCGCATTGGGCTTCGGCCCCTGCCGGTCGCTGGTTTGACCTGCTATCCTCTTCCGTTCCTGTGGCCGGGCGAAGCCTTCCCCGGTCAGGGGCCGTGCCTGGAGAGCCGCCGAATGACCCGTTTTATCGAATTCCTGATTTCCCTGCTGATCGTCGCGGCACTTTTCGTCGTGATCGCGCTGTTCCTGCCGTCCAAGCGCCTCTACACGTATAGCATCGAGACCAACCGGCCGATGTCCACAGTGAACGACCTGTTCAACGGATTCAGCCGCTTCCGGGACTGGAACCCGCTGCTGCGCTACGACAAGAACGCCAAGACTGAAATCACCGGTCCGGCCTCCGGCGTGGGCGCCAAATTCAGCTATCACTCCAGGGACAAGGTGATCGGCGACGGCTCCTGGGAAATCATCGAGAGCGTCCCGGGCGACAGGGTCAAGTACCGCCTGCGCGGACCGATGCGTGGCAACGAAAAAACCATGACCATTCGCCTGGAGCGCACCGGCCAGCGCAACCAGAACGTCAAGATCACCCAGCAATTCCGCGTCAACTACGGCTGGGACTTGATCGGCCGTTACGCCGGCCTGTACGTGAACCGCAACGTTGGCGACGACGTCAAGCGTGGCCTTGACAAGTTCAGCGCCCTGCTCGCCACGGTGCCAAAGTTCGACTACTCGGCGCACCCGGGCGAATTCAGCATCGTCGACATGCCGGCGCAGGACGTGCTGCTGGTCAGCACCGCTTCCAAACGCAACAACGACGAAATCGCCGTTGCAATCGAAAACCAGCTGAGTTGGATCAACAAGGTGATGGCTGCCAACGGACTGGTCGCCAATGGCCCGCTGCGCATCGTGACCACCGAGTTCACCAGCGAGACCTACGCATTCGACGTGGTATTGCCGGTGCGCCGCGCTTCCGATCCGGAAGGCGTTGCCGCGGGCGAGAAGCTGTCGCTGAACCTGGAGGGTCCGGTCAGCTACGAGCAACAGCCGGCGCGCCGTGTCGCGACGACCACCTACACCGGTCCGGCACCGGGTTTGCCGCGTGTGCGCGACCTATTGCGGGCCTGGGCGATGACCCACGGCTCGGACACCCAGGATCGCCCATACGATGAGTACCTGGGCGGCGTCTCCAGCATGCTGGCTGAAGATGCCCAGTTCAAAGTGTACTGGCCGCTGAAGTAATCACGGACAAGAGGGCGGGCCAAGGCCCGCCTTCTCGTTTTCGGGGCTCCGATGATCGAAGCAACTGGCTTGCGCAAGCGCTACGGAAGGCTGACGGCCGTGGACGGCATCAGCTTCAAGGTCGAACCGGGAGAGGTGCTTGGTTTCCTGGGCCCCAACGGGGCTGGCAAGTCGACCACGATGAAGCTGATCGCCGGCTTCCTGTCGCCCACCGACGGAACCGCGCGGGTGTGTGGCCACGATGTCCAGGACGATGCGATGGCAGCGCGGCGCGCGCTCGGTTACCTCCCCGAAGGTGCGCCGTCCTACGGCGAAATGACGCCGCGCCGCTTGCTCGGGTTCATTGCCGATCTGCGCGGACTGGGTGGTGACCTGCGTCGGCGCAGGCTCGACTTCGTTGTCTCGCGGCTCGCACTCGAGTCGGTGCTTGGCCAATCGATCGACACCTTGTCCAAGGGCTTCCGCCGCCGAGTCGGCCTGGCTGCCGCGATCGTGCATGATCCAGCCGCGCTGATCCTCGATGAACCGACCGACGGCCTGGACCCGAGCCAGAAGCACGAAGTTCGCGAATTGATCGGCGAACTCGCCCGCGAACGGACTTTGCTGGTTTCCACCCACATCCTGGAGGAAGTCGAAGCGGTCTGCACGCGCGCGATCATCATCGCCGCGGGCAGGATCCTCGCCGATGACACGCCGGCCGGATTGCTATCGCGTTCCCGGTACCACAACGCTGTGTCGCTGCAACCAGCGGACAGCATCGTCGCCCGCGCGGTGCTCGACGGCATGCCCGGCGTCGGCGGCTTCGAGCAGGACGAGCGGGAGGCGCGGCTGTACGTCTTTCCGCAGGGCAACGCCAAGCTGTTCGATGCCGTCTCCGACCGCCTTCGCCAGCGCGGCGTAAGCTTCACCGGCCTGCGCGTCGAACGTGGGCGGATGGACGAGGTGTTCAGGCGGATCACGGCCGACGGCGGTGCCGCATGAGTCCCGTGTTCACTATCTTCCGGCGCGAGTTCGCCAGCTACTTCGCAACGCCGCTGGCGGCGGTGTTTATCGTGATCTTCCTGCTGCTGGCTGGAGCATTCACCTTCTTCCTCGGCGATTTCTTCGAGACCGGCCAGTCCGACCTGCAGGTATTCTTCCGATTCCACCCGTGGCTGTACCTGCTGCTGGTGCCCGCAGTGGCGATGGCGTTGTGGGCAGAGGAACGCAAGTCGGGCACGCTGGAACTGCTGCTCACGCAACCGGTGACGCTATGGCAAGCCGTGCTCGGCAAGTATTTCGCGGCGTGGGCAATCATCGCGCTGGCGCTCTCGCTCACCTTTCCGATCTGGATCACGGTCAACTGGCTGGGTGATCCCGACAACGGCGTGGTCCTGGCCAGCTACCTCGGCAGCCTGCTGATGGCCGGCGCCTTCCTCGCAGTCGGTAGTTGCATTTCCGCAGCGACGCGGAGCCAGGTCATCGCCTTCATCCTGATCGTGCTCGCCTGCCTGTTGCTCCTGCTGGCAGGATTTCCATTGGCGCTCGATCCGCTCCGGGCGATTGCACCGCAATCGGTGGTGGATGCAGTCAGCGGATTGAGCTTCCTGACCCATTTCCAGGCGATCACGCGCGGCGTGCTGGACCTGCGCGACGTGCTCTATTTCCTGTTCGCGATCGGAGCATGGCTTTACGCCACGGTGCTGGTGATCGAAATCAAGAAGGCCGACTGAATGTTCGGGAAGAAACACTGGAGTCGTCGCGCGGCGTTACTGGCCCTGCCGGTCCTGGCATTGGCGTTCGTCGGGCTGGTCGCCTTGTCCTCCGCCGTTTTTCGCGGCGCCCGTCTGGACCTGACCGAACACCGCCAGTACACCCTGTCGCAGGGGACCTTGAATATCCTGGGCAGGATCCCGGAGCCGATCAAGCTGCAGTTGTTCTATTCCGAGCAGGCCGCGCAAGGCCAGCCGCAGTTCCGGGTGTTTGCCCAGCGCGTGCGCGAGCTGCTGGAAGAGGTTGCCGCGCATTCGCAGGGCAAGGTCACCGTGCAGGTCGTCGATCCGCAGCCATTTTCGGACGCAGAGGAAAAGGCGGCCAGCTACGGATTGCAGGGCGTGCCGGTGGATGCCGCAGGCGAGATGCTGTATTTCGGACTGGTCGGCAGCAACAGCACCGACGGCGAGGCGGTGATGCCGTTCATCCAGCCAGCCAAGGAAACGTTCCTTGAGTACGACCTGGCGAAGCTGCTGTCGACGCTAAGCGTTTCCAGCAAGCCGGTACTGGCGATACTCAGCGATCTGCCCACCGGCCCCGGCTTCGATCCGCTCTCGGGCCGGCCCACGCCCGGCTGGGTCATGGATCGACAGCTCGCCGAGTTCTTCCAAATCCGCCGCTTGCAACCGGGCCCCAACTCGATCGGCAAGGACGTCAACCTGCTGATGGTGGTGCACCCGAAAGCGCTGCCAGCCGATACCCTGTACGCAATCGACCAGTTCGTCCTTCGCGGTGGACACCTTCTGGCATTCGTGGATCCCGATGCAGAGTCGGATCCGTCGGGCAATGTCCTTGATCCGACCCGGGCGGGGCAATCGCGCTCGTCCACGCTGAAGACGCTGTTCGATGCATGGGGTCTCGAGTACAACCCGGGCAAAGTAGTGCTGGACGCGCAGAACGCGCTGCAGGTGCAGCCCGATTCAACACTGCCGCCAGTGCGGCACCTGGCCATCCTGGGCCTGCACAAGCCATCGATGAACCAGCAGGACGTGATCACCGCGGACCTGGAGTCGATCAACTTGTCGAGCGCCGGCGCGTTGTCACTGCGGCCAAACGCCACCCTGGAGATGGAGCCGCTGCTGCAGAGTTCGTCGAACGTCCTGCTGGCCGATGCCGGTACCGTGCGCGCGGCGAGTAGCGACCCGGCCCTGCTTGCCAGTGGCTTCAAGGCGAGCGGCGATGGTCCCTATGTGCTCGCGGGCAGGTTGAGCGGCCCGCTGAAGTCGGCGTTTCCGCAGCGCGCGGGCGAAGGTCACCTGGCCGCCAGCGTGCGACCGGTGAACATCGTGCTGGTCGCCGACACCGACTTGCTCAGCGATCGGCTGTGGGTACAGGCACAGGATTTCCTGGGCCAGCAGGTGTTGAATCCGTTCGCCAACAACGCCGACTTCGTCTACAACGCAGCCGACAACCTGGCCGGCAACGACGACCTGATCGCGGTACGCACGCGGCCGACGTCCGATCGGCCGTTTGAACGCATAGACGTCGTGCGGCGTGCGGCGGAAGTGCGTTACCAGGTGAAGGAGAAGCAGCTGCAACAGCAACTCGAGGACCTCGAGGGAAAGTTGTCGAGGCTGCAACCGATTACCGCCAACGGACAGCCGCCAACGCTTGGCCGTGAGCAGCAGGCCAAATTGCTGCACTTCCAGCAGCAGAAGCTGCGCACGCGTCGGGAATTGCGCGACGTGCAACACCAGTTGAACGCGGACATCGAGGCGATCGGATCGCGGCTGAAGTTGATCAACATCCTTGCGGTCCCCGCGCTGGTCATACTGCTGGCCCTGCTGGTGGCCTGGCGTCGGCGCATGCTTCGCCGAAACACGGACCGCTGAGCGGTGGCGAGCCGCTTGCGCGCACTTGCATCGGGCCTCGCGCTGGCGGCGATGGCCGCAGGAATCGCTGCCTGTGGCGAGCAGGCGTCGGCGCCGATGCTGGCCGCACCGCTGCTACCCACGCTGGCAGGTCGCCAGGAACAACTCGACCGGGTGCAACTGAGAGGCGCTGGCAACAAGGTGCTGGTCACCCTCTCTCGCGAGCGCGGAAGCTGGCGCGTCGTTGAGCGAAACGACTGGCCTGCGGACCCGGGACGCCTGAGCCAATACCTGTTCGTCCTCATGCAGGCGCGCCGGGCGGAGGCGAAGACCGCCAATCCGACCCTCTACGCGCGACTTGGCGTGCAGCCGGTTTCCGGTGCAGCCGCGAGCGGGACCGAGCTGACGCTGGCAGCGGGGAATCGCTCGAATCACATTGTCATCGGCAAGGAACACGAGGTTCTCGAGGCGACGTACGTGCGGGTCGACGCGGACCCGCAGGCGTGGCTGACCGATGTCTCGGTCGCCTTCGATCCCGATCCGGCGACATGGCTGGATCATCGCCTCGTCGACGTGCCGCTCGCGCGCGTGGCGCGGGTCAGGGTCCGCGATGCCGTTGGAACCGGTTTCAGCCTATCCCACCGCGACGACCGTTTCCGGGTGGATGGGGTGCCCTCCGGGGCGATGGGCGACTCGCAACAGGGCGACGCCGTAGCCGGCGCGATGCAGCAGCTCCGCCTGGAGGACGTCGCGCCGGATGATGGCAAGGCATGGCAGCGCGAGCTTGTGTTTGAACTGGTGGATGGCATGTCGCTGACGGTCCACGCGTGGCACGTCGGCGAGCAGGCCTGGATAAGGCTGGCGGCGACGACTGACCGGCAAAAGGCCGATGCGTGGACGCGCCAGTCAGGACGGGGCGGGGCGCGGGAGTCGGCCCATGAACGCGAGGCGACCTTGAACGCGCTGTTCGCGAAACGAAGGTTCCTGATCGGGGACGACATCGCGCGCCTGCTCATGCTCGGCAAGGATGAGATCCTGGCCGGAGCGCCGGCACCTTGATCGATCGCCGCACGAGCGCGACTTGCGCACTCATCTGCGCGGCTTCGGTCGCCCTCGGCGCCTATGCGAGCCACGCGGCGAACGCGCAGGACCGGCAGCGGCTGGCGCTCGCCGCCAGCTTCGCCTTTGCGCATGCACTGGCAGTGCTGGTGATGGCCGGGCGCGGCACGGCGCTTGCGCGTGTCGCGCGAACTGCACTGCTCTCGGGTATCGCGTTGTTCAGCGGCAGCCTGGCGTCGGCTGCACTGCTGGGGACGACAACGATGGCGGCGCCCGTGGGCGGCATGCTGTTGCTGACCGGCTGGTTGCTGGCTGCAGCCGACTACTACCGGGTTCCTTGAGCGCCATGGCCAAATTCCCGCGTGGATTCGACATCGACGAAGCGCGCGCCCATCTGGCGCGGCGGGATCGCAAGCTCGGCCGCTGGATGGAGCGCATCGGCCCGCTCGACACCGACGGTTGGCGCCGTCCATTCGATACTGTTGATTCGCTGGCGCGTTCGATCCTCTACCAGCAATTGTCCGGCAAGGCCGCAGCGACCATCGTCGGACGGGTCGAGGTCGCGGTCGGATCGAAAAAGCTGACGCCGGCCTCGCTTGGTCGCGTGGACGACCCGACCTTGCGCGCTTGTGGCGTCTCGGGAAACAAGACGCTGGCTTTGCGCGACCTCAGCCTGCGTGCTTCGCTGGGCGAGGTGCCGAGTTCACGCGAATTGCTGTCGCTGCATCACGACGAAATCATCGAGCGCCTGACTGCAGTCCGTGGCATCGGCCGGTGGACGGTCGAGATGATGTTGATGTTTCGCCTCGGCCGACCCGACATCCTTCCCGTTGACGACCTCGGAGTTCGCAAGGGCGCGCAACTCCTCGACCGGATGGACGAGATGCCAAAGCCCAGGGAGCTTGCATCGCGCGGCGAAAAATGGGGTCCCTACCGGACCCTGGCCGGCCTGTACTTGTGGCGGGTCGCCGATGCAGCCAGTGAAGCCAAGCCCGCGAAGCTTGCGGCGGCAGCGGTCGCCAAGTCCGTCGCGAAGAAGAAGCCGAAGCGCTCTCAGGACTGATCGGCTGGCATATACAGCCAGTGCCACGGCTCGTAGACAATGCCATGCGGGTTGTCGCGCGGATAACTCATGTGGAACTGGAATGTCGCCGCGTTGCGCTGCAGCCAGTCGAATGCGGCGGACTGCTCGAACGATTCTTCCGCCGCCGGCTCGCCCGGCGTGCCGATGTCAAGGGCGTTGCCCCCGTGGTGTTCGCTATAGCCGGGCGCCGCATTGACGGTGAGGATCTCCGCTACTGTTTGTCCGCGCGCCAGTTTTCGCTGGAAGATGCCCAGTTGGTAGGAATGACTGCGGTAGCCGGAAATCGCCTCCAGCGTCACGCCCTCGTTGCGAGCAGATAGCTGCATGGCGCTCCAGGCGCGGGCCGCAGCCGAAGTCAGCCACAGCGGACGCCGGTAGCGGTCGCGCCCGGCGTAGCTGAGCACCTGCGGTTCGGCAACCAGCGGTAAGCCGCTGAGTTCCCCGTAGTCGGTAGCCAGTCCCAGCAATTGCAGTCGCTCGAGCAGCCCACTCAACGGCCGCGGGATTTCGCCCGCCGCGTCGGCCTGGGCGAGCGCACCGAGTTCCGCATCATCGGCACGGGAGAGCGCGCCTCGGCGCAAAGAGTGCAGCTTGTCGCCGCGACGAACCGCAACAAACCGGCCATCGGACTTGCGCCTCAGCAGCCAGTCGCTCTGCGACAGCAGGCGCGCCGTGGCATTGCCCCGGGCGCGTGCAAGCGCGGCCGGGATCGCTTCAAGGTTGTCGCCGTTGATCAGTCGCCAGTCGGCAGGGTGCATCGGTGCAGCCTAGCGGCCGGCGTGGCCGCTGTCATCCACGCCTTGCTTTGCCGAAGCGCTCTGGCTGATTCAGTCAGGCCATCACCAGCGGTGCGAATACATGCAGCACCAGGTCGGTGCCAAAATGCGCGAGCATGGCCGACTCCAGTCCGTGCTTCCAGAAATACCAGCCAAACACCAGCCCACCAACGCCGTTCAACACGAGCGTGCGAGCGAGGACCACGGCATCGAGCGGCCAGATCTGCGCCGCTGCGGGAAGATGGCCGGCGCCAAACAGCGCCGCCGCCAGGATAATCGCAAGCCAGAACCGGAGGGGCGTGCTCCAGCCAGGGGCGAAGCGCACCAGCAGCCACGCGAGCAGCGTCATCACGAACAGGCGCAATTGCAATTCTTCGGCGATCGCGCCGTAGAAGGAGGCGAGAAAGCCAGCAAGCGCGCTTGCGCTCGCCACCGTCGGCGCTTGTGGCCGAATTGCCGCGGGCATGTACGGCGCGAACAAGGGGTCCAGTGCCAGGATCAATAGTCCGGCCGACATGCCGAGCAGCAGGGCCGAGATCCACGGCTGCCGCGCGCAGGTGCGACCAGTCAGCCGGGATCGCAGCCAGGGTGCACCAAGGCCGACACGGTGGCCCATCCGCAGTCCGCAAAAGGACAGCAGCGTCAAAAGCAGACCGGCCTGCGCGGCCTGGATCGGAATCACGATTGACAACGGAATGCTCAGTCGCGCAAACGCTTCCGGCATTATCAGCAACAGGTAGGGAAACAGGGCGACCGTAGCCAGCGCACCCAACAGGCCCAGCAATCCCGCCAGTTTCAGGTCTTCCCGAAAGGCGATCGCAGGCTCGCGAAACGGGATCGCTGCGTTCATTGTTTCGGAGGGGCCGGCGCTGGCGCATCGGAGGATTCACGGATGCGTCCGTTCTTGCGCAGGGCATCCCGAAGCAGATACTCGATCTGGGCGTTGACCGAGCGCAGTTCGTCGTCGGCCCAGCGCTGGACTGCCTCCAGCACCTGGGCATTGATCCGCAGCGGGTAGGCTTTCTTGTCGGCCACGCCGGTCAGTAGATCGAGCCGGCGTTGACGATCGGCTGGGTCCCGCGTTCGCCACAGAGCACCACCAGCAGGTTGCTTACCATCGCCGCGCGGCGTTCCGGGTCGAGGTCCACGACATTGCGCTTGGACAACTCGCTCAAGGCCATTTCAACCATGCTCACGGCGCCCTCGACGATGCGCGTGCGGGCCGCGATGATGGCTCCGGCCTGTTGCCGCTGCAGCATCGCCTGGGCGATTTCAGGGGCGTAGGCGAGATGGCTTATCCGGGCTTCCATCACCATCACGCCGGCCAGCGCGAGGCGCTCCTGGATTTCCTCGGTGAGGTGCTTGGAAATCTCCAGCGCGTGGCTGCGCAGCGATGTCTTGCCTTCCTCGTGCTGGTCGTACGGATAGCTGGTCGCCATGGCGCGCAAGGCCGACTCCGTCTGGATGTGGACGAAGCTCTCGTAGTCATCGACGTTGTAGACGGCCTCGGCCGAATCCACCACCTGCCAGACCACCACCGAGGCGATCTCGATCGGGCTGCCGTCGAGGTCGTTGACCTTCAGCTTGCTGCTTTCGAAATTGCGCGTGCGCAGGGAGATCTTGCGCGAGGTGAAGAACGGATTGTTCCAGCGCAGGCCCTGGTCCTTGTTGGTGCCGATGTATTTGCCGAACAAGCTGAGCACGGCGGCCTGGTTGGGCTCGACCATGTAGAAGCCGCACAACATGACAATCGCCACCACGTTTGCCAGCAGTGCCAGCACGACCTGGGGGACGCGGCCGTTGGCAACGCCGTTGATTCCGGCGAAGGCGAACAAGCCGATGACAACGAGCAGCCCGAGCAGCATCGGGATGCCTGGGAGGGATTTGACGGGTGCTTCTTTCATGGCAGCGCTCTCCTGGTGTGGAGAAAAAGATATCAAAATGATATCTCTTACGCAAGCGCTTCGTTCTAAACAGAAAACGTCAAAAATACAATGTCTTACCTGGAAACGCGGTAGAGCAGCAGCGGCGAGGGGCGTTGCTCGCTGCCGATAAGCAGGCTGCGCCCATCCGGTGAGAAGGCGATTCCCTCTGCCTGCGGCAGCCAGGGGAAGTCCAGTTGTCCGGGGTGGCGCCGGAGGGCATCGGCCCAGGATTGCCCCGGCTCGCGCACATAGAGATGGATGGAGTGGTAGTTGAGCACTGCGAGCACGCGGCCGTTCGGACTCAGGTCGGCGCCGCTGATCTGCGAGCGGTAGCGGCCATAGACCGGATTGCGTTTCAGCTCGCTCGCGCTTGGCTGCTCGATCGAACTCAGCGTGGTGACGAACTCCGCCGTCTGCACGCCCGGCAGGGGCTTGAGCGCAACCTTGAACAGCTCCGGCGGAACCCGCTTCTTGGAGATCAGCAGCACCTCGCCGTTGACCGGATCAACCGCCGCCGCCTCGCAATCCCGCGCGCCGTCCGGCCATCGGAAGGTGATCGCCCAGGCCGTCCGTAGCGTGTCGCCATCGCGCAACTGCCGGGGCTCCTCGACCACGTACAAGGCCAGGGTCTTGCGGATGCCACCATTGTCGCCGGTGTCGGCGATCAGCAGGTAGTTCTTGCCGTTGAGCTCGAAACTGTCGAGGTCTTCCCAGTCGGTATTTTCCGCGCCAGCAATGGTCACGCTGGCGACGCGGCTGCCATCGCTCTTGATCGCGACCAGCTTGGCGCCGTTGCCGCCGTCGTTCTGGGCCCAGTAGATGCCTGGATGCGAGCGGGAGCTCGCCAGCCCACTGACCTCGCCCAACTCGGGGTCGGTGAAAACGCCTGCGTACTCGGGTTTGGACCAACGCCCGGCGCTCGCATCCGCAGCGAGCAGGCCAAGCAGGATCAGGATCTGCTTCATCAGTGGTTGGATGCGCGTGTCGGGGGTGGCCAACAATGCCAGAAAGCCGCGCCGCCTTGAACCCCGACCGCTACAATGCGGCGAACGGAAATTGGTGATTGCGATGACCCAGCCGCCGGAATTGACCTTGGGCACGCCGCTGAGCCGCGGCGCACTGCGTGTGCTGCTGCTCGGCTCGGGAGAGCTGGGCAAGGAAGTGGCCATCGAGCTGCAGCGCTTCGGCGTCGAGGTGATTGCCGCCGATCGCTACGACAATGCGCCGGCGATGCAGGTCGCGCACCGCTCGCATACCCTCAACATGCTCGACGCCGATGCGCTCCGGGAGTTGATTGCACGCGAAAAGCCGGACCTGGTGGTCCCGGAGATCGAGGCCATTCACACGCAGACCCTGGTGGACCTGGAGCGTGACCAGCAACTGCGGGTCATCCCGACTGCCCGGGCCGCCCGGCTGACCATGGACCGCGAGGGAATCCGCCGGCTCGCGGCAGAGACTCTCGGACTTCCCACATCCTCGTACCGGTTCGTCGATACTGCGGAGGAGTACCGGGCCGCGGTGGCGGAGATCGGGCTGCCGTGCGTCATCAAGCCAGTCATGTCTTCGTCCGGACATGGGCAAAGCACGCTGCGCAGCGCGGCGGACGTCGAGCCCGGCTGGCAACTGGCCCAGTCCGGCGGCCGTGCCGGGCATGGACGGGTGATCGTCGAGGGTTTTGTTTCCTTCGATTACGAAATCACGCTGCTGACCGTGCGCCATCGCGGTGGCACCAGTTTCTGCGATCCGATCGGGCATCTGCAGGTGGACGGAGATTACCGGGAGAGCTGGATGCCGCAGCCGATGTCCGCGCTGGCACTGGCGCGCTCCCAGGACATCGCGCGAGCGGTGACCAACGAGCTTGGTGGCTGGGGACTGTTCGGCGTGGAGTTGTTCGTACGCGGCGAGGATGTCTGGTTTTCGGAAGTGTCGCCGCGCCCCCACGACACAGGGCTGGTGACGATTGCGTCGCAGGAGCTTAGCGAATTTGCGCTGCATGCGCGTGCCATCCTCGGCCTGCCGATTCCGGTGATCAGGACGCTCGGGCCCTCCGCCTCGTGCGCGGTGCTGGCGCACGGCCGAGGCGTTCCCTCGTTCGCAGGCGTCGAGCGTGCGCTGGCCGAGCCCGATACCTCCCTGCGCCTGTTCGGCAAGCCCTGGGTGGATGGACACCGAAGGGTGGCGGTAACCCTCGCCCGCGGCGAATCAGTCGATGCCGCTCGCGCCAAGGCACGCAATGCCGCGGCCGCGTTGACCATTTCGTTGGATGCAGGATCTGGCGATGTCTGAGCTACGCAGCTACGCAGTGTATTTCCATCCACAGGCGCTCGATGTGCTTGGCGAGGCCATCAAGCCGTATCTGGTGGACAGCCCCGCGGGCATGCACGTCGTCTGCAAGGAGATCGATACCGGCGGTGCGTTTTGTGAAATGACGCTCAGCGGCAAGTCGCCGGATGGCAAGCCGCAGGACGTGGACGTGATGGTACCGACCGGCATGATCCGGCTGGTGATCTCGCTGAGCGGTAGCGAAATCGACTTCGGCTTCGGCTGAACATGCGATGCGACTGAACAAGTTCATCAGCGAGACTGGCGTCTGCTCCCGCCGTCAGGCCGACCAGTGGATCAATGAAGGTCGCGTGCGGATCAACGGCCAACCCGCGGAGTTGGGTACCCGCGTCGGCGCCGACGACAGTGTGGAGGTGGACGGAAAGCCGATCGTCGCGCGCACTCCGACCGTGTACCTGGCCTTGAACAAACCCATCGGAATCACCTGCACGACCGAGCGCCACGTGCCCGGCAACGTGATCGATTTCGTCGGCCATCCGCAGCGGATCTTCCCGATCGGGCGGCTCGACAAGGACTCGGAGGGCCTGATCCTGCTCACCAACAATGGCGATATCGTCAACGAGATCCTGCGATCGGAGAACAACCACGAGAAGGAGTACGTGGTGACTGTCGATCGGCCGCTGACCGAGGAATTCCTGGCCGGCATGTCCGAGGGCGTCGAGATCCTCGGTGTCCGGACCAAGCCATGCAAGGTCCGGCGGATCGGCAAGAACGTGTTCGGAATCATCCTGACCCAGGGACTAAATCGACAAATTCGCCGGATGTGCGCCGCCTTCGACTATGAAGTGCGGCGATTGCAGCGCATTCGCATCGTCAACATCCGGCTGGACGGCATCAAGGTGGGCGAGTGGCGGAACTTGTCGACCGCGGAGCTGCAAGTCCTGCTCCCGGGGCGGACTCGGTGGTAGTGCCGGGTCTGGCTGGTTCCCGGCGGTCGTCCAGGGTCACGTCCATCCACACCAGGTGATGGTCGCTGGCGCTGATCCATTCCGAGCCCGTCTGGCCGGGCTTCGGCCAGAACACGCCGCTTCCCTGCACTGACAGACCAAGCGACGGGATCAGGTAATCCAGTCGCAGGTTGCCCAGCCTGGTTCCGAATTCCCCAGTGTCTTCCGACGCAGGTCCGCGATGGGCCACGTTACCGTCGCCGACTTTGCGCGTCGACGCGAGCGCACCTTCGCTGCGCGGCGCAGCGACCTTGAGCACGCGCGGATGTTCCAGGAGTTGCCCGATGGCGCCAGGCATGGAATCGCCATCGACCGGATCGGCGTTCTGGTCGCCGGCGATGACGAAGCGCTCACCCTCCGGCAAGGAACCGCAGCGGCCATGGTCGTCGCAAAGCCAGGGATTTGGTGCCGACGAGATGTATTCAGCCCAGAGGCGAATCTCATCGAAGTTGCGTCGCCCGTTGCGATCTTCAGCACCGTCGAATACCGGCGGCGTCGGATGGTCGACGAGAAAATGCAGCACGCCTTCTGACGTTTCTACGGGCACGTCCCAATGTGATTTAGAGGACAGCCGCAGCTTCAGCCACGCATCGCGCGGATACCAGGGCGCTTGTGTCTGCGGATCAATCGGTTGCAGCGCGCCGGGCATCCTGTGCCACGGTAGCGTCCGGAAAGTACGAACGCCCGCCGTGACAATCGGGAACCGGGACAACACGAGCATGCCGTACTGTCCTCGGTGGGCGCCAAAGCCGAAAGCGTCGTTTCCCCCAGCCACCCTGCCATCGCGATCAAGATCCAGGCCGGTCGGTTCGCCGGTGTTGACCGCGGCCAGGTAACGGTACGGATAGCGGATGGGCGGCTGGCCGAACTGGCCCACTTCGAGATAGTCGCGCTGGAAGATGCCGGCGGCGACTGCGCCCTCGTCGTAGTCGAATTCATTGAGCAGCAAGATATCGGGTCGTCGGTGCTGGATGATCGCGGCGATCTGCCTTGCCTTCTCGTCGCCCGCCTGCAGCCGGGCGCGGAGTCCGCCGTCGGTGTCGGAATACAGCGAGGTATTGAAAGTCGCGACGCGTACCGGTGTGCTGGATTTGGCAAGCGGCGGAGTAGGCGGCGAGCCGGCAATCAGGAGTGACAACAACACGGGCATGAACATGTCCGGATTGTGGATGTAATCGGACACGCTGACCAGTCCTGGACCTCCCTAGGCGGGAAATTCCACCCAATCGCGTCCAGACAGATATTCCAACGGACGGAAGCTTTTTTTGTAGTCCATCTTGGCGTGCTTATCGAGCCAGAAGCCGAGGTAGAGATGCTCGAGTCCGAGTCGTCGCGCGTGTTCAAGCTGGGACAGGATCGCAAACGTACCCATGCTGCGTTTCTCGAAGCCCGGAGCGTAGAACGTGTACACGGCCGACAACGAATCGGGCAGCACGTCGGTCACCGCCACGGCCAGCAGCCGGCCGTCGAGGCGCATCTCGATGAACGTGGTCGGACTCCATGGACAGGCCAGGAAGCCATCGAAATCCGCCGGGCTCGGGTCGTCCATTCCGCCGCCGGCGTGCCGGGATCCAACGTAGCTTCGATACAGCTCGAAGCCCTCGTCGCTGCGCTCGGCAGGGCGCAGGCTGATGCGCAGATCAGCGTTGCGCGCCTGGCAGCGACGCTGGGAACGATTCGGAGTGAACGTCTGGACCGGGATGCGAACCGGCGTGCAGGCCTGGCAGCCAACGCAGTGTGGTCGGTAGACATGGCTTCCCGATCGACGAAAACCCATCGCAAGCGCTGGGCCGTAGAGTCCCGGCAGCATTGGGTCGACCGGATCAAGGACCAGGTCGCGGGCCTGCCGCTCAGGCCAGTAGCCGCAGGCGTGCTCGACTGTCTGGTAGACGCGGATATTGGCCTTGCTGCCCATCGCCGCAGTGTAGCGCCGGCGCAGCGCAATCCATGACTGGCGGCGTAACGATGGGTCCGTTCAACCAGCCAGGCGAGTACCCATGCGCTGGCCGAGGCGGGTGTCGGCCTCGGTCGGCACGGCGTCCAGCGCAACCCCATGCGCCGGGAACAGCATGATGACGGTGGAGCCGTAGTTGAAGCGCGCCATTTCCGCAAAGCGCTCCAGCCGGATGCCCTGGCCGCGGAAATCGAGTCGCCAGGGTTTCGAACCGTAGGCCGGTATGTTGACTCCGTTCCACACAGTCTCCACGCCCGAAACCAGCAGCGCGCCGACCATCACCAGGCACATCGGGCCGAAATCGGTGTCGAAATGGCAGACCAGGCGTTCGTTCCGCGCGAACAGTCGTGGAATGGCGCGGACCGCCCACGGCGCGACGCTGAACAAGCGACCGGGCACGTGCAGGGTTTCGACCAGGGTGCCGGCCCACGGCATGTGCACGCGGTGATAGTCCCTCGGTGAAAGGTAGATATTGGCGAACCAGCCATCGGCGAACGGAAGTGCCGCCTGCTCGTCGCCGAGCAACTCGGCAGCCGTGAACTGCTGTCCCTTCGCCTGGAAGATGCGGCCTTCGAGGATCCTTCCGCACTGACTCATCCGGCCGTCGGCCGGCATCAGCAAGCTGCGCGGATCGACATCGGCGACGCGCGCCCCGGGCTTCAGCGCGCGCGTGAAGAAGGCATTGAAGCTCGGGTAGTTGCTGGCGACCGGGTCCGCCGCTTCAGCGATGTTGATGTCGAAGCTGCGCACCGCCAGCCGTATCAGCCAGTTCTTCCACGGCTTGAAACGGGAGTAGGCCAGGGCCCGGGCAATGTGGGAAAGGAAACGATGCGGCAACAAGTACTGCATCAGCACCGAAGGACTCATCGCGCGGTCTCCGCGAGCAGCCGCAGGTCGCCGGCAATCGCCTGCCAATCCAGGGGTGGACGGATCAGGCCGGCCTGCCGGCCTTCGGGGTCGAGCAGCACCAGCGTCGCCGAATGGTCGATGGAGTAGTCGGAATTCCCGAGTGATACCTTCATGAAAACCATTCCCAGCGATTGCGTGAACTGCGCGAGCGCCGCGGGCGCGGCAGTTGCCGCAATCGTTTCCTCGCTGAAGTAGTGGGCGTACTTGCCCGTTCCTTCCGCGCTGTCCCGCTCCGGATCGACCGAAACGAAAAGCAGCTTCGGCCGTCTTTCCGCAGGGATGTCACGCCACGATCGCTGCGCCTTCGACAGCTCCGCGAGGGTGGTCGGGCAGACATCGGGACAATGGGTGAAGCCAAGGAACACGACCGTCCAGTGCCCTTGGAGCGTCGCCGTGTTGGCGATGCTTCCATCGGACACGGCGAGCTCGAATGCCTTCAGGGTGCGGGCTGGCTCGATCAGGCGGACGCTTCTCAGCCTGGCGCTGACTTGCGCCGGTACGCCGCCAGCGGTCGCTGCCGCGCGCGGCCGGGGTGAGAAGTATTCCTGCGCCGCATACAGGCCTGCACCCGCGGCAAGGGCCGCGACCATGACCAGCAGGGTGGAGCGATTGGCGAAGCCACGATCGAAACGAGTGCTCATGGCGCAAATTATAGCCGGCCGACCGCTATACTGAGCGCTTTCAGGCTGATGGGCCGGCATGAGCGCCGAACTACGCACGATCATCGACTTCATCCGCTTCGGGGCCAGCCGCTTCAACGCGGCCGGGTTGAGCTTCGGGCACAGCTACGACAATGCGCTCGACGAGTCGACGCAACTGGTGCTGCATGCACTGCACCTGCCGCATGACCTGAGTCCCGTGTACGGCCAGTCTCGGTTGACCGGCGATGAGCGCGAGGTCGTCCTGGCCTTGTTGCAGCGGCGCATCGATGAACGCATTCCAGCCTGCTACCTGACCGGTGAGGCGTGGTTCGCTGGGCTCAGCTTCAAGGCGGACCCGCGCGCGCTGGTGCCGCGCTCGCCGATCGCCGAATTGATCGAGTCGGGCTTCGAGCCGTGGTTGGGCGGACGATCGGTTTCGCGCGTGCTCGACATGTGCACTGGCTCGGGTTGCATCGCCATCGCCACCGCGCACTACAACCCAGAATGGCAGGTGGACGCGGTTGACCTGTCGGATGACGCGCTGGCGCTGGCGGCGGAAAACGTCGCGCGCCTGCACACCGACAATGTCCGCCTGCTGCGGTCCGACCTGTTCGGCGAGTTGCACGGCGAGGTCTACGACCTGATCGTCAGCAACCCGCCTTACGTGACGCATGCCGAAACCGATGCGCTGCCAAGGGAGTATTCCCACGAGCCGGAACTGGGACTCAGGGCGGGGGATGATGGCTTGGACCTTGCGCTCGAGATCCTGCGCGACGCGCCGGCGCATCTTTCCGAGAACGGATTGTTGATATGCGAAGTGGGCGAGAGCGAACGGCAACTGGCGCAGTTGCTTCCCGAACTGCCGTTCGCCTGGGTGGAGTTCAAGGTCGGCCAGATGGGCATCTTCGTGCTGGAGCGCGAGGACCTGGTCGCGCATCACCCACGGATCAAGGCGCTCGCCGATGCGCGACGTTGATCGCCGCGCTTGCCGCGCCTGCCGCGCAGCGCCAACCAACGGCCAGGGGAACTGATCCGTGTCGAGCAATTCATTCGGGAAACTGTTCACGGTCACCACCTTCGGCGAGAGCCACGGGCCGGCGATCGGCTGCGTGGTCGATGGTTGCCCGCCCGGCCTGGAGATCGATGTCGCGGAATTCGCTCCGGACCTTGCCCGCCGCGCGACCGGAAAATCGCGACACACCTCGCAACGGCACGAGGCCGATGAGGTCGAGATATTGTCCGGCGTATACGAGGGACGCACGACCGGCACGCCGATCGCGTTGCTGGTGCGCAATACCGATGCCCGCAGCAAGGACTACGCGAAAATCGTCGAACAGTTCCGGCCCGGCCATGCGGACTACACCTATTGGCAGAAGTATGGCCTGCGCGATCCGCGTGGCGGCGGTCGCAGCTCCGCGCGGGAAACGACGATGCGTGTCGCCGCGGCCGTCATCGCCAGGAAATGGCTGCATGAAAAATGCGGCGTGCGGATTCGCGGCCACGTGGCACAGATCGCCGGGTTGACGCCGCGCGGCTTCGACTGGAATGCTGTCGAGGACAATCCCTTCTTCTGGCCGGACGCCTCGCAAGTAGCGGAGCTGGAAGAGTTCATGGACGCCTTGCGCAAGTCCGGCGACTCGGTCGGCGCCAGGGTCAACGTGGTTGCCGACGGCGTGCCGCCCGGCTGGGGCGAGCCGGTATACGGCAAACTCGACGCCGACTTGGCCGCGGCGATGATGAGCATCAACGCGGTGAAGGGCGTCGAGATTGGCGCGGGATTCGGCAGCGTGTTGCAAAAAGGCAGCGTGCACCGCGACGAAATCGTTGCCAGCGGATTCCTCAGCAACCATGCCGGTGGGGTGCTAGGCGGAATTTCGAGCGGCCAGCAGGTGACTTGTTCAGTTGCGTTCAAGCCGACCTCAAGCCTGCGCCTTCCCGGCAGGACGATAAACGCCGAAGGCGTTGAAGTGGAAGTGGTCACCACTGGACGCCACGATCCTTGCGTGGGCCTGCGCGCCACGCCAATCTGCGAGGCGATGATGGCGCTGGTGCTCATGGACCACGCGCTGCGGCATCGTGCTCAGTGCGCTGACGTCGGTCCGGTGTTTCCCCGCATTCCAACCCAGCCAGGCGAGCAATGAACAATCCTGTAACCGTTGCGGTGGTTGGCGCCACTGGCGCCGTTGGCGAAGTGATGCTTTCGATCCTGCGCGAGCGCAATTTCCCGGCGACTGAAGTCATCGCCCTGGCCAGCGCGAAGTCGGCCGGCCAATCCATCCGCTTCGGCGACCGTGAGTTGGTCGTGCGCGACCTCGCGGATTTCGATCCGGCTGGCGTTGATATCGCCCTGTTTTCGGCGGGCGCGGCAACGTCCCGCGAGTACGCGCCGCGTTTCGCCGCGGCCGGTGCGATCGTCGTCGACAACAGTTCCGCGTTCCGCTACGACCACGACGTGCCGCTGGTGGTGGCGGAGGTGAATCCGGAGGCCATGAAGTTGGCGCCACGCGGGATCATCGCCAATCCCAACTGCTCGACGATGCAGATGCTGGTTGCACTGGCACCGATCCATCGGGCCGTCGGCATTGAGCGGATCAACGTGGCCACTTACCAGTCGGTGTCGGGAGGCGGGCGCTCGGCCCTGGATGAACTGACCAGGCAATCGGCTGAGCTCGCCGCAGGCCGCCCGGCCAAGCCAGGCAAATTCCCGGTGCAGATCGCCTTCAACCTGATTCCGCACATCGACGAGTTCCAGGACAACGGCTACACCAAGGAAGAGATGAAGCTGGTTTGGGAAACGCGGAAGATCCTCGGTGACGAGTCGATCCAGGTGAACCCCACTGCCGTGCGCGTGCCGGTGTTTTTCGGCCATTCGGAGGCCGTGCACATCGAAACTCGACGCAAGATCAGCGCAAGCCAGGCTCGCGCCTTGCTCGAAGCCGCGCCCGGAGTGGTGGTGGTCGACGAGCGCGAGGCCGGCGGCTATCCGACCCCGGTGACCCACGCTGCGGGCACCGATCCTGTGTTCGTTGGACGGATTCGCGAGGACATCTCGCACCCGCGCGGCCTAGACCTGTGGGTCGTTTCCGACAATATTCGCAAGGGTGCGGCGCTGAATGCGGTACAAATAGCTGAGCTCTGGTTGAAAAATCGCGCGTAAACGGTTATTCAGCATAGATAATGCTCGGCATTGGCGCTCGTCGCTGGCGCGGGCCACCGTTTGGGGAGAGCACGACGTGAACAACAGGCATTTGAGATTGTCCCTCGCCGTGGCCCTGGCCGTGTCCAGTCCGTCAGCCCTTGCCCTGGGATTGGGCCAGTTGCAGGTCAAGTCGGGCCTGGGCCAACCGCTGGTGGCGGAAATCCCGATCATTTCAGCCACGCCCAGTGAACTTGACCAGTTGGACGTGCGCCTGGCTTCGCCCGAGGCATTTTCGCGGGTGGGTCTCGACCGGCCCGGCGAGTTGACGGCAAACCTGCAGTTCAGCCTCGGCAAGAATGCCAGTGGCCAACCGGTCATCCGGATCAGCACGCCCGGGCGATTCAACGAACCATTCCTCAGCTTCCTGATCGAGGCCGAGTGGGGCAAAGGGGCGGTGACCCGCGAATACACGGCCCTGATTGATCCTCCCTACATTGCCCCGGCGCTTATCCAGCCGCTGATCACGCCTTACGTGGCCAGCGCGCCCACTCCGGCACCGATCGCGCCACCAGTGGCCGCCGCACCTCCGCCGGAACCGGAGCCGGTTGAAGTTGCGCCGGTGGTTGAACCCGCGCCCGAGCCTGCCATGCCAGAGCCCCAGCCGACGCCGATAGCCGAGGCACCAGCCCCGGTCGCGCCGCCTCCGGCGCCCGAGCCGCGTCCGGCACCGCCGCCGAGGCCCAGGCCGC
>JANPDF010000285.1:0-4707 GCA_031431355.1 Gammaproteobacteria bacterium
GCCGTTCACTTTCTTGCTGGCGACCTGGACCACGTGCTCGGCGCGGTCACGCAACTCGCTGACGCCTTCGAAACCGTTGGCATACAGGTGGGCTGCCTGCTTGCGGCCCAGGGAAACGGCGCCGAGGCCGGCGAGCAACAGGTCTTGCGGCTGGAACTGGGTGCGACGCGCGGCCGCGGACGGACGCTTGCTGGTCTTTCTGGCTGCCATGGAACACCTCGATGGTGGGTGAAGGTCAAAGGCCATTCGTGGCCGGGGTTCACGGTTGAGTGTTCGGCCTCCCGGCTGAGTTTTCACACTAGTGTTTGAAACGCTTGCATGAAACCCCGGGGCGCGACATTCTCGGCGCAACAAACGGGGGGCAAGGCATGGCAAGCAAGAAGAACGCCTGGGCGAAGTTTCCGCACGATCAGAAGAGCTTCGATTTCGCTGGCGACAAGCTGAAGAAGGCCTGGCCTGGCCTGCATGCCGGCGACGCCGAGCCTTATCCCGATGACAAACGGGCGGCGTCCCTGATCAAGGCGGCGGGCAAGGCGGCGCCCAAGGGGGTCGACTCTGCCGCACTGGCTGCAGCATTGCAGGAAGCCTGGCGCGCCTTTCATCACGGCGATTTCCAGCGAGCGTTCGAGGCAGGCGAGTCACTTGGTCCGGTCGGCTCGTCGGTAGCTGTCAAGGCCATAGGTATTCACGCGACCTACCTGGTTGCCGACGAGGCCGAGCAGCTTTCGCGTTTCGAGCGCGCGGCGGGCATTGCTGAAACCGCCAAAATTGCCCTTCCCGCCGAAGCCAACAGCCATTACCGGCACGCCTTTGCCCTCGGCCGCTACAGTCAGGGCATCAATATCGCCAAGGCGCTCAAGCTTGGCTTGGCCGGCAAGGTGCGCGATAGCCTGGACCACGCCCTGAAGCTCGACGGCAAGCACGCCGAGGCGCATACCGCGTTGGCGCTTTACCACGCCGAGATCATCGGCAAGATCGGAGCCTTGATTGGCGGCATGACCTACGGAGCGAAAGCGACCGAGGCGGAGCGGCACATCCAGACCGCCCTCAAGCTCACTCCCGACTCGCCGATAGCACATGTCGAGCACGCCAATCTCTTGTTGTTGCTGCACGGCGACAAGAAAGAGAACGACGCGGCCGCCGCCTATGAGAAAGCCAGCAAGCTCAGGCCGCGGGATGCCATGGAAAAACTCGACAGCGAGCATGCCCGGGCGCAGATCGAGTAGCGATTTTCTTCATTTGGGCCGACGCCTCGGCGGTGGCCGTGTCTCATGCACTCGCTCGGGGCGCACTTGCGCTCAATTCGTCGCTGCGTTCATTCCAGGACTTGATCCAGTCGGGAAGATCCTCGGCTGGCATCGCAGGGACAATGAAATCGCCCTGCGCCAGATCGCATCGGGAATCGCGAACCAGATCCCAGTCATTTCGATCCTCCACCCCTTCGGCGACGACTTCCATGCTAAGTTTTTTGCCAAGCGCCAGACTGGCGAAGTACATCACGCGCGCAGTCTCGTCGCGCCAGGCGCCGTGGACAAAGCTATGATCGATCTTCAGTTCATCGAATGGGATGTCGCTCAACTGGGTCAGCGACGAATGCCCCGTGCCAAAATCATCGATCGAAAGTCGGAACCGCTTCAGACGCAACCGGGTCAGGCTCTCGAGAGACGCACACTGGTCCTGCATCAGGCGGCTTTCCGTCACCTCCAGCACAATGTCCTGCGGCGCCACACCTGCCGCGAGCGCTGCTCCGGCAACAAAATCGGCGAAAGCCACCGACGACAGATTGTTCATCGAAATATTGACCGCGACCCGAAGGCGTAGGCCGACTTCCTGCCAGGCCTTGGCCTGGGCCATGGCGGCGGTCATCACCACGCGGGTCAGCTCGTCAATCAGGCCATGCGCCTCCGCCACGCCGATAAATTGGTCAGGGAACACCAATCCATCCTGCGGATGGCGCCAGCGCACCAGGGTCTCCACGCCGGCGACCGCGCCAGTGGCGACCACCACCTTGGGCTGGTAGTAGTTGACCAGCTCGTTGTTGGCGATGGCAGCGTGCAGTTCGGGTGCACTGTAAGTCTTTGCCGCAGTCTGATGGACGCCTTGGGCCGGTCGCCATTTGTCGATCATCTTCGCCAGCCCATCCAGCGAGACGGGCTTGCTCAGATGACCAAGCATCGTGATCTGGTGCGCCTGCACCAGCCGCTCGGCCATTTGCAGGACCCGCGGGTCTTCGCCGCTTACCAAAATGAGGCTTCCGGTGTACTTGTGTTCGACCAGCTTGCGGACGAATTCGATTCCATCCATCTGCGGCATGTTCAAGTCCAGCAAGATCAGATTCGGTGGGGCGCGCCGGGCATCGACCCAGCCCAAGGCTGCCGCCCCGTTATCGCAGGTGATCACCGAACTGAATCCCAGCCCGGCCAGCATCTGGGCGAGCAGCTTGAGCATGAACGGCTCGTCGTCCAGCAGCAGGATCCTGATGGCGGAGCTTTCCACGCTCACTTTCTGTCACCAGTCCTCGTAATGAACCGCACGCTATGCCTGCCAGGAGTCAAGAAATGTGTTCACCGCTTCGAGTTCCTGCTCGAACAGCGGCAACAGCACGGTCAGCGTTTCTATGTTACCCGCCTTTCCGGCAGTCTCCATCTCCGCGCATAGCTCGCCGAGCGCCAGCGCGCCCACGCTGAGCGCCGACGACTTCAACTTGTGCGCTTGCTGCCTTGCCTGCACCGATTGGTGATTGATACAAGCAGCTTTCAATTCAGTCGCTATCTTTGCCGCACTCTTGCGAAAGTCCTTGAGGAACCGCGAGAGCACTTCGGGCTCGCGCCCGATCAGGCGTTCGAGCACGCTCACGTCCACCGCCAGGACAGCGTCGCTATGACGAACCGTGTCACCGAGCGACTGCAGGTCGGATGCAGGCGCCGGCAGCCAAGCCTCCAAGCTCGCTTTCAGCTCCGACAGCTGCAGCGGCTTGCTCAGGTAGTCGTCCATGTCGGTCGCCCCGTAGCGCCGGGCGTCGCGTTTGGAAGAGCTGGCGGTCATGACCACGATCGGGATGCGGCGGAGGCCCTGTTCCTGGGTGCGAATCGCTTCAATCAAGTCATAGCCATCCATTCCCGGCATCTGCAGGTCACTTAGCAACATCGCATAGTTGCCGCTCCGCCAGAGTTCCAGCGCCTGTCGGCCGTCGCCGGCGACATCGGCAGAGAATCCGAGCAGTGCCAGCTGCCGCACGATCACCTTTTGGTTGGTCTCGTTATCCTCGGCAACCAGGATCAGTCGACCGTTGCGCTGTGCCTCGTCGTGCGAGGGCGGCTTGAATCCCGCCTGTTGCTGGCCCGACGGCGGAGTGTTTGCAAGTGCATGGTGCAAGGACCCTGCCGCACTGGCCGCCTTTTGTTCGCCTTTTTCCAAAAGGGTGTCGATCACTGCGTACAATTCCTGGTAGCGCAGGGGTTTGGCGATATATGCGTCGCAACCGGCGACCCGGGTCTTTTCTTCGTCGGCTTTCATCGCCATCGCAGTCAGCGCCACGACGGGAATCGCGGCAGTGGCTGGATCCTGCTTCAGGAGCGCTGTCGCTGCCAGGCCATCCATGCCGGGCAGCTGGATGTCCATCAGGATCAGGTCGGGTTGGTCAGTGCGCGCCAAGGTCAAGCCGGTCTCGGCATCGACGGCGCACAGCAGCGTGTGGCCGGCGCTGCGCAGCAGGATACAGGCCAGTTTCATGTTCGCTTGGTTGTCTTCAACTACTAATATTCTGGCCATCTGGTGGCATCCCTACTTTGGCAGCAATGCCCGTCTTACCTCGGCAACAAAACGGACGCGATTGAACCCTGATTTGTCGACGACGTGGATGATGTTGTCAGAACCGCTGCCGAAAGCAGCGCGGTCCTCCATCGTGATCTCCTTGGCGGTCACCACCAGGATCGGGATTCGCGCGGTATCGTATTTGCTTTGCAGGGCTTCGACGACATCGAAGCCGTTCACCTCCGGCATCATCAAGTCGAGCAGGATCAAGTCCGGGCGCAGCCGACGCGCCAGCGTGATTGCCTCGCCGCCGCCATACGCGCGCACGACTGCATAGGCCGGAGGCGGCAGGAATGCGGCAAGCACTTCCACGGATTTTGGATCGTCGTCCACTACCAGTATCGTGTGGGTGTGCTCCTGGCTTGGTTGCAGGCCAAGGCTTGCCAGCGAGGTGTTCAGCTGTGCGCGGCTGACTGGTTTCTGCAGTACAGCGGAGGCGCCGCCATTCATCGCCATGTTGCTGTCGGCGGAACCGGCGATAATCACTACCGGCACGTGTGCGAGAGTTCTACTTTCGCGGATTCGCAACAGCAGATCCCAGCTGTCTGTTCCCGGCAACTCCAGATCCAGCGTGATCAAGCTCAGGTTCTGCTGCGGCGCCAGCAGCAGGGCGGCATGTGCGCCGGCAGCGCGCATGACGGTAAAGCCCTCGCCTTCAAGCAGCATGCGAACTACGTCAGCCGCCTGATCGTCGTCTTCGACCACCAGAGCGAAACGCTCCACAGGCTCGGCTGCAGATTCGATCACGGCGCCAACGCTCGCTGCCGGTGTTGCAGAAGCGTGGGCCGGCGTGCGTACCGGCAACCAGGCAGCGAAGCGTGCTCCCTCGCCCACTACGCTAGCTACGGCCACGGTGCCGCCGTGAAGTTCGGCCAGTTGCTTGACCATCGCCAG
>JANPDF010000286.1:0-6033 GCA_031431355.1 Gammaproteobacteria bacterium
TGTCGGGCGAGCACGGCATCGGCATGGCCAAACGTGAATTCATGGCGCGGGCAATCCAGCCGGCGACGCTGGCAGTGATGCGCGAGATCAAGCAGGTGTTCGATCCCGACGGCATCCTCAACCCAGGCAAGTTGTTGCCCGACGCTGACGCTGGCGCCGTCCGCGGCTAACGCAGCAGCCAGTGCGCGCCTTGCAGGCACAGCAAGGCGTACAGGCCCGCCAGCACGTCGTCGAACATGGCGCCGAAGCCGCCGTGCAACTTCCGGTCCGCCCAGCGGACCGGCCAGGGTTTCCAGATGTCGAACAGGCGAAACAGGACGAAGCCGGCCAGCAGCCAGGTCCAGCCCGGCGGCACGAGCAGCAGCGCCAGCCACTGACCGACGAACTCGTCCCAGACCACCACCGAGGGATCCTCGATCCGGGTCTTGCCGATCACCCAGCCGGCGGCCCAGGTGCCGAGACCGAACGCGAACGCAAGCCAAGCCAGGTAGAGGGCCGGCTCCAGGTGGCGCAACCAGAACCACCACGGGAGCAGCGCGACAAGCGAGCCGATCGTCCCCGGCGCCCACGGCGACAAGCCGGTGCCCAGACCGCTCGCGATCCAGCCCGCTGGATGGGTCAACACGATTCGTGCTGGCCGCGGCGCATCCACTAGGTCTTACCCGCGAAGTGATCGAAGCCAGCCTCGCCATCGGGGTGGAAGGGCTTGCCTTCCGGCGTCCACAATCGCAGTCCGGGTTCGCGCGTTGCTCGTCCGATCACCGTGGCCGACGTGCCGCATGCGGCCATCGCCTGCTCGATCGCCAGTGCATTCGCCGGTGCGGCCGTGAAGCACAGTTCATAGTCGTCGCCGCCGCTGGCCTGCAGTCGCCAGCGTTCGGGCTGGTCGGGAAAATGTTCGGCAAGCGTGCGCGAGACCGGCAGCCGGCCCAGATCGATGTCCGCGCCGACGCCGCTGCGCCGCAAGATGTGGCCGAGGTCGGCCAGCAGCCCGTCGCTAAGGTCAATGGCGGAAGTTGCCAGCTCGCGCAGGGCGATGCCCGCGGCGATCCGCGCCGTCGGCCGGTCGAGGCGAAAGCGTAGCTTCGAGGAGATCAGCGACTTTCGCCGCCACTGGCTGAGCGCGCCGGCAGCGTCGCCCAAGGTGCCGGTCACCCAGATGTCGTCGTGGAAGCCTGCGCCATCGCGACGCAAGGCCATGCCGTCCGGCACCAGACCATGCGCAGCGATGGTGATGGCCAATGGGCCACGCGTGGTGTCACCTCCAACGAGGGCAACGCCATGCTCGGCGGCAAGCTCGCAGAAGCCGTCGAGGAATCCGTCGAGCCAGTCGGCATCGGCATCGGGCAAGGTCAGCGCCAGCGACATCCAGGTCGGCGCGGCGCCCATGGCGGCGAGGTCGCTGAGGTTTACTGCCAGCGACTTCCAGCCGATGTCTGCGGCCGCCGTCTCTATCGGAAAATGCACGCCGGCGACCAGCGTGTCAGTACTCAGCACCAGTTCGTGGCCACCGGGCACATGCAACAGCGCGGCATCGTCGCCGATGCCCAGGACAACGTCGGGCCGGGTCGGCGCGCGCGCCCTGATTCGATCGATCAGGCTGAATTCGCCGCCATTGCCGGCCGCGGCCATCTCAGCGGCGGTTGCCCTGGATTTCCGTGGCGCGCCATTCCGCCGCGGCACGGTCAAGCACGCCATTCACGTAGGTATGGCCGTGCTCGGCGCCGAAGCGCTTGGTGGTTTCGATGGCCTCGTTGATCACCACGCGATAGGGCACGTCCGGGCGAAACGCCAGCTCGAATCCGGCGATTCGCAACACGGCACGTTCGATCGGGTCCACCTGCTCCATGGTGCGGTCGATGAATTTCACCAGCACCGCGTCGAGTTCTTCCGCGTGGCGTTCGACGCCGCGGACCAGTGCCTCGAAATATTCGAGGTCGGCGATTTCCATGTCCTGCTCGCTGCGGAACTGCTCGATCACCTTGTCAATCGGCGAGTGCGACATCTGCCATGCGTACAGGGCCTGCAGCGCGCGACGGCGCGCGCGCGAACGGGCGGCGGGATCGATGCCATCGCTGCGATGCGGCTTCATGGATCGGCTCCGTCCAGCTGCTGCAACAGGTGCGCCATCTCCAGCGCGACCAGCGCCGCTTCCTCGCCCTTGTTGCCATGGACGCCGCCGGCGCGTGCTTCGGCCTGGGCATGCGCCTCCACGGCGAGCACGCCGTTGGCGACCGGCAGCGCGTGCTCGACCGAGACGCGCATCAGCCCGCGCGCGCATTCGTCTGCGACCATCTCGTAGTGGCGGGTCTCGCCGCGAACCACGCAACCCAGCGCGACCAGGGCGACGTACTTGCCGCTGGCTGCCATCGCCGCCGCCGCGGTCGGCAGTTCCCAGGCGCCCGGCACACGCACCAGGTCGATGTTGGATTCAGCGACTCCGTGGTCGCCGAGCGCGCGCTGCGCACCGACCACCAGCGCATCGGTGATGCGCGGGTTCCAGCGGCTGGCGAGGATGGCGTAACGGGCGCCGGGCAGCGGGCGCAGGTCGCCTTCAAGTCGAGGCATGGATTGCTACTTGGTGATGGGCGGACAGTTTAACAGGGTGTGGCAGGGCGTCCGGAGACGTACTCCACCACTTCCAGGCCGTAGCCTGCCAAGCCCACCTGCCGCCGCGGGGTTCCAAGAACCCGCAATTGCCCCAGCCCGAGGTCAGCGAGGATCTGCGCGCCGGCGCCATTGCGACGCCATTCGGTCGCCTTTCCGGGCTGGCGTTCGTCCTGCTCGGTGATCCGCGCGTACAGGTCCTCGGGATGCAATGACTCCGACAGCACGACGATGACGCCCCTTCCCTCGCCGGTGACCAGCGCCATCGCTTCGGCCACGCTGACGCCGAAATCGGGACGTTGCCAGTGCAGCACATCGGACAGCGGATTCTTGACGTGCACGCGCACCAGCGTCGGTTCGCTCGCGACCGGTTGGCCCAGCACCAGCGCAAAGTGCAGCTCGCGACTCAGGCGGTCTCGGTAGGTCACCAGCCGGAACGGACCATGCGCGGTGCTGATGTCCCGCTCGTCCACGCGCTCGACGGTGTGCTCGGTGGCCAATCGATGGCGGATGAGATCCTCGATCGAGCCGATTCGAATGCCGTGCTCGCGCGCGAATTGCTCCAGCTCCGGCCGCCGGGCCATTTCGCCGCTGGCGCTCAGTATCTCAACCAGCACGCCGGCCGGCTCCAGCCCCGCCAGCAGCGCCAGGTCGGCGGCCGCCTCGGTGTGTCCGGCGCGCGTCAGCACGCCACCCGGCTGCGCCATCAGCGGAAAGATATGTCCGGGCTGGATCAGGTCCGCTGACTTCGCATCGGGCCGCACCGCAGTGCGGATGGTCAGTGCGCGGTCGTAGGCGGAAATGCCGGTGGTGACGCCCTCCGCGGCTTCGATGCTTACAGTGAAATTGGTCTGGTAAGGCGAGGCGTTGTCGGAAACCATCAACGGCAGGTTGAGCTGGCGGCACCGTTCCCGGGTCAACGAAAGACAGACCAGCCCGCGCGCGTGGGTGACCATGAAATTGATATCGTTCGGCCGCACCAGTTCGGCGGCCATGATCAGGTCGCCTTCGTTCTCGCGGTCTTCGTCATCCACCACCAGCACCATCTTGCCGGCGCGGATGTCCTCGAGCAGTTCCGGGATAGTGGCGAAGCTCATTGCATTTCTCCGGTCGGGCACAGCGCTAGTCGCTCCACGTAGCGCGCCAGCAAATCCACTTCCAAGTTGACCTCCGCACCCACTGGCGTCGCGGCGAACGCCGTGTGCGCCACCGTGTGCGGGACCAGGTTGACCTCAAAGCCATGGTCATCGACTGCGTTGACGGTCAGGCTCACGCCGTCCACGCAGATCGAGCCCTTGTTTGCTACATAGCGCAGCAGCGATCGCGGGGCGTCGAAACGCCAGCGCTGCGACCGGCCGTCTTCGAGGATTCTCGACACCGTGCCGAGCCCATCCACGTGGCCGGCGACCAGGTGCCCGCCAAGCCGCGTGGTGGGCAGCAGCGCGCGTTCCAGGTTCACCGGGGCGCCGATCGCCAGGCGGCCGAGCGTGGTCAGCGACAGGGTCTCGTTGGAGACATCGGCGGCGAAACCGCCAGCATCTAACTCGACCACGGTCAGGCAGACGCCGGAAACAGCGATGCTCTCGCCAAGACGAAGGTCGGCGATCGGCAGACAGCCGGTACCGATGCGAATGCGCACGTCGCTGCCGTATTGCTGCTGGTGTGCAATGTGGCCGACCGCTTCGATCAATCCGGTGAACATCCAGTTTCCTCAGCGCGTGTCGGGGCGCAGCAGCAGACGCAAGTCGGGGCCGACCTGTCGCGAGTCGACCACCGTCAGGCCATGGCGATCGGCCATTGTGTGGATGCCCAGGCCGGCGAACAGCGACAGTCCCTTGTCGCCGAGCAGCACCGGGGCGACATAGAGCAGCAACTCATCCACCAGGCCGTCGCGCAGCAGCGCGCCGCACAGCGACGCCCCGGCTTCCACCTGTACCTCGTTGATCTCGCGCTGCGCCAGCTGCGCCAGCGTGGCGTGCAGGTCCAGCCCGTCGCCATCGCGCGGCACCGCGAACGCGGTGATCTCGTCGCCGTAGTCGGGAACCATGTCGACCGCATGCACCGCGATCGTCGGCGCGGCATCGTCGAACACGCGCTGCCCAGGTCCCAGCCGTCCGCGGGTATCGAGCACGACACGGATCGGCGCCACTACTGCCACGTCGTTGGACAGCCGCACCGTCAGCTGCGGGTCGTCGGCGAGCACCGTGCCGCTACCGGTCAGGAGCGCGCTGCTGCGCGCGCGCCAGGACTGCACGTCGGCGCGCGCGGCGCGCGAGGTAATCCACTTGGACTCGCCATTGGCCAGGCCAGTGCGTCCGTCCAGGCTCATCGCCAGCTTGACCCGCACCCAGGGGCGACCGCGCTCGATGCGCGAGAAAAAGCCGCGATTCAACTCCCTCGCGGCATCCTGCATCAGGCCGCGCTCGGCCATCACGCCGGCAGCCATCAGCTTGCGGAAGCCTTCGCCGTCCACCGCGGCATGCGAGTCGCCGCAGGCGGCCACCACGCGGGTGATGCCCGCGGCCACCAGCGCATCGGCGCACGGCGGCGTCCTGCCCATATGCGCGCACGGCTCCAGCGTGACGTAGGCGGTCGCGCCACGCGCGCGCTCGCCGGCTTCGCCGAGCGCCACGACCTCCGCGTGCGCCTGGCCCGCGCGGAAGTGGTAACCCTCACCCAGCACCTTGTCCTTGCGCGCGATCACGCAGCCAACCATCGGGTTGGGCCGGGTGGTATAGGCGCCGCGCTCGGCCAGTTGCAGCGCGCGCGCCATCATCGCGTGATCGGTAACCGACCAGGCCGTCATGCCGGCTCGATCTGCATGAGGTCAACCGGCGTTCCCTTCAGGGCGGTGCGCGCGAGCCGGCGCCAGCCAAGCCGTTCGTAGAAGCCCGCCCGGTCGGGCGTGAACAGGAACAGGTGCGGCACGCCCTGGGTCGCGGCCAGCTCGACCGCGGCCGCCACCAGCCTCGAACCAAGGCCACGTCCACGCGCCTGCGGCACCACGTAAAGGCTGGCCAGCCAGGGGCTGCCCTCGCCGCTCAGCTCGGGCGCGTCTTCCAACACGACGCTCACCGAACCAAGCAGCTGGTCACCGTCAAGCAGTACCAATGTGGTCGGCACGCCGCGGCGACTGGCATGGTCTTCCAGCTCGGAGCGGGCGACGTCCTGGCTCCAATGCTGGTACAGATGGCCCCACTCGGCATGGTGCCAAGCGGCGAGAGTCGCGATGTGTCCGCGATGCAGGTCAATGGGCTCGACGCGCATGACTAGCGCTTGCTGCCGCGCACCGGCTCGCCAAGCAGCGGAAGCTGTTCGGTGGCCATGCCCGGCAGGTCGCGCTCGAGTCGCTCGATCTCCTCGCGGAAATCGGCGACGTCCTCGAACCGGCGGTACACCGAGGCGAAGCGGACGTACGCCACCTGG
>JANPDF010000287.1:0-4113 GCA_031431355.1 Gammaproteobacteria bacterium
GCAAGCCGAGGTCGGCGACTTCAATCAGAGCGCCGTCGCAAAGCGCCACGGCGCGCTCCAGGATATTTTCAAGTTCGCGAACGTTGCCGGGAAACGGATAGGCGCAGATCGCGACCTTCGCCGCCTCCGACAACTCCGGCAGCACCTCGCCAAGCTCCCCCGCCAACCGCTTCAGTATCGCCTCTGAGATCTGCAGGATGTCTTCGCGCCGCTCCCGCAACGGCGGCACCGGCAACTCGATGACGTTGATGCGGTAATAAAGGTCATGCCGGAAGCGACCTTCCTCCACCAGCTTGGCCAGGTTCTTGTGAGTCGCCGACAGGATGCGCACATCAAGCGGCACCTCAGTCGAGGCGCCAACCGGCCGCACGCTCTTTTCCTGGATGACCCGCAGCAACTTCACTTGCAGGTGCAGAGGAAGCTCTGCGACCTCGTCGAGGAACAGCGTGCCTCCGTTGGCGGTCTGGAACAGGCCTTCCTTGTCGGCATGGGCGCCGGTAAAGCTGCCCTTCTTGTGCCCGAACAACTCGCTTTCCATCAACTCGGACGGAATTGCGCCGCAATTGACCGGAACGAACGGTCCGCTGCTTCGCGCGCCCTGCTCGTGGATCAGCCTTGCCACCAGTTCCTTGCCCACGCCGGATTCGCCACCGATGTACACCGGCGCCTGGCTGCGCGCCAGCTTGGTGATGGTTGCGCGCAATTGCTGCATCCGCGCGGAGTCGCCCACCAGGCGATTGGTGGAGGGCTGCTGCACTCGCCGCTGCTGCCCCAGGTCCAGCGCATTCTGCACGAGCCGCCGGAGCACGCTGAGGTCGACTGGCTTGGTCACGAAATCAAAGGCGCCAGCCTTGAGTGCTTCCACCGCAGCCTCGATGTTGCCGTGCGCGGTAATCATCGCCACCGGCGTATCCGGGAAGCGCTGGCTGATGTGGTTGATCAGGTCCAGGCCGCTGCCGTCCGGCAGCCGCATGTCGGTGAGGCAGAGATCGTATTTGTCGGCAGCCAACTGCGCGCGCGCCGAGGCCACGTCGGCGGCGGTATCCACGCGAAGTCCCATCCGGCCGAGGGTGAGCACCAGCAGCTCGCGGATATCGCGTTCGTCGTCGACGACAAGGGCGCTGCGCGGGGTGGACATGGGCTGCCGGGGGTTGGGGGGCGGATTTACTTTAGCAGGTTGCCGCAACGCGTCGGCTGCCGGCTCAGCGCGGTTGCAGGCCGTCCACGAGGGACTGCGAACTGGGCAACTGGATCCGGAAGCAGCTGCCTCCGCCGGGAACCGGCTCGTAGCTGAGCAGGCACTGGTTGGCCTCGCAAAGCTGTCGCGCGATATA
The DNA here is from genome assembly GCA_031431355.1 of Gammaproteobacteria bacterium. Taxonomy (GTDB): domain Bacteria; phylum Pseudomonadota; class Gammaproteobacteria; order Xanthomonadales; family Xanthomonadaceae; genus Arenimonas. The sequence goes on from JANPDF010000287.1 coordinate 1,335, forward strand.
CAGGCCAAGCCCGGTGCCGTGGTCGCTGGTAGTGAAGAATGCAGTGAAGATCTGCTCGAGGACGCGTGGAGGAATGCCCGGACCGCGATCGATCACCTCTAGCAAGGGGGGGCCGTGCGCGCCTTCGCGCCTCACCGCGACTGTCACCTGGGCTGGCTGGCCGGGAGTTCGGCCGTAGGTCAGCGCGTTGTGCACCAGCACCGTGAGCACCTGGTGCAGGTGCTGCGGATCGACCAGGGCAACCACGCGATGGCCCTCGTCCACCGACTTGAGCACATCGGTTTCCAGTGGATGGCTCTCGCGGTAGTCGTGCACGAAGTTCCGGCTGAAGGCGACCAGCTCGACGCTCTCGGTCTGCGAACGCTCCTGCCGCGCCAGACCCAGGATGTTTTGCACGATGCCATTCATGCGCGTGCACTGCGAGTGGATGATCTCCAGCAGCCGGCGATCGGCATCGGGCAGCTCCGTCGATTCCTCAAGCAACTGCGCCGAGTAGCTGATCGCCGCCAGCGGATTGCGAATCTCGTGGGCAATGCTGGCCGACAGCCGGCCCAGCGTGAACAGGGTCAACTCCTCCGCGCGACCGGAGTAGATCCGGCTATCGTCCAGGAAGATCAGGAACAGCCGGTCGGTCAGGCTGAGCGACACGAACCGGGGTAGCACCTCGGTTCCGCCTTCGAAGAAGGTCATCGCCGGCGGCGCGGTGGTCCGTCCCTGGCGCCACTCCCAGAGCATCTGGTGCAAAGCCGGCGATACGTCCATCAGGTCGCGGCGCTGATGCGTCGCGCAACCCAGCAACGCCCACGCTGCTTCATTGGAGAGCCTTATCCGGTGCGAGCCATCGACCACCAGCACGCCGGTGCGCATCCGCCTGATCACCAACTCGTTGAGCTCCGAGAGGTTGGCCAGTTCTTCGCCGCGCTTGCTGGCGAGCGCTTCGCTGGCGCTGATCTGGTGCCGCAGCTGCTGGCAGAGCATGACCGTGCCGAGGTAGGTGACCGAGAACATGGTGGCTTCGGCGGCGGTGCGGGCAGACCCGTCGCCGACCAGGCGGTTGAAGAAATATTCGGCCAGGAGGATCAATCCGGCGCTGATCGCGAAGCCGAGGCTCGAAGCAGTCGTGAGGATCAGCGCCCCGGCGCCGATGTTGAAGATCATGAACATCGCAAGACCGCTCTCGCCGCCGTCCATCGCCAGCAGGCAAGTCGCCCACACAACCAGGTCCAGCACCAGGCCAAACGCCGTCTGCCGACGCAGGCTGATGCCATTGCCTTCGTGCCGGCTTGAGTTGATGAGGAACAGTGCGGCGATGAAGTAGCCGAGCGTGACGACCTGCAGGAGCACCGGCTCCCGGATGACGGCCATGGTCAGCCCGAGGGGCGTGAAGGCAACGATGCCAAGGATGCCTGCTTCAAGGACGCGGAACAGCGCGAAGAAATACAGTTCGCGGTGTTGCGGGCTGACGGCGTCCTGGAGGCTCAGGGGCATGGGCGTTCGGTCGGTCCGGCGGGCTGTCGTAGCGCCATCCTACGGCACGGCTTTTGCCTTTGCCGGGGGGGCGGGCGACAATGCGCCCCCACTGACGCCGCTTCTACAAGGTATCTTCGATGAACTTCCACGAGTATCAGGCCAAAGAACTGTTCGCCGAGTGCGGCATTCCGGTGCCGCCGGGCCGAGTCGCCCGGACGCCAAGCGAGGCGGCCGAAGCGGCCAAGGCCATCGGTGGCAACCACTGGGTGGTCAAGGCGCAGATCCATGCCGGCGGTCGCGGCAAGGCCGGTGGCGTCAAGCTGGTGAAGACGGTCGACGAGGTACGCGAAGTGGCCAGGGCGATGCTGGGCACCGGCATGGTCACCTACCAGTCGGCCGGCCGGGCAATGCCCGTGGATTCGGTCCTGGTCACCGAAGCCACCGACATCGTCAAGGAGTTGTACCTGTCGATGCTGGTGGACCGGGCCAGCAAGTCGATCACCTTCATCTGCTCGGCCGAAGGCGGCGTCGAGATCGAGAAGACCGCTGAGCACAATCCCGACGCGATCCAGCGGGTCAACGTTGACTACGTCCAGGGCCTGCAACCCTATCAGTGCCGCCAGGTAGGCTTTGCCATGGGGCTGTCGCCGAAGAACGTCAACCAGCTGACCAAGATCATGCTCGGCATGTACAAGCTGTTCAACGATTTCGACATGTCGCTGATCGAGTTGAATCCGCTGGCGCTGGTCGCCTCCGGCGACCTGATGGCGCTCGACGGCAAGCTCAATTCCGACGACAACGCTGCCTACCGGCAGCCGCGCCTGCAGGCGATGCGCGACATCGCGCAGGAAGACCACACCGAAGTGCTGGCCAGCAAGTTCGATCTCAACTACGTGACCATGGATGGCGACATCGGCTGCATGGTCAACGGCGCCGGGTTGGCGATGGCGACCATGGACGTGATCTCGCGCAACGGCGGTTCGCCGGCGAACTTCCTCGACGTTGGCGGCGGCGCCACCAAGGAGCGCGTCAGCGAGGCATTCAAGCTGATCCTGTCCTCGGACAAGGTCAAGGCGATCTTCGTCAACATCTTCGGCGGCATCGTCCGCTGCGACATGATCGCCGAGGGCATCATCGCCGCGGTCAAGGAAGTGGACGTCAAGGTTCCGGTGGTCGTCCGGCTGGAAGGCACCAACGTCGAGAAGGGCAAGGAATTGCTGCGCAACAGCGGCCTGGCGATTATCGCCGCCGACGATATCAACGATGGCGCGCGCAAAGCTGTGGGAGCGGCTTTAGCCGCGAAGTCATG
>JANPDF010000288.1:0-5165 GCA_031431355.1 Gammaproteobacteria bacterium
GCCAGCGCCAACGGCAGCACCCTGTTCCTGGATGAGATCGGCGAGCTCAATCGCGCCGATCAGGTCAAGCTGCTGCGCGTGCTGCAGGACCACAGCTACCGTCCGGTCGGCGCCAGCGCCAGCGAGCAGGCCGACATCCGCGTGGTATCAGCAACCAATCGCGAGCTAGCCGAGTTGGTCGCTGCCGGCGACTTTCGCGAAGACCTGTTCTATCGGCTCAACCTGATCACGCTGCGCCTGCCGGCCTTGCGCGAGCGGCGCAGCGACATCCCGTTGATCGCCACGCGCCTGGCCGCCGATCTCGCCGCGGAATACGGACTGGGCGAGGTGACGATCACCGCGTCCGCGCTCGACTGGCTGTCGGCGCAGCCATGGCCGGGCAACGTGCGCCAGCTCAAGCAGGTGCTCGAGCGCACGCTGCTGCTGGTCGGCAAGCCGGTGCTGGAGCAGGCTGACTTCCTCGACGCCGAGCGCGGCAAGTACGACGGCAACCGGGCCGGCACCGGCGCCGGCGTGGAGGGCATGACCCTGGAACAGATCGAGCGACACATGATCGAGAAGGTGCTCGAACAGCACCAGGGCAACATCTCGCGCGTGGCCAAGGCTCTCGGCCTGAGCCGCGCCGCGCTGTACCGACGGCTGGAGAAACACGGGCTGGCCAGCGGCGGCGAGGACGCGCCGTGACTGTACGCGCTCGGCTGACGGCCTACCTGGTCCTGCTACACCTGGTGTTCTTCGGGCTGGCCTTGACGCTGTATCGCAAGCAGCCGCTGATGGTGCTTGTCGTGGAAATCTTCCTGATCGCCAGTGTCGCGTCGGGCGTGTGGCTGATCGGCCGCGCGCTGCAACCGCTCGACTATGCGCGCCGGTTCCAGGAGCTGTTGCAGGACGAGAACTACTCAGCGCGACTGCAGCGGACCGACAGCGATGAACTGGCCGGCATGGTCGGCTTGTTCAACGACATGCTCGACGCCCTGTACCAGGAGCGACTGAGGCTCGGCGAGCAGCGCGGCTTCCTCGATCGCTTGCTCGAGGCGACGCCGAGCGCGGTGATCGCCTTCGATTTCGACGGTCGCATCCGCCTGATCAACGCCAGCGCCGTGGCTCTGCTTGGCCTGGATGCATCGGAAGGCCATGCGCTGGCCGATTGGGCGGCGGGCGAAGCGCGCTTCCAGTCGGGTCTGGATGCCGCCGGACGCCAGCGCAGCCTCGACCTGCTCGCCCAGCTCGATGCCTTGCCGGTCGGCGAGAGCCGGCTGGTCAGCGATGCCGACGGCCGTCGCTACCGCTGCCAGCGCAGTCATTTTTTCGACCGCGGTTTCGCCCGCCACTTCCTGTTGGTCGAGGAGCTGACTGAGGAACTGGAAAGCTCGGAGAAATCGACCTACGAAAAACTGGTCCGCGTGCTCGCGCACGAGGTCAACAACACCGTCGCGGCCACTGGCTCGGTGCTCGATTCGCTGCTGTTCTACCAGCCGCAGCTGGGCGAAGGTGACCGCGTCGATTTCAGTACTGCGATCGATGCGGTGAAACGTCGCAACGCCAGCCTCGGCGAATTCATCGAACGCTTTACCCGCGTGGTCAAGATGCCGGCCGCCGAACCGCGGCCGACCGACGTGCGCGAGATGATGGACGACATCGTCCGGCTGTACCGCGAACCCTGTCGGACCCGCAACATCGCCATCGAGTGGACGCGCAGCGATGCGTTGCCCTTGCAGTCACTGGATCGCAACCTGATGGAGCAGGCGCTGGTGAACGTGGTCAAGAATGCACTGGAAGCCGTTGACACGAGCATGCGCGAGGGCGGGCTGCCGGCGGGCCACATCCACATGGAGCTGGTGCGCGAGCACGGACGCGACCGGCTCTCGGTGATCGATTCCGGCGACCGGCTTGGCGAAGTGCCGGCAGGGCAGATCTTCACTCCGTTCTTCACCACCAAGAAGGGCGGCCAAGGCATCGGCCTGCTGTTCGTGCGCGAAGTGTTGAACCGCCATGGCCTGCCCTACCGCCTCGCGGCCGACGGCCAGGGCCAGACGCGCTTCGACATCTGGTTCCCCGGCGGCCCGGAACCAAGGTAGGAGCGGCTTCAGTCGGGATTGCGGGCACGCGTCATGAGAGCTTCCTGCGCGTCGGTCGGTCAGCATCCCACATGTGCTCAGGACTCGCGTCCAACGTAGTCCTCGAAGGTCTTCTGGCCGCGCAAGGGCATCACTGCCTGGGCCAGCAAGCCGCGCGGCACCGACTCCAGTTTCATCACCCCGTACTCGTCCGGCCAGGTGTTGGCCGGCGGCCGGCGGAAGGTCCCCATCAGCATGTCCACCAGCGGCAGGTGGATCGCGTAGTTCACATCCATGTAGTCCGGGTGCCGCGCATGGCCGCGATCAGGCCAGCGGCATCACTCGCAGGCGCAGGAATTCACCGTCGTCATCCAGGCCGATGCCCCCGGCATTGCCGGCCACGTACAGCGTGACGTGCGCGGGCGCCGGCGGCACTGGTTCCTGCAGCAGGTCCTGCGCGCGGCGACGGAACGCATTGAACGCCGGCATCTCCAGCAGTTCGATCACGCTGTGCTTGACCGGCTTGCCCTCAAGGTCTTCGCGCAGCAGCCAGCGCAGGCCGGTGGCACGCCATTGCCAGTCCAACTCTGCAAACAGCGCTGGAAGCGCCGCAGCCGCGGTGCCGCCCGGAATCGGCTTGGCCTGCGCGCGCTTGCCCTGCGCCCGGTTCAACAGGGTGACGTGGAATTCATGCTTGAGTTGCAGTTCAAGCGCGTCCACCCGAAACGTCGACTCCCGGTCGGCGAACGGCGGCGCCGGCAACGGCAGGATCACCGAGCCGGCCGGGGAAAACCCGGGCCATTCCGGTTTCCACGGCGGACGGTGCGGGCTCATGGGCGGAGTGGATCTCCGATTCTCTCCAGCCAGCCCGCCGGATGGCGGTCTTCGGGATCCGGATGCGTCCAGTGGATGACGCCGCCCTTGGCGTTCCAGACATATTCACCACCAAAGGACACGCGATCACCCACCACGAGCGGTTCCAGGCGGCCGGCCAAGTCGATGTTGTGCGCGATCAGCAGCGTGTCGCCGGAGGCCAGGCGGACGATGAAGCGCTGGTGCGGGCTACCGTCGCGATCATCAGGCAGTAACTTGACCACGGTGCCCTCGCCTTCGACCAGCACATCGCTGGCCTGCGCGCGGATGGCACCCATCAAGGCGCCGGCGTCGGCCTGCACGCGCCGGGACGGGCCGCGCGTGCGCGCGGCGGAATCGGCCGTCGGCGGCGGCGCACGCATGCGCGCTTCGGATTGCTCCTGCGGCGCAGCGCGACGGTCCGAGGCCTGGCTCGATGCCGGCACCGGCTGCTGAGCCGACACCGTCAGGGTCGGCGCCTGCCGGCTGATCATGAACAAGACGATCAGGGCGAGCGTGATGGCGATCAGCGATTTGGCTTTCATGCGCGCATTGTGCCTCGGGCATGAACATTGGCAAATGCCCTGCCGAACTCGACGGCGGCGAAAAACGCAGCGTCGAAATTGGCAACCGGGAACGTCGCGAGCCGCACGCGCACGCTGCGCTGATCACCGGTCAGTCGGCGGCGACCACCGGGTCGTCGAACGTGAGCGCGTAATCAGCCAGGGCCGCGCGCATCGGTTCGATCGCCGGCAGGTCCTTGGCATCAGCCTTGAGCGCGGCTGCGCCCTGCAGCAGGCGGGCGATGATCCCGTGCAAGGCGGCGTCGGCCGCCGGCTCGAGCTTGCAGTTGGCGATCAGGAACCTGACGTCCTGTTCGATGCTGTCGGCCAGCTGGACTGCCCGCTCGGGGCCCAAGTGGCCGTGCTCGTAGTGGCCAAGCGCTTGCATCGACTGGCGAATCCGCGCCATGCCCTCGCGCAAGGGGGCGTCGGTGGCAAAGCGTTGGCCGGAACGGCCGGCCTGGGCCGGGACCGTCGCGGAAGACGTGTGCTGGTGCGTCGCCGAAGACGTCGTCGCGGCTGCCATCCCGGCGGGCATGGCCAAGCCGAACAAGCAGGCGACGCTGAAGCTCATAAGCGGTTTCATCGGTAACCCCGGCGTGGAATGGCAGGTCGCGGCGCGACCCGTGGTGCCATCGTAGGCGACGGGCACTCCCGCTGCGCTGATCCGGATCAAGCGGATACGCCAGCAACGCCGGCGCGCTCAATTATGGTGAAGTGGTTCGAATCGAGGCAGACTAGTTCCGTGCCATGGGCAAGCAAGCCTCCCTCCTGCGTCGCAGCGTGCCCTTGTTGGGGGCCGCCACCGGCCTGACCTATGTTGGGCTGTGCGCGGCGTTGTTCACCCAGCAACGCTCGCTGCTGTACTTCCCACAACCGATGGCGCCCGGCGGCGAGGGCGCCACGGCGGCGCTGCGTCACTCGAACCCGAGGGTGGTAATGTCGGTTCGCCAGATCGAGAGCGCCGATGCGGTGATCTACTTCGGCGGCAACAAGGAGGACGTCTCGCAGAACCTGCCCGCGTTCTCGGGCGCCTTTCCAAAGCACGCGATCTACCTGCTGCATTACCGAAGCTACGGCGGCAGCGCCGGCAAACCGTCCGAGCAGGCGCTGTTCGACGATGCGCTGGCGCTATTCGAATTCGCCCAGGCCCGACACCAGCGCGTGGTTGTCATTGGCCGCAGCCTGGGCAGCGGACTGGCGGTGCGGGTGGCCAGCGTGCGGCCGGCCGCGCGGCTGGTGCTGGTCACCCCCTACGACAGCATCGCCGGCATCGCCGCGCAGCACTACCCGTGGTTTCCGGTGCGCTGGCTATTGCGCGACAAGTACGAGTCCTGGCGTTACGCGCCAGCGGTGACCGCGCCGACTCTGGTGATCGCCGCGAGCAATGACCAGACCGTGCCACGCGCCAGCACCGACCTGTTGCTGACGCGCTTTCGCCAGGGCGTCGCGTCAATGCAGGTAATCGCCGACGTCGACCACGGCTCGCTGCCACGCAGCCCGGAGTACCTGCCGCTGCTGGCCGGCACGGCCGACGCGATTCCCCGGCAGCGATAAAGAAAGGATCTTCACGGAAGTTCGAGGAACCAAGCGTGAGCCCGGTCGCGTTGGGGCGGCTGTGGGTTCCCTTTTTGAGTCGCTGCCCGATATCTGTTTGGTAAAAATGGAAACCGACAGCCGCCCGCAATGACCA
>JANPDF010000289.1:0-5845 GCA_031431355.1 Gammaproteobacteria bacterium
CCAACCAACCCGCGCGCCAAGCCGCCGCACGAGCCGCCCATCTTGTGGCTTAGCCGCGGGCGAGACCGCCGCGCGAGCCGCCTTTCAATTTTGCCTTTTTCATCAGGCCTTCGTACTGGTGTGACATCAGGTGCGCCTGGATCTGCGCCGTGAAGTCCATGACCACCACCACCACGATCAACAGCGAGGTACCGCCGAAATAGAATGGCACTTTCAGGCCTGCGCGCAAGACTTCCGGCAGGAGACAGACCAGGACCAGATACATGGCACCGATGAGCGTCAGTCGCGTCATCACGCCGTCGATGTACTCGCCGGTCGCCCTGCCTGGGCGGATGCCGGGAATCAATGCGCCAGACTTCTTGAGATTCTCAGCCGTTTCCTGCGAATTGAAGACCAGTGCCGTGTAGAAGAACGCAAAACCGACGATCATCGCGCCATATAGCAGCATGTGCAGCGGCTCGGCCGGCGCGAGCGCCTGGGCGACCGATTGCAGCATGCGCGACAACGTTCCCTGCCAACCCTCGGCGGTCGCGTTGGCGCTGCTAACCCAGGTCGAGATCGTTGACGGAAACAGAATCAGGCTCGAGGCGAAGATCGGCGGGATTACGCCGGCCATGTTCAGCTTGAGCGGCAGGTGGGAGCTCTGGTTCATGTAGCCCTGCCGGCCACCTTGGCGCCGGGCATAGTTGACCGTGATCTTGCGCAGCCCACGCTCCATGAACACCACGAAGTAGGTCACTCCGAGGACGAGCACGATGATAAGCAGGATCGCCAGGATACTGATGTCACCGCTGCTGACCTGCTGCAGCGTATTGATGACCGCGCTCGGAAGACCCGAGACGATGCCGGCGAAGATGATCAGGGAGACGCCGTTGCCAATGCCGCGCTCGGTGATCTGCTCGCCCAGCCACATCAGGAAGATGGTGCCGGTGGTCAGGGCCACGACAGCGGTGAGCACGAAACCGAAGCTCTGGTCGTAGGTGACGCCCTGCTTCTGCAACGCGGAGGCGATGCCGAAGGACTGAATGACCGCCAGCACCACGGCGAACAGCCGGGAATACTGCGTCAACTTGCGCCGGCCACTTTCGCCCTCGTTGCGCAGCGCCTTCCACGGACCGTAGATCTGGCCGGAGAGCTGCACGATGATGGACGCGGAAATGTACGGAATGACGTTGAGCGCGAACAGGCTGAACCGGTTCAAGGCGCCGCCCGAGAACATGTTGAACATGTCCACGATGGTGCCCTTCTGGCTTTCCATCAATTCCAGCATGGCCTGCGGATTCACGCCCGGCACCGGAATGAAGCTGCCGACGCGATAGACGATCAGGGCCAGCAGGACAAACAGCAGTCGCTGGCGGAGCTCGGTGAATTTGCCGAGCCCGCCCAGGGCGTTCGCGGCGGAGTTTGCCTGCGCCAAAGTATTACTCCACGCTGCCGCCGGCGGCTTCGATCGCTGCCTTGGCACCGGCAGTCGCGAGCACGCCCTTGAGCACGAACTTCTTGGTCAGCTCGCCCTTCTTGACCAACTTGGCCTGCTTGGCGGTCGCCGGAACCAGCTTGGCGGCGCGCAGCACGGCGAAGTCGATCTCGGTGACGTCCAGCTTCTCGAGCTGGTAGGTCAGCACTTCGGCGGTGTCCAGCTTGAGCTTGGAGCGGAAGCCGACCTTCGGCATGCGCTTCTTCATCGGCATCTGGCCGCCTTCGAAGCCAGCCTTGATCTTGCCCTTGCCGGAACGCGCGAAGGAACCCTTGTGGCCGCGGCCGGCGGTCTTGCCGAGGCCGGAACCAATGCCGCGACCGACGCGCTTGCGCTCCTGGCGGGCGCCTTCAGCGGGACTGAGAGTATTCAATTTCATGTTGATTCTCCTTGGGCCGATCAGGCTTCGACGCGGACCAGGTAATGAAGCTGATTGATGAGGCCCCGCACCGAGGGAGAGTCCTTCAGTACGCGCACATCGTTGATTTTGTTCAGGCCGAGCGCCTTGACGGACAGGCGGTGGCGGGCTTGGCAGCCACGCAGGCCCTTGACCAGGCGGACCGTGATGGTCGGGGAATTAGGCATGGTAGATCTCCTCGAGCTTCTTGCCGCGCTTGGCGGCGATGTGGCTCGGGGACTGCATGGCAGTCAGGCCCTTGAAGGTCGCACGAACCAGGTTGATCGGGTTACGCGAACCGACGGCCTTGGCCAGCACGTTCTTGACGCCGACGGCTTCGAGGACAGCGCGCATCGCGCCACCGGCAATGACGCCGGTGCCCTCGGAAGCGGGCATCATGAACACGCGGGCGGCGCCGTGGCCGGCCTTGACCGCGTGCCACAGGGTGCCCTCGTTCAAGTCGACGCTGATCATCGCCTTGCGAGCCTTTTCCATCGACTTCTGGATGGCGACCGGCACTTCGCGCGCCTTGCCATAGCCGAAGCCAATCTTGCCCGCGCCGTCGCCAACCACCGTCAATGCGGTGAAGGTGAACTGGCGGCCGCCCTTGACGGTCTTGGAGACGCGGTTGACGGCGACCAACTTCTCGATGAAGCCGTCGTCACTCTCACCGCGATTGCGATCGCGTTCGTTGCTGCTCATGTGTTTCGTTTCCTGTTAGAGATTATTTGCTTACGGCGTTCGCCGCTTATAGTTGTATGAATCTGATGGGCCCCTGTGGAGCCCATTTCAAGCGTGACGCTTTAGAACTTGAGGCCACCTTCGCGGGCGGCTTCGGCCAATGCCTTGATGCGGCCGTGGTAGCGATAGCCCGAGCGGTCAAATGCGACCTTCTCGATGCCAGCGGCCAGGGCGCGTTCTGCGATCAGCTTGCCGACCTTGGAGGCGGCGTCGGAATTCTTGCCGTTCTTCAAGCCTTCCTTGACCTCGGTCTGCAAGGTCGAGGCCGCAGCCAAAACCTTGGAGCCGTCGGCGGTGAAAACCTGGGCATAGATGTGCTGGCCGGAGCGCAGCACGGACAGGCGCGCCACACCCAGATCGCGGATGTGCGAACGAGTGGTCTTGGCGCGACGCAGGCGGGCGATATTCTTGTCCATTGCTTTTTACCTCGAGGAAGCTGAAGCGCCCAATTAGGCCTTCTTGGCTTCCTTCATGTTGATTTTTTCGCCGGAGTAACGGATGCCCTTGCCCTTGTACGGCTCGGGTTTACGGTACGCGCGGATCTTGGCGGCCACTTCACCGACCTGTTGCTTGTCAGCACCGGAGACCAGGATTTCAGTCTGGGTCGGGGTCGTTACCGTGATGCCTTCCGGAGCATGGAAAACGATCGGATGCGAATAGCCGAGGCTCAGGTTGAGGTCCTTGCCAGCCATCGAGGCGCGATAACCGACGCCAACCAGTTCCAGCTTGCGGGTGAAGCCTTCGGACACGCCAGTCATCATGTTGGCGAGGATCGCGCGGATCGTGCCGGCCATGGCCATGTCGTCCGGATTGGCGGCACCGAGCTGGACAACGCCATTCTCGTTGCTGACGCTGACGCCAGCCGGCTTGGCCAGGGTCAGGGTGCCCTTGGGACCCTTGACCGAAAGGACGTTGTCGGCTTCTTTCAGCTCGACGCCCTTCGGCAAGTTGATCAATTTCTTAGCTACGCGGGACATGTGCGTGCTCCCTTAGGCCACGAGGCAGATGACTTCGCCGCCCACGCCCGCAGCGCGGGCCTGGCGATCAGTCATCAGACCTTGCGAGGTGGAAATGATGGCCACGCCGAGACCGGCGAGGATCTTCGGCAGCTCGTCCTTGCCCTTGTACTGGCGCAGGCCGGAACGGGAGACGCGCTCGAGGCGCTCGATGACCGGCTTGCCCTCGTAGTACTTCAGCGCGATTTCGAGCTTGGCCTTGGCGCCCTCGCCCGTCGTGCGGATGTCGCCGATGTAGCCTTCGCTACGCAGCACGTTGGCGATGGCCAGCTTCAGTTTCGAGGCAGGCATGGAAACCTGCGGCTTGCCGACTGCGAGCGCATTCTTGATGCGCACCAGCATGTCGGCGATAGGATCAGTCATGCTCATAAATTACTTACCTGTTTGGTTAGGTAGGCAGCACCGATATCCGCTTGATCCCGACCCGTGGCGCGGTCGGGAAAAGGCGGTTACCAGCTCGCCTTGCGAAGGCCGGGCACATCGCCACGCATGGTGGCTTCGCGCAGCTTGTTGCGGCCGAGGCCGAACTTGGCGTACACACCGCGGGACCGGCCGGTGAGCGCGCAACGATTACGGACGCGGGAAGCAGACGAGTCGCGCGGCAGCTTCTGCAACTTGGTCACTGCATCCATCTTGTCTTCGTAAGAAGCGCTCGTGCTGGCGATCGTCGCCTTCAGCTCAGCGCGCTTGCTCGCGAATTTCTTGACCAGCTTCTTCCGCTTGATATCGCGGTTGATCATGGAAGTCTTTGCCATATCTATTCCTGATATCAGTTGCGGAAGGGGAAGTTGAAGGCTTCGAGCAGCGCCTTGGCTTCCTCGTTGGTCTTCGCCGTCGTGGTGATGGCGATGTCCATGCCGCGCATCGCGTCGACCTGGTCGAAATCAATTTCCGGGAAGATGATCTGTTCCTTGATGCCCATGTTGAAGTTGCCACGGCCATCGAAGGAACGGCCCGAGACGCCGCGGAAGTCGCGGACGCGCGGGAGCGAGATGCTGATCAGGCGATCCAGGAATTCGTACATCTTGGCGCGGCGCAAGGTCACCTTGCAGCCGATCGGCCAACCGTCACGGATCTTGAAGCTAGCCACCGAGACGCGCGCCTTGGTAGTCACCGGCCGCTGACCGCCGATCTTGGCCATGTCGGCCACGGCATTCTCGAGGATTTTCTTGTTGCCCACCGCCTCGCCCACGCCCATGTTGAGCGAGATCTTGGAGATGCGCGGAACCTGCATGATGTTGTCGTAGCCGAATTTTTCCATCAGCTTGGGAACAACGGTCTCTTTGTAGATTTTTTCCAGACGGGTAGTCATTTGTTATTCCTCAAGCGTCCAGCGCTTCACCGCTCGAGCGGAACACACGCACTTTGCGTCCATCCTCGAGCACCTTGAAACCAACGCGATCACCCTTGCCGGAGCTGGTGTTGAACAACATGACGTTGGAGATATGGATCGGCGCTTCACGCTCGATGATCCCGCCGGCCTGGCCGGCCTGGGGATTCGGCTTCGTGTGGCGCTTGACGATGTGGATGTTCTGGACGACGACTTTGTCGCCGAGCACCCGAACAACCTCACCCTTCTTGCCCTTGTCGGCGCCGGCGATAACGATCACCTGGTCACCCTTGCGAATACGGTTCATATGTTCTTCCTTTCGCTCAAAGCACTTCAGGCGCGAGCGAGACGATCTTCATGAACTTCTCGGAACGCAGCTCGCGGGTTACTGGCCCGAAGATGCGGGTGCCGATCGGCTCCTGCTTGTTATTGAGCAGCACGGCCGCGTTGCCGTCGAAACGGATCAGCGAACCATCGGGACGGCGAACGCCGGAACGGGTACGGACCACGACAGCATCGTAGACCTCGCCCTTCTTGACCTTGCCGCGTGGAATGGCGTCCTTGACGGTCACCTTGATGACGTCACCGATGCGGGCATAGCGACGCTTGGAGCCGCCCAGCACCTTGATGCACATCATTTCCTTCGCGCCGGAGTTGTCCGCGGCGTCGAGGTAGCTTTGTACCTGGATCATTGTCGGATCTCCTTACTTGCCGGCGGCGCGGTTGACGACTTCCACGACGCGCCAATTCTTGGTCTTGGACAGCGGGCGGCATTCGGTGATGCGCACGACGTCGCCTTCGTTGCAGGCGTTGTCCTCGTCATGGGCGTGCAGTTTGGTCGAGCGCCGGATGTACTTGCCGTACAGGGCGTGCTTGACCAGGCG
>JANPDF010000290.1:0-2409 GCA_031431355.1 Gammaproteobacteria bacterium
CGGCGATCGCGGCGGCGCTGTTCGTCCCGCTGCACTCGCGCCTGACGGCATGGGCTGAGCGCCGCTTCCAGCGCCAGCTCACCGAACTGCGTACGCGCCTGCCGCTCGCCGTCGCCGACCTGCGCGAGAGCGCAACGCTGGGGCAACTGGCGGAGGAAGTGCTGGCGCGCGTGCAGGCGGGCGTGCGCGCTGCGCACCTGGCATTCGTCAGCGTCGAGGCGGGCGCGCCGGTGCTCGTCGCCGCGCGCGGCGATGGCTCTAACGCGGAGGAAGTGCAGGCGTGGCTGACGCAGTGGCAGGCGCCGGGCAACGGCGACGCCGTGCAGATCGATCGCGCCGATGGTTTGTTTCCTCTGCGCCTGCCGCTCGCGCCTGGCGGCGCGGCGCCGGTCGGCTGGTTGCTGCTGGGGCCGCGGCCGGATGGCAGCTTCTTCAGCAGCGATGAACTCGAGGTGCTGCGCGAGATCGAGGAGCCGCTGGCGCGCGCGGTCGCGATCGTGCGCCGCAACGAGGCGTGGAAGAGCGCGCTGAGTGAGCGCATGGCGGCAATGGAGTCGGTACTCGCGCGGCTGGCGCCGGCCGCAGGTAGCGCGGGCTGATCCCGGGAGAGTGCGACGGACCGGGCCGCGCCCTTCGTATAGAGTGCAGGTAGTGAGCGGCGCCAGGACATCCATGGTCGAGTACTTGAAGCGGTTGGGCCAGCGCAAGATGGCGCAGTGGGCGCTGGCCTACGCTGCCGGCGCCTGGGTAGCGTTGCAGGCGATCGGGATGGCGGCGAGCAGCTACGGTTGGTCGCCGATGGTGATGCGCGCGGCCCTGGGCATCGCGCTGATCGGCTTTCTCGTCACCTTGGTGTTGGCCTGGTACCACGGCGAACGCGGCGAACAGAAAACCTCGAGTACTGAACTGCTGATCCTGGCCTTGTTGCTGGCGGTAGGCGGTGGCGTGTTATGGAACTCTGAGCGCGGCGCCACGGCATCGGGCAAGCCTGCGCCCACCGCGGCGCCGGCCACTGCCGCGGTCGCCAAGACAGCCATCAACCCACGCTCGATCGCCGTGCTGCCGTTCGCCAACCTCAGCGCCGACAAGGACAACGCCTATTTCGCCGAAGGCATCCAGGACGAGATCCTGACCCGGCTGTCCAAGGTCGCCGAGCTGAAAGTAATCTCGCGCACCTCCACCATGCGCTACGCCAGCTCGCCGGAAAACCTGCCGGAAATCGCCCGCGAACTGGGTGTGGCCCACATCCTCGAAGGCAGCGTGCAGAAGGTCGGCAACTCCGTGCGCATCAACGTGCAGCTGATCCACGCCGCCAGCGACACCCACTTGTGGGCGGAGATCTACGACCGCGAGCTGGTCGACATCTTCAGCATCCAGAGCGAAGTCACCAGTGCCATCGCCAAACAGTTGCAGGCCACGCTCACCGCCGACGAGCAACGCGGCGTCGCCGCCAGGCCGACGGCCAATACCGCCGCCTACGAGGCCTACCTGCGCGGCCTGGCGTCCGACCGGCTGACCGCATATTCGCGCGAGTCGGTCATCCGTTCGCGTGCCTACTACCAGCAAGCGGTGCAGCTGGACCCGAACTTCGCCGACGCCTGGCGCCGCCTGGCGGAGGCGATCAGCATGTATTACTCCAACGAAGCCGACGGCACGCCGGCCGACCTGGCGGCGATGCGAGAGGCGGCCGCAGCCGTGGCACGGCTCAAGCCCGACTCCAGTGATGCCTGGCTCGCCCAGGGCTATTACCTTTATCGCGGCCTGCGCGACCGGCCCGGCGCGCGGCAGGCATTCGCGAAGGCGGCCGAGCGCGAGCCGAACAATGCAGACACCCTGAGCGCCATGGCGTATGTCGAGCGCCGCCTCGGCTTCGTGCCGCACGCGCTCGCCCATGTCGCACGGGCACTGGCGATCGACCCCGGTAACCCGAACCTGTCGAGCTTTCAAGGTGAGCTCCTGGCGGGTTTGCGCCGGTTTCCCGAGGCGCGCGCCGCATTTGCCCGCGCGTTGCAGCTGCAACCCGGCGACCTCGACCTGCAGCTCAGGACCGCCGCAACCTACCAAGCGGAAGGCGACTTGCCGGCGGCGCAGCGCATCCTCGACAGCATCCCCCAAGATCGCAAGGACCCTTTCGTGCGGTCGGCGCGCGCGCAGCAAGCTTGGCTGAGCGGGCGGCCCGACCTGGTGGTGGCACAATGCGCGGCCATGATTGCAGCCGGCCCGGACGCCGATGCCGCCGAGGCATTGAACCGCGTCGGTTGCCTGATCAAAAGCGCTCAGGCGCAGCGCGTGCAAGGCCAATCCGCCGCTGCCCTGGCCAGTTGTAAGTCCGCGCTGGCGCGGCTCGGGCAGCCGGAAATCGCTGCGCTCGATGAGTTGGCCGTCCGCGGCGCGCGCGGCGCCGCCAAC
>JANPDF010000291.1:0-5452 GCA_031431355.1 Gammaproteobacteria bacterium
GTAGGACAGCCAGAACGAAGGCGTGTTCGGCATCATCTGCCGCATGATGCCGCCGCCGGTGCAGCCGCCGACCGCGGTGGTGGTGTAGGTCTCGTTGGCCTCGGGCGAGGAACCCGGTGTCGTAAACAGGCTCGACTTGCCGCAACCCTTGCGTCCGATCAAGCCCACGCGCCAGCGGGCGTGCAGGGTCAAGGCGACATTGGACGGCAGCAAGCGTTCGCCGCGCCGCAGGGCGAAATTCTTGAAGGAAATCATAGGGCGCGCCTTCTAGCAGGCGCGGCCCGGCCACGACCGGCCCCGCGTATAAGATACGCCAATGGCGCGGTTCCCCAGCACGCGATGGAGTCTGATCCGCCAAAGTGGCGTCACGACGTCCGGGCGGGCGGCGTTCGGCGAACTGGTACTCATCTACCATTCCGCGATCCTTGCTTTTTTTCGTGCGCGCCTGCCCGCCGATGCTGCCGAAGATGCCGCGCAGTCCTTCCTCGCCGTCAGCTACGAGCACGCATGGTGGTCTCGGGCCGACGTGCAGCTCGGCAGTTTCCGCGGCTTCCTGCTGGTACTGATGCGTCGACATCTAGGCCGCCTGCGGGAAGCGCGAGATTCTACGCCCGACAGCGCCGTCGATCCGGAGATACTCGCGGACGGCGCGCCCGATGCCGACCGGCAATTCGACCTGCGCTTCGTCCTCACACTCACTGCGCGCGCGATCGAGCTGCAACGCGAAAGTTACACGCAGCGCGACCGCCAGAGGTTATTCGCGCGCCTACTGCCGCTGCTGTCCTCGCCGCCGGAACACGGCGAACTCAAATCGATCGCCACCGCGTTGGACCTTCCAGCCAACACATTGACCGTGGAAATCACCCGCCTGCGCGCCCGGCTGCGCAACGAAATGCGCGGTCTTGTCGAGGATCTTTGCGCGGACGAAAAGACCTTTGCCGCGGAGTGGACGGCGGTGCAGGACATCCTGGACGGCAGCTAGCGCGGTCAGGCGGCAAGACAATAAGCTGGGCCCGCGACGAGCTGTCACATTTCGCGCCGCGAGCGTAATCGTACTGTTGAACACCGGGGAATACCGTTCCATGAACCAGACTCCCACCGAAACGACCCGAACCCTCGCCAACCCGGCCGACTCGATGCTGCTGTCGCTCGCGCGTGCCATCGCCGGCGGTGCCGCGACCAGCGGCGCGACCTGGCCCCGACTCGATTTGGGCGACCCGAAACAGCGCGAGTTCGGCGACTACGAGTTGCTCGAGGAAATCGGCCGCGGCGGAATGGGCGTGGTCTACCGCGCGCGTCAAATCAGCCTCGACCGGGACGTAGCAATCAAGTTCATCGCCGACTGGTCGGCAGATCCCGCCGCGATCGCGCGTTTTCTCGCCGAAGCGCGCGCCGCCGCGCGGCTTATGCACCCGAATATCGTGCCGGTGCACGAAGTGGGCTCGGTTGACGGGCTGCACTATTTCTCCATGCCGCTAGTGCGCGGGCACTCGTTGGCTTCAATGCTGGAGAACCGCGCGCTGCCGCCGACCGAGACGATCGCCCTGCTGCTCAAGCTTTGCGAAGCGATCGACTATGCGCACCGGCTCGGTCTGCTGCACTTGGATCTGAAGCCCGCCAACGTGCTGATCGATGAGCGCGACGAGCCATTGATCGCCGATTTCGGCCTGGCCCGACACATGGACTTAAACCGGGGAGTCGACGCGCAAGAGGTCTCCGGCACGCCGTCGTTCATGGCTCCCGAGCAGATACTGATTAAGCAATATCGGTTGACACCGGCTACAGATATCTACGCGCTTGGCGCGATTCTCTACTGTTGTCTGACCAGCGCCTCCCCGCACGGTGAGGGCGAGGCCGACGACGTGATCCGGCGCGCCGCCGCCGGGCGCATCCGCCCACCTCGCGAACTGCATCCGAAGATTCCGCCCGATCTCGACGCGATCTGCATGCATTGCCTGGAACTGCAGCCAACCGATCGCTACGCAAACGTGAGGCAATTGGCTGACGACTTGCGCCGCGTGCGCGATGGCCTGCCGGTCAGCGTGCGTCGGGTCGGAATGATCGAGCGCCTGCAACGCTGGCTTCGTCGCGAACCACGGCTCGCTGCGGCAATGGGCGGCCTGTTCCTGCTCACAATCATCGGTTGCGCTGCGCTTGCAATCCAAAATCGAAAAACAACAGCCATGCTCTTGGCCAGTCAATGGCAATACCACCAACTCGGCGATTTCCTGCCAAACAACAACAATTTGACGGTTTTCTACAATCACATTGCGTCGCCGTATGCCAACCCCAAGAAGTGGCGCGTACCGATTGCTGATTGCCGGGTGGGCGGCGTGCTATGCGGCGGGATGCTCCTGGATGGAGGCAGCAGTTTGTTTGCCAAGAATGTGGGAGATGCCGAGAGAAACCTGGAAATGCTGCGTCTGCTTCTGCCAAGAGATTCGCGTCCAGTCACTTTCCTGGATTCAACGTCCTGGTACCGCACCTCGATGTTGGTCAAATGGCAGCGGGCCAACATGAAGCATCTCGAATCCTCGGTCCAATGGGACAAGTCGCTTGACGAGCGTGCCGCTTACGCATTGCGACTGGCGGAAAAGTCCAACGACACCAATGACCTGCTGTTTGCCCTGCTGCTTTACCGCTGGTCGATCGCCAACGCGTGGTCGAGATCCTCGTTCGACGGATCCTTCACGCCAAGGACGAGCGAGAATGCCAAGGCCGACGAATTGTTGAATCGAACTTTGGCCAAGACTGATCGGCCGTGGCAGTTGCGGGCGTTGGCCCTGCTGCCTGTTACCGGAAGACAAGGGGAATTTACGGGATTGCGTGAGGCCGCATCCAGGCAGGCTGTCAACGATTATCGCGAACGCGACCCCGACAATCTTGATGCGTGGGGAGCGCTGCACGAAGAATCCGGGCACTGGCTCAGCGATGAAACTGATCGACTTATCGTTTCCATGTCGCGGGCCTCGCGAGTGGACAATCACGCCCCGGAGTTCATCGACGCGGCGCGTGCCTACGCAAATCATCTCATGCCGAGTCTGCCAGAACGCTTGCGCATGTCGCCCGACCAGTTCGCAATGCGACTTCTTGCCGGGGTTTTTCCAATCGAAGTCGCATTGCCGGTGAATTATTGCGTGAAGTCCTTCCAGGAGCGTTCATCGCTGCCCATCGAGGAGGCCTGCCGGACGATATTCGCGAAAGTCACACCGGGAACGCATCCATCGCTGCAAACTGAAATGAATACCGCCATGGTCGCGCTGCAAACAACCAGCAACGCCTCCGCCCATGCAGACTTGCTGAAGCGATACCGGAACGCGCGCTGGATCTACTCGGCGTGGATGCAGTTGCCACCCGATTCGCGCTTCGACGATCCAGCGCAGGTGCAGATCATTCGCGACCGCGGAGAATATTTCTATATGCAGACCATCGTCGCAAAGGCTGGCTTGCCGCTCGAAGCACCCGACGAGTTCGTCACGCCCGAGCCACTGCCGTGGAAACGCACCAACGACGCCGTCGACATAGCCAGGCGATAGCACGCCTGTGCCGCTACATCGCGCGCCCGGCGATCTCGGAGCGGCGCCTGTCGATCTCGCCTCAGGGCCGGGTGCACTACGCGGTCAAGACGCCGTGGCGGAACGGCACGACGCATGTGGAATTCGAGCCGACGGCCATGACTTGAGCGCCTATCGGTCGCTCGCCCTCGATCCACCGGCGAGGTCATGCCCGACTACCAGGCCCAGCGGCAAGACGTGAGCTGGTAAATCTGAATAGACCGGTCCGACGCAGCCTCACGGTCACGCCGGTGCCCGCGCTCGGCGGCGAGATTGCGCAACCAACCTGCAGCGGTCAACGCAAGGGCGTTGTCAGCTCGCTGCCGCTGTCGCCAAGGCATCCAGGTCATCAACGTGCGGGCTGCGGGTCAAAAGAGCCGAGATCCTGACGACTTGACCGGGTGGACGTACGGCGTACTGTGGGCGAACGTTGCTTTGGATTTCCTATGACGCTGCTGCCAGTGCTGGCGTGTTCAGTCATCCTTGGCCACGCGACGGCGTTCGCGGGCGGGATGACCGGTTCCACCTCGCCCGTGTACGATGCGACACGGCCGAACACGGTCCAGGTCGAACTCACGGCATCCGTCATCCGTTTGTCGCTGGTGCCCGGCGCGATGACCGAGGTCTACGCCTACAACGGCCAGATCCCCGGCCCGGTGCTCGAGTTCAAGGAAGGCGACCGGGTGACGGTGCACTTCCGCAACAACCTGCCCGAGGCGACCACCGTGCACTGGCACGGCCTGCACCTGCCGTTCGTTTCCGATGGCAGCCCGTTCCACCCGGTGGCGCCTGGCGGCACATTCGAGTACAGCTTCACCGTGCAGCCCGGTACGGCGGGCACCTACTGGTACCACCCGCATCCGGACCACCAGACCGGGCGGCAGGTCGCCCGCGGCCTGTATGGCGGCATCATCGTGCGTGCGGCCGACGATCCGCTGCCGGCGATGGCGGAGAAATTGCTGATCCTGTCCGACAACCGTTTCCTGGCCGACGGCGCGCTCGACCTGCCGGACCCGCACTCGCAGCACGGCCGCACCGACTTCGAGAACGGCCGCGAAGGCGACGTACTGTTCGTCAATGGCAAGGTCATGCCGACCCTGTCGATCCGCAGCGGCGAGGTCCAGCGCTGGCGCGTGGTCAACGCGTCGGCCGGCCGCTATTACCGGCTGTCGATTCCCGGCCACACGATGCTGCACGTGGGCAGCGACGGCGGGCTCTTTGAGCGGCCGGTGGAGGTGGACGAGATCCTGCTCGCGACCGCCGAGCGCGTCGAGCTCATCGTCCGCGGCACGGGCGCCCCCGGCACCGTTGCCGTCGTGCAGACGCTGCCCTACGACCGCTACATCCCGCAGACGCGGCCACGTGACTGGAACCGGCCCCGCGACCTGATCACGCTGCGCTACAGCGACGAGCCGGCGACGGCAGCCGTCACTCTGCCCGCCGCGCTGCGACCAGTGCCGGCGCTCGACCCTGCCAAGGCGACCGCGACCCGGGTGATGGTGATGTCTCAGGGCATGATCAACGGCAAGTTGATGGACATGACCCGCGTGGACGTCAGCACCCGGCTCGGCGCCACCGAGATCTGGCAGATCGAGAATGTGGTCGGGATGGACCACCCGTTCCACCTGCACGGCTTTCAGTTTCAGGTGCTGGAGCGAAACGGCGTGCCGACGCCGTTCCGGGCCTGGAAGGACACGGTGAACGTGCCCAAGCACGAGACGGCCCGGTTCATCGTGCGCTACGACGACTACCCGGGCCAGTGGATGTTTCACTGCCATATCCTCGACCACGAGGACCATGGCATGATGGGCATCCTCCAGGTCCAGTGAAAGGAGATGGTTACGATGCGATGGTTCAACAAGCGGTCGGCCTGGGCGAGACCCTCTCGCCTGGCATTC
>JANPDF010000292.1:0-11859 GCA_031431355.1 Gammaproteobacteria bacterium
TGCAGGTTGGCGCACATGGACCGCTCGACCAATGACCGGGCGGGCCTGACCCCCGGTAACATAAGCGACAGGGCCCAGTGCGGCAAGCGCCCATCGCGGCCAATTTCGAGCGGAAACCTGATGAACCAACTCACTTCGGCCCAAGAGCGGGTGCTGGCCTGCCTGCGCGGCTATCGGCAGGCATCTTCCCGCGATCAGGAAGCGCACGTGCTGTTCGCCAACTTCGTCTCCCGACACCCGGATTGCTGCGAACGCACATTGGCCGAGGGCCACCTCACCGGCTCCGCCTGGCTGGTTTCCGCCGACGGCCAGCGGGTGCTGCTGACCCACCACCGCAAGCTCGACCGCTGGCTGCAACTGGGCGGCCACGCCGAGGGCGACCCAGACCTGGCGGCCGTGGCGCTGCGCGAGGCCCAGGAGGAATCCGGAATCGATGCCCTGTCCATCGAAGGCGACGTCTTCGACCTTGACCGCCACCTCATCCCGGCCCGCGGCGACGACCCGGCCCACTGGCACTACGACGTCCGCTTCGTCGTCCGCGCTCTCGGCGACGAATCCTTCACCGTCAGCGACGAATCCCACGACCTCGCCTGGCGCCACATCGACGAACTTGCTTCCGATGCTTCGGTCGACGAGTCGGTTCGGCGCATGGCTTTGAAATGGATTTCGCTACGTAGCTGAGTTCCGGAAGTTTCTTTGCGGCCACCGGGGCCCGGTATCTCGACTGCGTCCACGAAAAAACGCCGGACGTTTTTTCCAAGACGCTGCGGGTGAGCGCCGGACACCGGAAGCGCGTCAATTTCGGGGCAGATGCTACCGCGACAACAAAATCAGGCTCGGCCAGCGAATTCACCAGTAACCGTACTGACCCAGATCTTCTCGCCGTTGCCGATGTATTCCGGGACCTGAATCTCGATGCCGGTGTTGAGGCGGGCGGGCTTGGGGCGCTTGGTCGCGGTCCCGCCCTTGAGTTCCGGTGGCGTCTCGACAACCTGCAGCACGACGCTGGCGGGCAGTAGCACGGCGACGGGAGCGTCGTCGATGATCTGCACGTAGCAGCCTTCCAGGCCTTCGGAAATGTAGCCGGCGTTTTCACCGACGACGTCTGCATCGAGCTGATAGGGCGTGTAGTCCTCGGCGTCGAGGAAGACGAAAGCCTCGCCGTCCTTGTAGGAAAACGTGGACTCGCGGCGGATCAGCTCAACTTCCTTCAACTCGTCTTCCGAGCGCAGGCTGAGGTCGTACTTGCTGCCACCGGGCACGCTGTACATGATGAAACGGAAGGTGACGTTGCCACTGCGGCCCTGGGCTGCACTGCGCTCGATGTCGCGGATCTGGTAGACGGTGCCGTTGTGTTCGACAACGTTGCCTTTCTTTACTTCAGACGCTTTCATTGGGATTCTCGCGAATTATTTGGGAGCCAGGCGGACCGCGCCGTCGAGGCGGATGGTTTCGCCATTCAAGTAGCGGTTGCCGAGGATGAAGGCCACGGTTTCGGCGAACTCCGCCGGTTGGCCGAGGCGTGAAGGGAACGGGATCGACGCCGACAGCGACTCCTGCACTTGCGGAGGCATGTTGTCCACCATCGGCGTCCAGAAGATGCCGGGGGCGATGGTCATCACGCGCACGCCGACGCGGGCGAATTCGCGGGCCATTGGAAGCGTCATGCCGATCACGCCGCCCTTCGATGCCGAGTAGGCCGCCTGTCCGATCTGGCCCTCGTAGGCGGCGACCGACGCGGTGTTGATGATCACGCCGCGCTCGCCATCTTCCCCGGCCCCGTTGTGCTGCATCAGGTCGGCCGCAGCCTTGGCCACGTTGAAACTGCCGATCAGATTGACCATCACCGTACCGGCGAATTGCTTGAGCGGCATGGTGCCTTCGCGACCGAGTACGCGGCCTGCGCCGAGGATGCCGGCGCAGTTGACCGCGACATTCAGGCCGCCGAGGAAGTCCCGCGCGGTCGCCATGTTGGCATGGACATTCGCCTCGTCGCAGACGTCGGTGCGCAGGTACAGGGACTTGCCCGCGCCAAGCGCGGCGGTCGCGGCGGAGGCCTTGTCGTCGTTGATGTCGAACAGCACGACCCGCGCGCCGTTGCGGACCAGGTGCTCGGCAACCGCGAAGCCCAGGCCGGAAACGCCGCCAGTGATGACGGCGCGAGTATTAGCCAATTGCATGGGAAATCCCGTCAGTGCAAAACGGCGATTTTACCAGCTATAGCTCCAGCAGGTAGAAGGCGTTGCAGCCGCCGTGGCCGGTGGCGCCGAGCGGCCCCGGGATGCGCTGGAAGCCGCTGCGCTCGTACAGGCGCATGGCCGCGTCCATCCCGCGCAGGGTCTCCAGGTAGCAGCGCCGGTAGCCCAGCTTGCGGGCGGTGTCCAGGCACTTGGCCATCATCGCCGCGCCGACGCCGGCGCCGCGCAGTTCGGGCTTGAAGTACATCTTGCGCAGTTCGCAGACATCGGGCTCGCCGCCGGTCAGCGGCGCGACGCCAGTGCCGCCGAGCACCTTGCCATCGCGCTCGACCACGAAGTACGCGCAGCCGGGTTCCGAATAGGCCCGCGTCATCCAGTCCACTTCCGGATCATTGATGGCGAAGCCATCACCGACGGCTCCGAATTCGGGCATGACCGTGCGGATGACTTCGGCCATCGCGGCATCGTCCTCAGCCAGGATCGGCCGGATCGTGAAATCGCTCATGCTGCCTGCTCCGCAATGGTGACCTTGCTGCCGCTGGGCCGGCCGAGCAGCGCCGACAGCCAGCGTCCCGTCTCGACCAGGCGGGGCAGGTCGACGCCGGTCCGCATGTTCATTCCCTCGAGCATGTACACCACATCCTCGGTAGCCACGTTGCCGGTCGCGCCGTGCGCGTAAGGGCAGCCGCCCGTTCCGGACACGGCGGCGTCCACTACTCGCACGCCTTCCTCCAGGCAAGCCAGGATATTGGCCAGCGCCTGGCCGCGGGTGTCGTGAAAATGAACCGCAAGCGATGCCATCGGAACGGCTTCGGCCACCGCCCGCAGCATCGCGCGGGCCTTGCCCGGCGTGCCGATGCCGATGGTGTCGCCGAGGGAAATCTCGTAGCAGCCCATTGCATGCAGGCGAGCCGCAACGCGTACCACGTCGGCAACTGCGACCTCGCCCTGGTAGGGACAGCCGAGCACGGTCGACACGTAGCCGCGCACGCGCACGCCATCGGCGCCGGCGCTGGCCATCACCGGCGCGAAGCGTTCGAGGCTCTCGTCGATGCCGGCATTGATGTTCTTGCGGTTGAACGCTTCTGATGCCGCCGTGAAAATCGCCACTTCAGTCGCGCCCGCAGCTCGCGCCCGCTGGTAACCCTGTTCGTTCGGCACCAGCACCGGATAGGACACGCCCGGCTTTTTCTGGATGCCCGCGAAAACTTCCGCTGCGTCGGCCAGCTGCGGCACCCATTTCGGGCTGACGAAGCTGGTCGCTTCGATGGTGCGCAGTCCGGTCTGCGACAGGCGGTCGATCAACTCGATCTTGTCCTTCGCGGCAATGATCGACTTCTCGTTCTGCAGGCCGTCGCGCGCGCCGACCTCGACGATGTGCACGCTGTCAGTCATGGGCGGCTCGCGCCTTGCCGCGACGAAATCGCGCCGGCTCCTTGCTGAAGAAGCCGTCGGACGCCAGAAGTTCCGGATGCGGTCCGCCGGTGATGCGGCTTTTCAGGCCGTGTTCACCCTTGTGGATCTCGCCGCGAATGCCTTCATCCAGGATGCGGTGGGCGATGGCCTTGTCATCCGGCGATACAACCGCGAGTTCTGCGTCCTCGATCCGGTAGCGCATCAGGTAGACGTCGCCTTCGTGCACCGGCAGGTCGGAATCGAAGCGGCGTTGCGACCAGGTCGAGTCCACCCAGAGGTAATCCTGGCCGCCGTGCTGCCCGACGAACAACTGCGTCGCCTCGCCCTGGCGCAGCTTGCCGTCCTTGCGGTCGGCCAGCTCAAGCTTGCAGTCCGGCGAGATGTCCAGCTGGACGTCGCCGTTCTCGTCGGCTGTGTCGCCGATCGAATCCCAATGTCCGACCAGGCGCACGTCGCAAGGCGTGGCAGCGACCGGGGGCACTTCGAACGCCGTGCCCTGGCAGGCACTGAGCACAAGCACTGATACCGCGAGCAGGACGAGTTTCATGGAGCCTCCAGAATGATCAGCGGCGCGTCGCCATCGACGAAATCGCCCTCGACAACGCGGACTTCGGCAACCACGCCCGCGCGCGGGGATTTCAGCGCGAGCTCCATCTTCATTGCTTCCATCACGCCGAGTTCCTGCCCTTCGGCCACCGAATCGCCGACGGCTACGCGCACCAGCACGATACGCCCGGGCATCGGTGCCAGCACGCGGTCACCGCCGGAGGCCGCGTCGCCCGGACCAACCTGGAACGCGGGCAGGCGGGCGAGGGTGAGGCGGTGGTCGCCGTCGTGCAGGAAGACGCGATCGGCATCGGCCTGGCAGCGGAAGCGGCGGGCGTGCCCCGCCACCTGCGCCAGCAGCACGCCGTCGAGCAATCGCGCCTGCGAAAGTTCGATGGCCGTGCCACCCATCTCGATCCGGTACTCACCGGCCGAACCATGCCCAAGCACTTCGATTCGCTGCTCACGCCATCCGAAGGCCAGCGCGCGTTGCCCGGCGTGCCCCAGTCGCCAGCCATCGGCGATCGCCCACGGCGAATGCGGATCGGCGGAACGGCGCGCGGTCGCGGCGATCGCCGCCTCGTCGTGCAACAGGCAGGCGGCTGCGGCGGCAGCGATCATCTCGTTGCCGGGCGGGGCGGGCGCGGGCAGTACTTCGTCCAGGTGCCGGTCCAGGTAGCTGGTGTCGATGGTGCCCTCGACCACCACCGGATGGCGCACCAGCTTCTCCAGGAACTCGATATTCGATTTCGGCCCGACCACTTCGCACTCGGCCAGCGCCGCGCGCAGGCCAGCCAACGCGCGCGGACGGTCTTCATCCCACGCGATCAGCTTGGCGATCATCGGGTCGTAGAAAATGGTGACGGTATCGCCCTCGACCACGCCGCCATCCAGGCGCAGCTTGTCAGATGGAGTTGGCAGCATAAGGCGCTCGAGGCGGCCCGACCCTGGCAGGAAATTCTTCTCCGGATCCTCGGCGTACAGGCGGACTTCGATGGCATGCCCGCGATGCGTGATCTGGTCTTGCGCCAGCGGCAGCGGTTCGCCCGCTGCGACGCGCAACTGCCACTCCACAAGGTCCAGTCCGGTCACCATCTCGGTTACCGGATGCTCGACCTGCAGTCGCGTGTTGATTTCCATGAAGTAGAAATCGCCGGCGGCACCGACGATGAATTCAACTGTGCCGGCGTTGACATAGTCGATCGCGCGCGCGGAGCTAACGGCTGCTTCGCCCATCCGCGCGCGACCCCGCGCATCCAGGAACGGCGACGGAGATTCCTCGATCACCTTCTGGTAGCGGCGCTGCGCCGAGCACTCGCGCTCGCCCAGATGCACGGCGTGACCGTGGCGATCGGCGAACACCTGGAACTCGATATGCCGCGGTTTTTCCAGATAACGCTCGAGCAGCACGCGGTCGCGGCCGAAGGCATTGCGCGCCTCGCGCTGGCAGGACTCCAGCGCCGCCGCAAACTGGTCCCCGGAATGCACGATGCGCATGCCCTTGCCGCCGCCGCCGTGCGCCGCCTTGATCATCAGCGGATAGCCGACGCGGTCAGCTTCCGCCTGCAGCACGTCCGGCGACTGGTCTTCGCCGGTGTAGCCGGGCACCACGGGCACGCCATGCGCGGACATCAGGTCCTTGGCGCCGGCCTTGCTGCCCATCTTGCGCATCGAGGAAGCGTCCGGCCCGATGAAGACCAGGCCGGCCGCAACCACCGCGTCGGCGAAATCCGCATTCTCGGACAGGAAGCCGTAACCGGGATGGATCGCTTGCGCACCGGATCGCAGCGCGGCGTTGATGATCGCGTCGCCACGCAGGTAACTTTCCTGCGGGCGCGGGCCGCCGATGGCGAATGCCTCGTCGGCCAGCAGCACGTGCTGCGCGCCGGCATCGGCCTCGGAATAGACCGCGACCGATGCGATGCCCAGCCGGCGGCAGGTGCGGATCACCCGGCAGGCGATCTCGCCACGGTTGGCGATCAGGATCTTGTCGAACATCGCCGCGCCGTTGCCAGTCATTCCTGGTCGCTCCAGTGCGGCCTGCGCTTGTCCAGGAAGGCGGAGAGTCCTTCCTGTCCTTCGGGCGACACGCGCAGCCGCGCGATCAGGCTCGCGTTGCGGCGGTCCACCTGTTCGGCCAGTGCCGGTGTCATGCCCGACAGGCGCAGAGCCAACTGCTTGGCCTGGTCCTGTGCGATCGGGCCTCCCTTGGCGAGCCAATGCAGACAGCGGTCGACCGCGGCATCGAGTTCGTTACCGGGTACGCACTGGTGAAGCAGGCCGATGCGCAGCGCCTCTTCGGCGGAAATCACTTCGGCGGTCAGGAACAATCGCCGCGCCTGGCGCAGGCCGATCGCGGCGATGACGTATGGCGAGATCACCGCTGGCACCAGCCCGAGCTTCACTTCGCTCAGCGAGAACTTGGCGCCTTCGGCTCCGATCGCGATGTCACAGCAGGCGACCAGCCCGACCCCGCCGCCATAGGAGGAGCCGTTGACCTTGGCGATGGTCGGCTTGGACATGAAGTTGAGCGTGCGCATCAGCTTGGCCAGCCGCAGCGAGTCCTTGCGGTTCTCAAGCTCGCTTGCCCGTGCCATGCCGAGCATCCAGTTCAGGTCTGCGCCGGCCGAGAAGGTCGATCCGGCACCGGCCAGGACCACCGCGCGCACGGTCGGGTCGGCGTCCAGCTGCAGCAGCGCTTCAGTCAGGTCAGCGATCAGCTGGGCGTCGAAGGCGTTGTGCACTTCGGGGCGTTGCATGACCAGGTTGGCCACCGCGCCGTCGCGCTGGATGCCAAGGGTTTGCCAGGAAGCGGAAGACATTCGCGGTCGCCAATGAGTCGATCCCTGAATATTACCCGGCAGGCTGGGGGGAGGCTTGCAATCTAAATAAGAACCATTATCATTAGATCAAGTCCGGAGATGCTCCCCCATGCTTGCAACCCTGCTACTGGTGTTTCGCGAGGTCCTCGAGGCGGCGCTGATCGTCAGCATTGTCGCCGCCGCCACCCGTGGCGTTGCCCGTCGCGGGCTGTGGATCAGCAGCGGCCTGGCAATCGGCGTCATCGGCGCCGTCGTGGTCGCGCTCTTTGCCAGTGGGATTGCCGAGGCGATGAGCGGCATGGGCCAGGAATGGTTCAACGCGATCGTCTTGCTGGCCGCCGTGCTGATGATCGGCTGGCACGTGATCTGGATGGCCAGGCATGGCCGCGAGTTGTCCCAGCAGATGAAGCAGGTCGGCAGCGCTGTCTCCGATGGCAGCCGGCCGCTGACCGCCTTGTTGCTGGTGGTGGCGCTGGCGGTGCTGCGCGAAGGTTCCGAGGTGGTGTTGTTCGGTTACGGCCTGCTCGCCGGCGGCTCCACGGTGAGCGCACTGGCGATTGGCGGCGTGCTCGGCATCGTGCTCGGCATCGCGGTCGGGTTCGCCATGTACTTCGGCCTGCTGAAGATTCCGATGCGTCACTTCTTCTCGGCCACCAATGGATTGCTGGTGTTGCTTGCCGCGGGCCTGGCCAGTTCCGCGGCCGGCAAGCTGGTGCAGGCCGACGCGCTGCCCACGCTGGTGGATACGCTGTGGGACACCTCGTGGCTGCTGACCGACCAAAGCTGGCTCGGCACCACGCTAAACATCCTGGTGGGCTACACGGCGCAGCCCAGCGGCATCCAGATGGCCTTCTACGCCGCCACTGTCGTCCTGCTCCTGATTGGCATGCGCCTGTCGCGCGCCAACGTCTCGCAGCCTGTGGCGCGTTCGCCGCAGGCGCTCGCCTGATTCCCGTTTTCCCGGAGTTTTATCCAATGCGTACCTGTCTGTTGCTTGTGCTTGCCCTGTTCTCGACCTCGGCGCTTGCCGAGGTCAAGGAATTCACCATCAAGATCCGCAACCACAAGTTCATTCCGGCCGTGACGGTGATTCCCGCCAACACCAAGGTGAAGCTGCTGATCCTCAACGAGGACCCGACACCAGAAGAGTTCGAGAGCCACGAGCTCAACCGCGAGAAGATCGTCACCGGCAAGGGCAAGATCAGCGTCTTCGTCGGTCCGCTGAAGCCGGGACGCTATCCCTTCTTCGGCGAGTTCCACATGGATACCGCGCAAGGCGCGTTGATAGCCAAGTAGAACTCCGTACACCGTCCCCACTCCAATATTCGTCCACGGTCCCTTCGGCCGTGGAACGGCAAAGCCTTGCCACCTTGAAGAGAGATGAAATGAACGCTCCGATTTCTACCCGCATTTGCCTGTCCTTGCTCGCCGCCGCCGTCGGCCTCGCCGCATCTTCCGCGGCCCTCGCCGGTCCCGCCAACAAGGTTTACCGACCGATCGTGGAAAAAGGCGAGACAGAGCTGGCCATTCGTGGCGGCTATCGCGATTACGACGGCAATGTCGACGAGTACGCCTATCTGTTCGAAGTCGCCTTTGGAGTCACTGATCGGTGGAAGACCGAGTTGCTGGTGGAATACTCCGGCGAGACTGGCTTCGGTGGCCGCTACGAGGCGATCGAGTGGGAGAACGTACTCGTGCTGACCGAGCAGGGCCAGCATTGGATGGACGTCGGCCTGTTGCTTGAATATGAACATACCTTCGCCGATGGCCCTGATGAACTGAAGATCGGTGCGCTGTTCGAAAAAGAAATCGGCCCGACCATCGTCGACCTCAACCTGGTCTTCGAGCGCGCGATCGGCGACGGTGCCGGTGACGCGGTCGAGCTCGACTACGGCTGGCAGGTCAAATGGCGCGGTAACGAAGCGCTCGAGTGGGGCGTGCAGGGCATCGGCGGGCTGGGCGAGGTCGGCAAGCTTGGCGACGGGGCAGAGCACAGCGTCGGTCCAGCCCTGTTCGGCGTGAAGCGGCTCGCCAACGGCAACAAGATCGCCTACGACGCAGCGGTGCTGGCGGGCATCAACGACGCCGCGCCGAACCTGACGGTGCGCTTCCAGCTCGAGTACGAAATCTACAACCGCTGAGTCACATCCGGAACACGCCGAAGCGGCCCTTCTCGATCGGCGCGTTCAAGGCCGCCGACAGTGCCAGCCCGAGCACGCGGCGGGTATCGGCGGGATCGATGATGCCGTCATCCCACAGGCGCGCGCTCGCGTAGTACGGATGCCCCTGGCGTTCGTACTGCTCTCGGATCGGCGCCTTGAAGGCTTCCTCGTCGGCGTCCGACCAATTCGAACCCGCGGCCTCGATCCCGTCGCGCTTCACGGTGGCCAGCACGGCTGCCGCTTGTTCTCCGCCCATCACCGAGATCCGTGCGTTCGGCCACAGCCACAAGAAGCGGCCGCCATACGCGCGCCCGCACATCGCGTAGTTGCCGGCGCCGAAGCTGCCGCCGATCACCACGGTGAACTTCGGCACGTGCGAGCAGGCCACCGCGGTCACCATCTTGGCGCCGTCCTTGGCGATGCCGGCATTCTCGTACTTCTTGCCGACCATGAAGCCGGTGATGTTCTGCAGGAACACCAGCGGGATGTCGCGCTGGTTGCACAGCTCGATGAAGTGCGCACCCTTGAGCGCGCTCTCCGAGAACAGGATGCCGTTGTTGGCGATGATGCCGACCGGGTATCCGTGGATATGCGCGAAGCCGGTGACCAGGGTCTTGCCGTAGCGCGCCTTGAACTCCTGGAACTCCGACCCGTCCACCAGCCGCGCGATGATCTCGCGGATGTCGAAGCTACGCCGCGCATCCTTGGGAATGATTCCGTAGACCTCCTCGGGCGCGAACTTCGGCTCCGACGGCGCTTGCACGGGCACCGGCAGTCGTTTGTTCCGATTGAGGTGGGCGATGATGTCGCGAGCGATTGCCAGCGCGTGGCCGTCGTTCTCCGCCAGATGGTCGGCGACGCCGGACACGCTTGTGTGCACCTCGGCGCCGCCGAGTGATTCGGCATCCACCACCTCGCCGGTCGCCGCCTTCACCAGCGGAGGGCCGCCGAGGAAGATGGTGCCCTGGTCGCGGACGATGATGCTCTCGTCGCACATCGCCGGCACATAGGCGCCGCCAGCGGTACAGCTGCCCATCACCACGGCGATCTGCGGAATGTTCAGCGCGCTCAGGCGCGCCTGGTTGTAGAAGATGCGGCCGAAGTGTTCCTTGTCCGGGAATACCTCGTCCTGTAAGGGCAGGAAAGCGCCGCCGGAATCGACCAAATAGACGCAGGGCAGGCAGTTTTCCAAAGCGATCTCTTGAGCACGTATGTGCTTCTTCACCGTCATTGGGAAATACGTTCCACCTTTTACGGTGGCGTCATTGGCGACCACGACGATTTCCTGGCCGTGCACCCGGCCGATGCCGGTGATGATGCCGGCGCACGGCGACTGCCCCTCGTACATGCCATCGGCGGCCAGCGCCGAAAATTCCAGGAAGGGCGAACCGGGGTCGAGCAGCGCACTGATCCGTTCGCGCGGCAACAGCTTGTCGCGGGCGCTGTGCTTGGCGCGTGACTTCTCGCCGCCGCCCAGCGCGATGCGTTCCAGTTGCGCATCCAGGTCAGCCACCTGGGCCTTGAGGTGCGCCGAGTTCTCCTGAAACTCTGCGCTGCGCGAGTCGATCTGGGATTTCAGCACGGGCATGGCAACGCCTTGTCGGGGAAGCGGTATCAGCCGCGATGATACTTGCAACGGGGAGCGCGGCTGTAGCCGAGCCAAAAAGCGGGCAAGAAAAAAGGGCGTGCCGAAGCACGCCCTTTCATTTCTACTCCAGGCCGCTCAGGGACGGTCTGGCTGGTCTTGCAAAGACTTAGTGCTTGCCAGCGTCGGCAGCGTGGGCTGCGTCGTCACGGGCCTGCTCAGCCGCATTCTCGGCGGAGTCAGCAACGTCTTCGGCAACTTCAGCAGCGTCAGCCTTCATGTCGGCGCCTTCGGCGGTGCCGGCAGCGGCAGCCTGGGCAGCAGAGTCGGTCGCAACGCCAGCGGCGTCGGTCGCGGTGGCAGCAGCGGAAGCGGCAGCGTCAGCAGCCATGGCGGCAGCGTCGCCGGTCGCGGTGCCAGCAGCGTCGGCGGCCATCGCGGAAGCGTCGGCAGCAGCCTGGGTGGCATCAGCAGCGGATTCGGTAGCGTCAGCAGCAGCGTCAGCAGCCTGGTCCTTGTTGGCGCAGGCAGTCAGAGCCAAGCCCAAGGCAAGGGCGAGCAGGGTTTTATTCAGGGACATGGGGTATTTCCTCGTCTAGGCGTTTGATGGGCTGCAGCCAAAGTAAGACCACAGGCTCGTACAGCATATTTGTGAATCAGGGCTTTGCCAAGTGCTATTTACAGCCAGGACGGGGATTCGTTCATCCAACAAAAAACCGCCGGCTTTCGCCGGCGGCTTCTATTTGCAGCCTTGCGGCAAGAATATTACTTCTTGTCGGCGTCGGCGGCGGCGTCGGTCGCAGCGGCGTCAGCAGAAGCGGCGGCGTCGGTCGCGGTAGCAGCGGCGTCGGTCGCGGTGCCAGCGGCGTCCGTGGCGGTAGCAGCAGCGTCAGCAGCCATTGCGGCGTCGGCGTCGACGGCAGCGCCGGTCGCGTCGGTCGCCATCGCGGCGGTGTCAGCAGCAGCGTCGGTCGCGGTGGCAGCAGCGTCGGTCGCGGTGGCAGCGGCGTCGGCAGCGGCGTCAGCCGAGGCGTCAGCAGCGACTTCGGCCTGCTTCGAGCATGCGGTCAGGGCAAGGCCAAGGGCCAGGGCGAGCAGGGTTTTGTTCAGGGACATGGGGTATTTCCTCG
>JANPDF010000293.1:0-4780 GCA_031431355.1 Gammaproteobacteria bacterium
TGGGCGTGGGTGTGCTTGATCATCGCAAACAGGCTATGCGGCTGCGGTTCGCCGTCCAGCGTCCAGCTGGCATTGAATATCTTGTGCCGGCAGTGCTCGGAGTTGGCCTGCGCGAACATCATCAGCTCGGCGTCCGATGGATCCCTGTCCAGCTCGCCGTAGCGGCTCACGAGGTAGGCGAGTTCATCGTCCGACATCGCCAGGCCCAGCCTGGTGTTGGCCGATTCCAGCGTCGCCAGGGGGATGCGCTCCAATTGGCCGGCGGGTAGTTCGGCAAACAGTGCGACCGCTTCTTCGCGGGTGGCAATCAATGATTGCGTCATCGGGTCGAACAGTTCGCGCTCGAGATCGCTCCAGCGCGGGTCGTCTGCCGTCGGCGCGCCAGCCAGGTCGAGGCGCAGACCACGTTCGACGCGCTTCACTTCGTGGCCGGCGCCGCGAACGATTTCAGTGGCCTTGCTCGCCCACGGCGACAAGGTGCCCAGGCGCGGAGTGACAAATCGGCTGGTGGAACCCACAGCCGTCTGCGCTTCCGACGGGCAAGCCTCAAGGATCCGTCCAAGGCTATCGAGGTCGGGCGCAGCGCCCGCTTCGGGCTGCACGAAATAGACGTGCCAGCTGCCGGTGATACGGATTTCGGAAACGTGCTGCTGCAGTCGGGCTTGAAGACGGTCGCGCCGGAAGGGCGACAGGGCCGGAAGGCCCTCGAGGACGATCATGTCCGCGGATATCCGTGGAAAACGAGTCGCCTATTCTAAACGAAAGCGCCGGCGTTCAGCTCGCCGGCGCCTCGATCGGGGTCCGCGTTCAGGCTCCCAGGCCCGGTTTACTTGGCCGCGATGGCGCGCTGGGCCTGGCGGTCCAGCCGCACGACCATCTCGCCCGGGGTCAGGTAGCCGCCCAGTTGGGTGCCATCGGCTGCGAAGATCGCCGGCGTGCCGTCGATGCCGATCTTCTGGCCCAGTGCGTAGTCCATGGTGATCGGGTTGGCGCAGGTGCGCTTGGCGACCGGGCGGTCGGCCTTGGCATCGGTCATTGCCTTGCGGCGATCCGGTGCGCACCAGACGTTTATCGCCTTGTTGAACGATTCCGAACCGATGCCCGAGCGCGGGAAGAACAGGTACTCCACCGAGATACCGGCCTTGTTGTACTCGCCGATTTGCGCATGCAGCTTGCGGCAGTACCCGCAATCGATGTCGGTGAACACGGTGATCCGGTATTTGGGCTTGGCCGGCGAGAAGATGATGCGTCGGTCGCGCGGCACCGCATCGAGTTCGACCCGGCGCAGCGCGCCTTCGCTGACCAGGGTCAGGTTTTCCCGACTGTTGAGTTCAATCAGCGAACCTTGCATCAGGTACCGACCATCGGCACTGACGTAGACGACCTTTCCGCCGATGGCAACTTCCCGATAGCCCGGGATGATCGACGGCTTGATGCTCTGGATGACCGCACCGGGAACCGCCTTCTGGATGGCGGCTCGCACCAGAACGTCCTGGTTGCGCGCGGCGGCCGGGGCTTGCGCCGTGGCCGATGCGGCAGGCTTCGGCTTCGGCTTCGCCTGGGTCTGGGCGATGGCCGCGGCCGCGGAGAGCCCCAGCAGGACGGAGGCGGCGAGGATGACGGGGCGATTCATGGATGTCCTTGTTGCGATGCGTGGAATTCCGACCGCGGCAACGGCGGGAAAGTTCAGGCCATTTTGCCATGGCCCACGCGGACCCGAGCGCCGTTGGTCTCCCGATAGTGTCCGTCGCTCGACAAAGCGCGCCGTGTTGCCGGTCCCAAGAGCCTCTGCCATGCTTGATCGGTTGATCAAGGGATGCCGATGCCGTCACGTTCAGATCGCAAGCGACGCCCTCCGGCGCCCGTCGGCAGGCGTGCTGGCGCGCCTGCCGGGCGCACCCGGAAGGGTTGGCTCCAGCCGTACGAGCAACGTCGCCACAAGTTGCTGCCGTGGCCGGCGTTTATCGTTCGCGTGCTGGTCAACCTCGGGTTGGGCACCATGCTGATTGGCGGTTCCCTGCTGGTCGGAATGTGGGGCTACCACGCCTTCGCCGGCTTGTCGGCGATCGACAGTTTCCTGAACTCGGCGATGATCCTGTCTGGCATGGGCCCGGTCGCAGTGATGGACACCTACCAGGCGAAGTTGTTCGCCGGCTTCTACGCCCTGTACTGCGGCGTCACCGTGCTCGCGGCAGCTGGGTTGATTTTTGCGCCGCTGGTCCATCGCCTGCTGCACCGCTTCCACGCCGACGACGATGACGAAGTCGGCGTCGACACCCCTGCACCTACTGGAAAGAATCGATGACCGACGCAGCAGCTACTTCCCGCTGGATCCGCTTCTGGCGCCATCCGATCACCCGGATGGTGGTCCGCCTTGCGCTGTTCATCGGCATGGTCATCGTGCTCAGCATGCTGATGCGCTACCTGCTGCCATTCCCGGCGCTCAAGCCCAGCGAGCAACTCGCGGTGACCGGGACGGACCTGTGGTTGCGCGCGCTGCGCTCACTGGTGCCGGTGGCGCTCGCCTACTGGATCCTGGTGCGCTTCGTCGAGGGCCGACGCGTTGACGAACTGGCCCCGCGCAAGGCGCTGACGCACAGCGCGGCGGGATGGCTGGTCGGCACCGGCATCATGCTGGCGGCAACCGCCGCCATGGCTGCGGTCGGCTCGTTCCGCATCCACGGCATCAACGCCGACGCGCAATTGCTCGGGCCGCTGGTCGTGCTCGGCCTGCTGCCAGGCATTACCGAGGAAATCATCGCACGCGGCATTCTCTTCCGGGTAGTCGAGGACGGTCTGGGCACCTGGTTCGCGTTGGTGTTTTCCGCGCTGCTGTTCGGCGCCGGGCACCTGGCCAATCCAAACGCCACGTGGTGGAGCTCGCTGGCCATCGCCATCGAGGCCGGGCTACTGCTTGGCATGGCCTATGCGTGGACGCGCTCGCTGTGGTTCTGCATCGCGCTGCACGCCGCCTGGAACTTCACCCAAGGCCCCTTGCTCGGCATCCCGGTGTCGGGCATCGAGATCACCGGGCTGCTGCGTTCGAGCACGTCCGGCCCAATCTTGCTCAGCGGCGGTGAATTCGGCGCAGAGGCCTCCATCCTGGCGGTGATCATCTGCACGACGCTGGCCGGCTATTTCACCCGCAAGGCGATCGATGCCGGGCAGATCAAACCGCCGTTCTGGCGGCGGAAGTCCTCGCCCACACAAGCCGCGGTCCCCATCGAGCAGGCCGGATGACCGAGATCCACCATAACTGGCGTGAGGAAATCTGGAACGCGCTGACGCACGGTTTCGGATTTCTGCTGAGCCTGACGGCGAGCGCCGTCCTGATCACCCTGGTCGCGGTCAACGGCAGCGGCTGGCAACTCGCCGGCGCCCTGGTGTTCTGCATCGCGCTGGTCACCGTCTATACCTCGTCCACCCTGTACCACGCGATTCCACACCTGGCGACCAAGCGACGCCTGAAGGTGTTCGACCACTGCGCGATCTTCGTGCTGATCGCCGGCACCTACACGCCATTCACGCTGGTGGCATTGCGCGAACGCGGCGGCTGGTGGCTGTTTGCCGCGGCCTGGACGCTGGCGGCAGCGGGCGTGGTGTTCAAGTTGTTCTACACCGGCAGGTTCAAGGGGATTTCCACGCTGATCTACATCGCCATGGGCTGGATGGTCGTGCTGACGATCAAGCCGTTCCTGGAGCTGGTGCCGCTCGGTACCTTGCTATGGCTGCTCGCCGGCGGGTTGGCATACACGATCGGCACGCTGTTCTACATGAGCAAGCGCAGCTACGCGCACGCCATCTGGCACGCCTTCGTGCTGCTGGGAAGCGCCTGCCATTTCGTCGCCGTGTCTATGCAAGTGCTCGGAAGCCAGGTGGCTTGATCGCGACGGGCTAGCGCCTGCGCGGCGCTTCAGCTGGTGATGTACTGCTGCAGGTAGGAAATCTCCTGCTTCTGCTCTTCGATCATTTCCTTGACCAGGTCGCCGATCGAGATCACGCCGATCACCTGGTTGCCATCGATCACCGGAAGGTGGCGAATGTGCCGCTCGGTCATGATCGACATGCAGTCGTTGAGCGAGTCGATCGGGCTGACGCAGATGACCGGCGAGCTCATGATCGCGCTTACCGGCGTGTCGCTGGATGAGCGGCCCTGCAGGATGACCTTGCGCGCGTAATCACGTTCGCTGGCGATGCCGATGAGCTCGTCGCCCTGCATCACCAGGACTGCGCCGATGTGGTACTCGGCCATCATTCGGATCGCTTCCAGCACGGGAGCATCCTTGGCAACGGAAACTACCCGGCTGCCCTTTCTCTCGATGATCTGGCTGACGTTTCGCATGTCACGCTCCCTGCATATGCCCTGTCATCATCTTATTCCTGTTGCCGCCCACTTGCGTCAAGCCCCGCCGGCTGCCAATCCCGGACCAGGTACAAGGGCCGCTGCTTGGTCTCCAGGTAGAGCCGGCCAAGGTATTCGCCGATCACGCCGAGGGCGATCAACTGCACGCCGCCGAGGAACAGCACGACCGCCATCATGGTTGGCCAGCCCTGCACCGGATCGCCCCAGAGCAGGGTCTTGGCGACGATCCAGGCCCCGTAACCAAAGGCCAGCCCGGCGGTTCCCATCCCAAGGTAGGTGGCCACGCGCAGCGGCGCGGTCGAGAAACTGGTGATGCCCTCGATCGCGAAGTTCCACAGCCGCCAGTAGTTGAACTTGCTGGCACCAGCAATGCGCGGCTGTCGCTGGTAGGGAATGGAGATCTGCGGAAATCCGACC
>JANPDF010000294.1:0-1850 GCA_031431355.1 Gammaproteobacteria bacterium
GTCGCCTTCGCATTCACCGACGCCGATGCCTTCGCCGTCGGCGACGCGCTCGGCCAGCGCGGCTGGCACGTCGACCAGCAACAGCCGCCGCCCAGCCTGCACTGCATGGTCAACGCCGTACACGCTCCGGTCATCGCCGACTTCCTCGCACAGCTGTAAACTGCCGACATGAGCTATCCGGATTTCAAAGGTCGCGACGCCCTGCTGGCGGTCATCGATGCCGCCTACGCCGAGCCCAACGCCGAAGCACTGACCCACAGCCTGCGTGACGGCATGTGCCGACTGATCCGCGATCGCGCCGTGTCGCTGCCCGATTGCGTGTTCGAGCCGGTGGAGGGCCATTACGCGCGCCGCGAAATCTATGCCTGCCCGGAACGCGAGACCAGCGTGGTCGCCATGACCTGGGCGCCGGGCCAGGGCACACCCATCCACGACCATTGCGGCCTGTGGTGCGTGGAGGGCGTCTGGCAGGGCAAGCTCGAGATCACCCGCTACGAGCTGGAAGAGGAAGCCGGCGACCTGGCCCGTTTCAGCATGCACGAAACGCTGAATGCCGGCGCCGGTTCGGCCGGCAGCCTGCTGCCGCCGCACGAATACCACACCATCCGCAATCCCCAGCCGGACCGCATAACCATCTCGCTGCACGTTTACCAGCGCGCGATGGGCACCTGTTCCACCTTCGAGCCGATCGGCGATGGCTGGTACCGGCGCGGCAGCAAGAGCCTTTGCCTCGATCAAATCGAGTGCGACGAATAAGCCTTCCGGCTGCCAGCCCGCCCCGATCAGCTATAATCCCCCTGCACACGTGCCGGTGTGGCGGAATGGTAGACGCGGTGGACTCAAAATCCACTGGCAGAGATGTCGTGTAGGTTCGAGTCCTATCACCGGTACCAATGCAGGAAAAACAGACCCGCCGCCAGGCGGGTTTCTTTTTCCGGACACCCGTTCCTTCCCGTCCCGCTAGCCGCTAGACTCGGGCGACAGGCAGCGTGGAGGGCGTCAGTGCAACCCACCGATATCCGCAAACCGGATTATTTTCACAAAGTCGTCGATTGCCAGTGGGCGTGCCCCGCGCACACGCCGGTTCCTGAATACATCCGCATGATCGCGGCCGGCCGCTACGACGATGCCTACATGGTCAACTGGGAATCGAACGTCTTCCCGGGCATCCTCGGGCGCACCTGCGACCGGCCATGCGAGCCGGCCTGCCGGCGCGGCCGGGTCGAGGAAAACAATGGCGAAAAGCCGGAGCCCGTCGCCATCTGTCGGCTCAAGCGTGTTGCCGCCGACCACAAATCCGACATCCGCGCGCGCCTGCCTCGCGCCGGCGCGCCGAATGGCAAGCGCATTGCCTGTGTCGGCGCCGGTCCCGCTTCGCTCACCGTGGCCCGCGATCTCGCGCCGCTCGGTTACCACGTCACCGTCTTCGACAGCGATCCCCAGGCGGGCGGTTTCATGCGCACCCAGGTGCCTCGCTTCCGCCTTCCTGAATCGGTGATCGACGAGGAGACAGGCTACGTACTCGACCTCGGCGTCGAGTTCCACGGTGGTAGCCGCATCGACTCGCTGAAGTCCTTGCTCGGCCAGGGCTTCGACGCGGTGTTCATCGGCTGCGGCGCGCCGCGAGGCCGCGACCTCGACTTGCCCGGCCGCCGCGAAGCGGCGCAGAACATTCACATAGGCATCGACTGGTTGTCCTCGGTATCGTTCGGCCACATCGATACGATCGGGCGCCGGGTGATCGTGCTCGGTGGTGGCAACACCGCGATGGATTGCTGTCGCAGCGCCAGGCGCCTGGGCGGCAAGGACGTCAAGGTGATCGTGCGCTCCGGCTTCGACGAGATGAAGGC
>JANPDF010000295.1:0-7710 GCA_031431355.1 Gammaproteobacteria bacterium
AGTGTCCTCGCGCAACGCGCTGGTGTCCGCCTTGCTCGCCGCGCTGTTGCCGGCGCTCGAGGCATTCGAGCGCGATGGCATGGCGCCCTTCCAGCTGCGCTGGCAACGACTCGATGCCCTGGCCGGCCAGCGCGTGCGCATTCTGGACGGCGCGCGCGTGCACGAGGGTATCTTCGCCGGCATCACCGACTCCGGCGCGTTGCGCCTGCGCGACGACGGGCACGAACGCATCTTCCATGGCGGCGAAGTGAGCCTGCGCCCAGCATGAATATTGCTCGCAGGCGCTGGCTAGTGGATCTCGGCAACTCGCGGCTGAAGATCGCCTTGCTCGGCGACGATGGCTGCGTCCAGCCAGTGCTGGCGATCAGCCATGAATCGACGGATGGAGATCGGACGCTTCTCGATCAACTTGCGCCAGTCAGCCCCGGCGACGAGGCATGGCTGGCCTCGGTAGCTTCCAGCGAGCGGACGGTCGCGGTGACTGCCGTGCTGGAAGGCGCCGGCCTGCATGTCGAGCGCGCGCAAAGCCACGCCCGCCAGGGCCGCCTGCGCATCGCCTATCCGGTGCCTGCGCAACTCGGCGTCGATCGCTACCTGGCGCTGCTGGCGGCCTCTGCGCGTGATGACGGCCCCTGGGTCATCGTCTCCGCGGGCAGCGCACTGACCGTGGATGTGCTCGCTGCCGATGGCGTGCACCAGGGCGGGCTGATCGCGCCGATGCCGGCGCAAATGCGCGAATCACTCGCGCAGCGATTCGCCCAGCTCGACGTGGCCGAAGGTGCCGCGCAAGAGCTGGCTTCCAACACCGCCGATGCCATTGCTTCGGGCGCGCGCGCCGCGGTGCTCGGACTGGTCGAGCGCGTGTTGCGGCAGACGCGGGAAAGTTTCGGCCAGGCCCCCACTCTGCTGATCGCCGGCGGCGATGCGGCGTTGCTGGAGGCGCTGCACTACGAGCCGCGCGTGCTGGTGCCGACGCTGGTGCTGGAAGGGCTGGCCGTGCACGCATTGGCAGGGGATCGCTGAGATGTTCCTGCGTGCCCTGATCGTCCTGCTGGCGTGCATGAACCTCGGCGTCGCCATCTGGTGGTCCACCCATCGCCCGCCTGTCGTCAAGCTGCTGCCGTCCACCGATCCGGGCGTGGGATCGCTGACCCTGCTCAGCGAATCGGAACCGCGTCCGTTCCCGGAAGCGGCCGAACTGAGCGTCGATCCGCAGGCAGCCGATCCTGGGGCAGTGTGCATGAGCGTCGGACCGTTCGCTTCGGCGGCGGAATTGCGCCGGGCGATGAACGTGCTGATGCCCAATGTCGAGCGCATCCAGTTCCGCGAAGTGGAATCGGTGGCATTGCGCGGCTATCGGGTCTACCTGCCTGCCGCCGGCAGCCGCGAGTTGGCGCTGCAGACGGCGCGCACCTTGTCCGGCCATGGCATCACCGACTACTACCTGGTGACCGCGGGCGACCAGCAGAACACCATCTCGCTGGGTATCTTCAAGGAACTGGAGAACGCAAAGAAGCGCCACGATGCGGTGGCGGCGCTTGGCTTCAACCCGACCGTGGAGACGCGCACGGAACAAGCGCCGCAGTGGTGGATCGACATGGCCGCCAGCGCTGGATTCAACTGGCAGGCGCTGGTGCCGGACGCCGGACTGAAGTCGGTGCCCGTGCCGTGCACAAGCGGGCAGAGAACGACACCGCCGAGGACCCGCGCAGCCGCGGACGCCGCGATTCCGCAATCGCCGCCAGCCCGGTAGAATCGATGCCGCGCCGGCATAGCTCAGTTGGTAGAGCAACCGCCTTGTAAGCGGTAGGTCCCCAGTTCGAATCCGGGTGTCGGCACCACCGGAGGCCCTGAATGTGCGGTCGCTTCTCCAGGGACATGACGTGGGAGGAAGTGCACGCGTTCTCGCGCGGCCTGGACCTCATCGTTCCTGCGGAAGATCCGGAACCTTCGTATAACGTCGCTCCCACGCAGGCCAGCTGGGTGCTGGTCGCCGATGAAGGCACTGGTGCGCTTGCCCGCTCGATGCGCTGGGGGCTGCTGCCGCCCTGGGCGAAGGACATCAAGATCGGCGCTTCGATGATCAACGCACGCCTCGAGACTGCCTCGGTCAAGCCGGCGTTTCGCAGCGCTTGGAAGAGTCGTCGCTGCCTGGTTCCCGTCAGTGGCTACTACGAATGGCGGCTGGAAGGTGGCATCAAGCAGCCGTACTGGATCCATGATCGCAGCGGACCGGTGCTGATGTTCGCGGGCTTGTGGGAAAACTGGAAAACGCCAAGCGGCGAGGGGCTGCAGAGCTTTGCGATCATCACCACGTCGGCAGTCGACTCCATGCTGGAGTTGCACGATCGCACGCCGCTAATGCTGTCCCCGCCGGTGCTCGCCGACTGGTTGCATGGCGACGCCGAGGTAGCCGCGGCGATTGCGCTCTCGGCAGAGGTTCCTGACCTGGCCTGGCACGCGGTGTCGCGAGCGGTCAGCAATCCGCGCAGCAACGGGCCGGCCTTGGTCGAGCCGATCCCGCTGGCTCCGCCTGACGAAATCGGCGCCAGTCACTAGCGGTCTGCTAATCTCTGTCGCCATGCATACAAGGCCGCCCATGTCCGTCACGCCACCCTCGCGAACCGTCGCCCTGATCGGCGCACCCACCGACATCGGCGCCGGCCACCGGGGCGCATCGATGGGACCCGAGGCGCTGCGCGTCGCCGGCCTTGCCGAAGCGCTGCGCGAACGCGGCCTGCAAGTCGTGGACCGGGGCAATCTCGCCGGCCCGCTCAATCCCTGGCTGCCACCGGTGGACGGCTATCGCCACCTGGATGAGGTGGTGCACTGGAACCGGGCGGTGATGGGCGCGGTGTACGACAGCCTGCAGGCCGGCGAGCTGCCGATCCTGCTCGGCGGCGACCACTGCCTCGGGGTTGGCTCGATCACCGCCGTCGCGCGCT
Organism: Gammaproteobacteria bacterium; assembly: GCA_031431355.1. Taxonomy (GTDB): domain Bacteria; phylum Pseudomonadota; class Gammaproteobacteria; order Xanthomonadales; family Xanthomonadaceae; genus Arenimonas. The sequence continues at coordinate 2,946 of JANPDF010000295.1, forward strand.
GGTGCAAGGAGCGCGGCAAGAACCTGCGCCTGTTGTGGCTGGACGCGCATGCCGACTTCAACACCCACGAAGTCACCCCGTCCGGCAACATCCACGGCATGCCGGTGGCCTGCCTGTGCGGTGTCGGGCCGGAGGCGCTGACCGGCATCGGCGGCGGGGCGCCGGCGATCCGCGCCGACCAGATCCGGCAAATCGGCATCCGCTCGGTGGACACCGGCGAGAAGCGGCTGGTCATGGAACACGGGCTGGATATCTACGACATGCGCTACATCGACGAGATCGGCATCAAGAAGGCGATGGAAGAAGCGCTCGAGGGCATCGACGGCAACACCCACGTGCACGTCAGCTTCGACGTTGATTTTCTGGACCCGTCGATCGCGCCGGGGGTCGGCACCACCGTGCCCGGTGGCCCCAACTATCGCGAGGCGCAACTGGTCATGGAGATGATCGCCGACGCCGGCAGCCTGGGCTCGATAGACATCGTCGAGCTGAATCCGGCCTTCGACGACCACAACCGGACCGCCAAGCTGGCGGTGGACCTGATCGAGAGCCTGTTCGGCAAGTCGACGCTGATGCGCGGAAACGCCGAGGCCGCCGCCGCGGCCCGTCCCTCGCCTTTCTGAACGAGTCCTTGACAGACGGGCGGCAGGCCGCCCATCGTTCAGCCAATTGGCTTTACAGTGCAGTGGCAATTCAACCGACCGGAGGTTCCAATGAAGCGTTTCGTACTGACCCTGCTGTTGCTCAGCTTCACCACTGTATTCCTGGGCGCCTGCCACACCATTGCCGGCGTCGGGAAAGACGTGAAGGAAGTGGGCGAGGAAGTGGAAGAGACTGCTGAAGGCAACTGATCCAGCAGCTGCACCGCTCACCAGATAGTCGAGGCCGCCGGGAAACCGGCGGCCTCTTTCGTTGCGGGTCCGCGTTGGCCGCGTGGCTCAGTTCGGATCGGGCGCGAAGCCGATCGGGAACGGCTCGGGTTGACCATCGTACGGGCGCTGGTAGTAGCGGTCGCGGATCACGCCGCGCGACACCAGGGCCTCGAGCGAATCGTAGTACAGCGCGATCCGCTGGTTCGGGCGCGAGCTGTCGCGTTCGAACTGGGTCTGGGTGACCGGATCGTAGCGGCGCTGGCCGTGGCCGGTGCCGATCTGCTGCGCAGTGGCCGACGGCGCCGAAGATTCGGCATGGCCGGCAAGCGCGCCGGATGCGGAGTCGGACGCGGTGTCAGCGCGGCGCGAGCGCTCAGCGCCGGCCTTGTTCGCGGAGCCGATGGTCGGGCCCGGCTCATACGGCGACCGGTACATCGGCGGCTGGTAGACCGGCGCCACCCGCCGTTCACGGAATGCCGCCACGCCAATCACGCCGACGTTCTGCGGCCGCCCGGTACGCGCGGCGTAGCTGTCGGGCAGATCGGTGAAGTAGAACTCGGCGACATCGGAGAAACTCTTGCGCCAGCCGCGGATCTCGACCTGCTGCCAGGGCTCCAGCACGTAACCGGCCTGCGAGGCGCTGGCCGTCTGGCCGCTGATGGCATTGACGCCATCCACCGAGAGCACGGCCAGCACGCGCTCGCCGGACCTGTTCTGCAGGGCGACCGAGAAACGGTGACCGGGCTGGCCCTCGATGTAGTCGCGCCCCGAATAGGGGATGCGGCTCAGGGTGTTGCCCTGGTCCAGGTCCACCACGCGGACGTCGATCAGGTGTTCAGCCCGGGCGCAGGCGCTCAAGGGCGTGAGGCAGAGCAGGGCGAGGCAGGCAAGCAGGCGTTTCATGGCGGGTCTCCGTGTTGGGTAGTCTGGATAACGTGCGGCCCTGCCAAACGGGGTTAGCCGGTAAACTAGCGCCGCTCCCAATTGGCGATTCCATGGACAAGCAACGCGTTCTGACCGGCATCACCACGTCCGGAACCCCGCACCTGGGCAACTACGCCGGCGCCATTCGCCCGGCGATCGCCGCCAGCCGTCGCGACGATGTCGAGAGTTTCTATTTCCTGGCCGACTACCATGCGCTGGTGAAGGTGCAGGACCCGGCGCGCGTGCAGCGTTCGACCCTGGAGATCGCCGCCACCTGGCTGGCTGCCGGACTGGATCCGAATACCGTGTGGTTTTATCGGCAGTCCGACATCCCGGAGATCCCGGAGCTGACTTGGCTACTGACCTGCATCGCCGGCAAAGGCCTGCTCAATCGCGCCCACGCCTACAAGGCGGCGGTCGATCGCAACGTCGCCGAATCACTCGACCCCGATGCCGGGATCAATGGCGGCCTGTACATGTATCCGGTACTGATGGCGGCCGACATCCTGATGTTCGGCGCTAACAAGGTTCCGGTTGGTCGTGACCAGGTCCAGCACATCGAGATGGCGCGCGATTTTGCCGGACGCTTCAATCACCTGTATGGCCAGCATTTCGTGTTGCCGGAAGCCTTGACCGACGACAGCGTGGCGACCTTGCCCGGCCTGGATGGCCGCAAGATGAGCAAGAGCTACGACAACACGATCCCGTTGTTCGCGCCACCGGCCGAGTTGAAGAAGCTGATCTTCAGCATCGTCACCGATTCGCGCGCGCCCGGCGAAGCCAAGTCAGTGGAAGGCTCGGCGCTGTTCCAGCTATACCAGGCCTTCGCGACGCCGGACCAGACGCGCTCGATGCGCGCCGCGTTCGCCGATGGCATCGGCTGGGGAGAGGCGAAGCAGGCGCTGTTCGAACTGGTCGACGCCCAGGTGGCGCCGATGCGCGAGAAATACCAGTCGCTGATCGCGCAGCCGATCGAAATCGAAGCGGTGTTGCGCGAAGGCGCGATCAAGGCACGCCGGATCGCCGCGCCCTTCCTGGCGGAGTTGCGCCACGCCGTTGGCCTGCGCGACCTGCGCGAGGCGTCCGGCGCGGTAGTTGCGAATCGCGCATCGGCAACGGCGGCGTCGACCAGGGCGTCAACGCGCAAGCCGGCCTCGTACAAACAGTACCGGGAGGCCGATGGCCGCTTCTATTTCAAGCTGCTCGACGGCGACGGCAAGTTGCTGCTGCAGAGCGGCGGCCATGATTCGGCGCGTGCAGCCGGGCAGCTGATCGCCAGCATGAAGGCGGGCCCCGCCGCGGACCTGCGCCACGTGCCGCCGTCGGCGGTGCACTGGGGCGAGGAGCCACTCGGCATGCTGGCTGCCGACGCGGACTTCGACGAGCTGCTCGCCGCCGTGGCTACGCTGGCCGACGACGGCGGCTGACACCGGATCGCTGAGCGCGCTCTGGCGTCCAGTCAGCGTCGTCCCCAGCAATTGCGCGCGATGGCCGGTTTCGCCGGCTGCTGGCGCACCACGCAGAAACGATGTCCAGTCGGCGCCTGCATGATCCACCAGCGTTTGCGGAATTCGACGCGGCGCGCGCCGAGCTTCTCCAGGCGTGCCACTTCCGCATCCAGGTCGTCGGCCTCGATGTCCAGGTGCACGCGCGCCTCGTGGTCGACCCGTTGCAACAACAGGAACGGCTGGTCGGATCCGCTTTCCAGTTCGCCGTAGCGGCCGTCGCCATCCTGGTCGGCGCTGGCGACGACGCGGCCGAGCGCGGCGCTCCAGAATTGCAGCGCCGGTTGCAAGTCGGCGACCGGGCAATCGATGACCAGCGCGATCAATGTGCTTTCGTGCACCAGCGGCAACGATGTCGAGCGCGGCCGCCCGGCGTGCTCGAGTTCACGCTGGCGGACCAGGCAGAAGCGATGCCCGGTCGGCGCCTGCATCACCCACCAGCGGCCATGTGGATTGGCCACGCGGGTGGCGCCGAGTATCTCCAGCGCCTCCGCTTCGGCATCGATGTCGTCGGCTTCGATATCCAGGTGCAGCCGCGATGGATGCGTGACTGATTGCACTTCGACGTGGATGCCGCCCGGCCCGGGGCTGAGCAGGGCGTAGCGGCCGTCGCCACCTTCATCGGGATCGACCACCGGCAGGCCAAGCGCGGCCGCCCAGAATTTGCTGGCCGCGCCAATCTCGGCACGTTCGCAATCGATCATGAAGCCGACCAGCCGTCTAGACACGAGCCGCTTCGTCGAACTTGCGGACCATAGGGGGGGGCTCTCGAGGCGGTAGCTTTTATGCGGGCCGCTGAAGGTCGTCGATCAGCACGCGCAGGAAGCGCGCGGCCTCACCGCCGGTGGCGGCGCGATGATCGAAGGTCAGCGATAGCGGCATCATCCGGTGCACTTCCATCCCACCAAGCACCGGCACCACTGCGTGGTGCAGGCGGCCGGCGCCGACGATGCACACGCACGGCGGCACCACGATCGGCGTCGCGTACTTGCCGGCAAACACGCCGAAGTTGGACAGCATCACCGTGTAACCGGTGAGGTCCTCGGGTGGCAGGCTGCGATTCTTGACGCCGTCGCGCAGGCGGTTGAGTTCGCCGCGGACCTGGGCCGGATCAAGCTGCTCGCAATTGCGCAACGCCGGCACGAACAGGCCCTCGGGCGAATCGACGGCGATGCCGACATCAACGCGCGAGTGCCGGCGCAGCGTGCCTTCCTTGGCGTTGAGCCAGGAGTTGAGCGCGGGTTCCGACGCGCAAGCGTGCACCAGGCCACGGATGAGTCGCGCCATGATGTCCTCGCCGTGCGCCCAGGCGTGCAGGTCGGCATCGTCCATCAGCGTGGTCGGAACGACTTCGGCATGGGCCTGGCTCATCACCCGGACCATGTTGCGGCGCACGCCGCGAATGGGTTCGTCGGCGTCGAGCGCGGCGGGCGAACGGACCGCCCCCGTTGCGGCGGCGGTTGC
>JANPDF010000296.1:0-2361 GCA_031431355.1 Gammaproteobacteria bacterium
GGCGGCCGCCGTTTGCGATCCCACTTCCGGGTGCCGCTTCGAGTTCAAGACCGGCGTTGGTTGTTGCGGGCGGCTGTCGGTTTCCATTTTTACCAAGCCGGTATCGGGCGGCGACTAAAAATGGGAGCCGACAGCCGCCCCATCGCGACCGGGCTCACGCTTGGCCCCCCGGACTTCTGTGAAGAACAAAAAAAAAGGCGGCCGCAGCCGCCTTTTCCAGCCAATCAGCGACGCCGGCTCAGGCGCGCTTTATCAAGCCGATGACCAGCAGCACGATGATGGCGCCGATCATGGCGTTGATGATCGCGCCGACAATGCCGCCGCCGATCGCGATGCCGAGCATGCCCAGCACCCAGCTGCCGACGAAGGCACCGATGATGCCGATGATGATGTTGCCGATGATGCCAAAGCCGAAGCCCTTGACGATCAGTCCGGCGAGCCAGCCGGCGATGGCGCCGATCAGCAGGGTAATTAGCAAGCTTTCCATGGACATGACGATTCCTCCGTGAGTGATGGATGCCGTCCCCTGGCGGCGACCGCGTTCATATAAGTACGCGCCCGGGCCGCCAGCCGCAAGACAGCCGGCCATCCCGCTTCAGGCCGCGTTAGGCTTTGCTGGCCGGCAGGTGGTAACCGGTTGCGGCCGCCACTTCGTTGCGCGAGCCCAGGAACACCGGCACCCGCTGGTGCAGCTGGGTTGGCTGCACGTCGAGCAGGCGGATCTCGCCGGTGCTCGCCGCGCCACCGGCCTGTTCGACGATGAAGGCCATCGGATTGGCTTCATACATCAGGCGCAGGCGGCCCGGCTTGGACGGATCCTTGCGGTCGGACGGATAGATGAAGATGCCGCCGCGGGTCAGGATCCGGTGCACGTCGGCGACCATGCTGGCTACCCAGCGCATGTTGAAGTCCTTGCCGCGTGGACCCTGCTTGCCGACCAGCAGGTCGTCCACGTAGCGCTGCATCGGCGCATGCCAGTGGCGCTGGTTGGAGACGTTGATGGCGAACTCCTGGGTGTCGGCCGGCACCTGCATGTCGCGCCGGGTCAGCATGAAGCTGCCCTGCTCGCGGTCGAGCGTGAAGCCGTGGGTGCCGCGGCCGATGGTCAGCACCAGCATCGTGCTCGGTCCGTAGATGGTGTAGCCGGCGCAAACCTGCGCGGTGCCCGGCTGCAGGAAGTGCACGTCGGTTGGTTCAGTGATGCCATCGGGGCACTGCAGCACCGAGAAGATGGTGCCGACGGCGACGTTGACGTCGATGTTGGAACTGCCGTCCAGGGGATCGAACAGCAGCAGATAGTTGCCTTTCGGAAAGGCGTTCGGAATCGGATGCGAGTGTTCCATTTCCTCCGAGGCCAGACCGGCCAGGTGGCCGCCCCACTCGTTGGCTTCCATCAGGATCTCGTTGGACAGCACGTCGAGCTTTTTCTGCGCCTCGCCCTGCACGTTGCCGGTGCCGGCGTCGCCGAGCACGCCGCCGAGCGCGCCCTTGCCGACCGCGGTGGAGATGGTCTTGCAGGCGCGCGACACCACCTCGATCAGCAGGCGCAGGTCGGCGTTGATGTGGCCCGCGTGTTGTTCCTGGATCAGGAACCGGGTCAGCGAAATGGGTTTGGCGGACATGCGGGGACTCGGGCTGTGGAGGCCCACCATTGTAATTTGTGCGGGCCGCGAATTCGCGCTCAAATCACCCGCAGGGTAATGGCCTTGAGCACCGCGCGCGTGCGGTCGCGGGTGCCGAGCTTGTCGAGGATGTCGGACACGTAATTCTTCACCGTGCCCTCGGACAGGAACACCGCGCGGGCGATCTCCTTGTTCGAATAGCCGCCGGCGAGCAGGCGCAGGATCGCCACTTCGCGTTCGCTGAAGGTATCGGTCGGCTCGCTCTGGTCGCGGTAGGCGTAACGGGCGCGCACCGGGTCGGTCGGCACCGGCGCCAGCAGGGTCTCGCCGGCGGCAACCCGGGTGATCGCCTCGAGCAGGTCTTCGGGCGAAGCGTCCTTGAGTAGGAAGCCGCGCGCGCCGGCCGCCGCCGCGCGCAGCGCCAGGTCGGGCTCGTCGAATGTGGTCAGCAGAATCACCGGCGTCGCGTCGCCGCGCGCGCGCAGCTGCTCGAGCACACCAAAGCCATCCACGCCGGGCATGCGGATATCCGACAGGATCACATCGACCGGCTGCGACTTCAGCGCCTCGAGCAGGGCCGCGCCGTCCGCGGCTTCAACCAGTACCTGCAGTTGCGCGCGGCCCGAGAGCAGCGCGCGCAGGCCGCTGCGGACCAGCGCCTGGTCATCGGCCAGGGCCAGGCGCAAGCTCGCTCCCGGCTCAGCCATCGACCGCAGCCGCGCGCGCGTGGCCGCTCATG
>JANPDF010000297.1:0-26716 GCA_031431355.1 Gammaproteobacteria bacterium
ACGGCTTCCTGGAGCGTCCGCAGTACGGCGACCTGCGCGACCTGATCCTGCGACCGATTGCGCACCGCGACACCGTGGTCGTCGGCCCGAACGATTCGCTCACCGTCGCCGACCAGCGCATGAAGATGTACGACGTCTCGCAGATGCCGGTCATGGAGGACGACAGAATCGTCGGCATCGTTGATGAGTCCGACGTGCTTCTGCACGTATACGGCGATGAGAAACGCTTCCTCGACCCGGTCTCCACCGCGATGGTCAGCAAGCTGCAGGTGCTGGAAGTCACCGCGCCCATGGATTCGTTGCTGCCGGTGTTCGATCGCGGCCATGTCGCCATCGTGGTTGATGGCAAGAAGTTCCTCGGCCTGATCACCCGTATCGACTTGCTCAACTATCTGCGTCGCCGCGCCCAGTAGCCCCGTCCTTCCACCTCACGTAGGAGCGGCCCAGGCCGCGATCCCCCTCATGTCCGACTCCCAGAAGCAGCATCGCCTTGGCACCCTGGCCATCCACGCCGGGCAGTCTCCTGATCCCAGCACCGGCGCGGTGATGACGCCGATCTACGCGACCTCCACCTACGTGCAGGCCAGCCCGGGCGTGCACCAGGGCTACGAGTATTCGCGCAGCCACAATCCCACGCGCTTTGCCTACGAACGCTGCGTCGCCGCGCTCGAGGGCGGCCGCAACGGCTACGCCTTCGCGTCCGGCCTGGCCGCGACCTCAACCGTGCTCGACATCCTCGACTCCGGCAGCCACGTGATCTGCATGGACGATGTCTACGGCGGCACCTACCGGCTGTTCGAAAACGTGCGCCGTCGTTCCGCTGGACTGGACTTCAGCTTCGTGGACCTCAACGACATGGCCGCGCTGGACGCGGCGGTGAAGCCGAACACGAAGATGATCTGGTGCGAGACGCCGACCAACCCGCTGCTGAAGATCGTGGACATCGCGCGGCTGGCGGAATTCGCGCGCAAGCGCGGCATCTGGCTGGCGGTGGACAACACCTTCAGCTCGCCGATCCTGCAGCGGCCACTGGAATTGGGTGCGCACCTGGTGATGCACTCGGCGACCAAATACCTCAACGGCCATTCCGATATGGTCGGCGGCATGATCGTGGTCGGCGACGACGCCGAACTCGCCGAACAGATGACCTTCCTGCAGAATGCAGTCGGCGGCATCCAGGGTCCGTTCGATAGTTTTCTGGCCCTGCGCGGATTGAAGACCCTGCACCTGCGCATGAAGGCGCACTGCGAGAACGCCGGCCAACTTGCGGACTGGCTGCAGTCACATCCTGCAGTCGAGAAAGTCGTCTATCCCGGGCTCGCCTCGCATCCGCAACATGCGCTTGCCAAGCAGCAGATGGACGGCTTCGGCGGCATGGTCAGCGTCTGGCTGAAGGGCGGCCTGCCGGCGGCGCGCAGCGTGATGGAACGTACCGAACTGTTCGCCTGCGCCGAGTCGCTCGGCGGTGTCGAAAGCCTGGTCAACCACCCGGCGATCATGACCCACGCCTCGGTGCCGCTGGAACGGCGCGAGGCGCTTGGCGTCACCGACAACCTGGTCCGTTTCTCGGTCGGCGTGGAAGACGTGGCCGACCTGCGCGCGGACATCGAGTCGGCCTTGGCATGACACCGACGTTGAAGCCGGTCTCGCAGGCGCGGCTCGCCGCGCGTGATCTGCTCGACGGGTTGAAGGCGCACCGAATCTGGATGACGCTGGCCAAGATGGACATCAAGCGCCGCTATCGCCGCTCGGTGCTCGGCCCGTTCTGGATCACCATTGCGATGGTCGTCTTCATCATGGCGATCGGCCCGCTGTACGGACATCTGCTTGGGGTCGGCAGCGACGAGTTCATTCCCTATCTGGCGGTCGGAATCATCACCTGGGGGCTGATCTCCAGCGTCATCACCGACGGCGCCAGTGCCTTCGTCGAGGTGGAGAACCTGGTCCATTCAATCAAGCTGCCGTACTCGGTGCATGTGCTGCGCCTGTTGCAACGCAACCTGATCATCTTCCTGCACAACCTGCTGGCCTTCGTGCCGTTCATGCTCTACTTCGGCATCACGCCGAAGTGGACTTGGCTGGCTGCGATCCCGGGCGTCGCACTGATCCTAATCGCCGCGCTGCCAGCCGCATTGCTGCTCGGCATCCTGAGCGCGCGCTTTCGCGACCTGCAGCCGATGGTCGGCAGCACGGTGCAGATGCTGTTCTTCGTCACGCCGGTGTTCTGGAAAGCCGAACTGCTCCAGGAGCGTGCTTACCTGGCCAACTACAATCCGTTCCAGCTGTTGCTGGAGGGTGTACGCAGGCCGATCGTCGAGGGCATCCCGCCGACGGAAACCTACCTGCGCATCGGATTGCTGATCCTGGTGCTGTACCTGGTCGCGCTGCCCTTTTTCGGCCGCTACCGGCGCCGCCTGGCATTCTGGGTCTGAGCCATGGCCTCGATCATCCTGGAAAACTGCAGCCTCGACCTGCCCATCTACGGCACCATCAATCGATCCCTGAAAGGAACCGTGATGGCCACGGCCACCGGTGGCCGGATCGCGCCGGCCAGTCGCAACGTGGCAATCGTGCAGGCGCTGAAGGATATCAACCTCACTATCAGCGGCGGCGACCGGGTCGGCCTGGTCGGCCACAACGGCTCGGGCAAGACTTCGCTGCTGCGCATGCTCGCCGGGATCTACGAACCCACCTCCGGCCTGATCGAAGTCCGCGGCCGCGTCTCGAGTTTTCTCAGCTTGGGCCTGGGAATCGACCACGAGGCGACCGGCACGGAAAACATCCTGCTGGTCGGCCTGATGTTCGGGCTCGATTTCGACGACATCCTGCGCTTGACGCCGTCGATCGAGGAGTTTTCCGGTCTCGGCGATTTCCTCGGCATGCCGGTGCGCACCTATTCCAGCGGCATGCTGATGCGCCTGCTGTTTGCCATCGTCACCAGCGTGCCGGCCGAGATCATGCTGATGGACGAATGGATGAGCGTTGGCGATGCCGAGTTCTCGAAGCAGGCAGACCAGCGGCTGTCGGAAATGGTTAGCGGCGCCAGCATACTGGTGATGGCCTCGCACAGCGTCGAGACGGTCGATCGACATTGCAATGTCATCGTCAGGCTCGTGCACGGTGAAATCGCCTCGATCGAGCGTCGGGACGCATGAGAATGACCAAGTTGAGCAGACGCCGCGCCTTGATCATCTTCGGCATGCATCGAAGCGGAACCTCGGCCTTGTCCAGGGTGTTGTCGATGCGCGGCGCGGAATTGCCGGCGCACCTGCTTGCCGCCAACGATGGCAATCCAAGCGGCTATTGGGAGCCGGCGCCGATCGTCGATCTGAACGACGAAATCCTCGATCACTTCGGTCTCGACTGGGACGATCCGTTCGCCGCGTTCCGCTTGCCCGCGCCGGCGGATTTTCCCGAGCGCTTCCAAGTCCGCGCTCAGGAGCTGCTGGCCTCCGAGTTCGGTGATGCCGGCCTGTTCGTGCTGAAAGACCCGCGCATCACCTTGCTGCATGGCTTCTGGCTACAGGCATTGGCAAGGGCCGGGATCGAGGCCTGCCCGGTGGCCATCCTCCGGCCCGGCGCGGAAGTCGCTGCCTCGCTGCACGCGCGCGAGGGCATGACGCCCGGTAGTGCGTTACTGCTCTATTCCGCCTATTCGGTCGAGATTGCGCGGGCCGTCGAGGGCCGTCCGACGGCCTTCGTCACCTTCGCGCAGCTGCGCACGGACTGGCGCCAGGCAACCGATCGGATCGCGGCCGTCCACCACTTCAAGTGGCCGCGCTCAAGCCGGTCCTCGGCGGCGCAAGTCGCGCAGTTCCTGCATGACCGCGTCGCGCCGGCTCTGGAAATGCCGACCGGCGGCACGCTCCCGGCCTGGCCCACTGCTGCCTGGAAGTGGTTTGAGGCCGCTGCCAACGGGGCCCCTGCGAATCCGGCCGAGATGCAATTTATCCGCGAGCGCCTGGCCGAACTTGCAGCCTGTGCGGCACCGGCGTTTGCCGAGCGCCGGCGCAAGTTGCGTTCGGTCGAGGCCGCGCTGGCGGCGACGCGCGAAGCGCAGAGGCAGCAAGGCGACGCCTTGCAGCTCGCGCTGGAGAACGTCGCGACGCTCGCAGGCGAGCGCGATGGATTGCGCGAGGAACGACAACAGCAACGCAGTTTTCTGGATGCCGCCGAGGCCGCGCTGGCGGAGTTGGATGCAACTAGCAAGCGCGTGCAGCAGGACGCGGCGACACTCAAGGCGCACCTGGCTCGGCAGGACGACGAGCTTGATGCGCTGCGCCGGCAACAGGCGCAGGCGCAGGCCGAGGCCGCCGAGCTCGTGGCGCGAATTGCCGGTTTGCAGCTCGAAAAGGAGAACCACGCCGCCGAGCACGAAGCATTCGGCCGTGAGCGCGTGCAATGGCAAGAGGAGCGGCAGCGCGAGATCGAGCAGTGGCAGCAGGAACGCGAACAGTGGCAGCAGGAACGGCAGCAGGAACGCGAGCAGGGACAGCAGGAACGCGACCAGTGGCAGCAGGAACGCCGGCAGGAACGTGAACAATGGCAGCAGGAGCGGCAACAGGAACGCGACCAGGGGCAGCAGGAACGAGAACAGTGGCAGCAGGAGCGGGAGCAATGGCAGCGGGCGCAGGTCCAGGCGCAGCAGGAACGTGACGTCGTCGACCGTGCCGCGCGTGCAGAGCAGTCGGAAACCCAGGCGCACCTGGGCGTGTTGCAGGAACGCGTCCGTCAACTTCGCGCCGACGTGCGGACCTTGCTCGCCGAAAAGTTGGAGCTCGGCCGTAGCCTGGTGCGCGAGGGCGAGAAATCGCAGCGCACCGCCGTGGAACTGGCAGCCACCGAAGCGCGACTGGCGGAAAGGCAACTCGAACTCGACCAGCTCCGGCGAACCCGGCAGACGATGAGCGCGGAGATAGAGCGCCGCAACGCCGCGCTCGCTGTTGCGCGCAATCAGGCGATCCGTGCGCAGGAAACCGTGGCGGAAATGCTCGCCAGCCGCAGCTGGCGACTGACTTCCCCGATGCGCGGACTGCGCAGGGCGGGCGATCGACTGCTCGCGCTGACCGGCAGACCGCCGCCGGCGTCGGCGGCGCACCTGCCCAGGCGGCTGCAGCGACTGCCGGCAACCGGCGACAGCTCCGGCGATCCGGCGCCTTCCTACGAACAACGCGGGCATCCCGGACTCGGCGCTTTCCTGCAGGCAGAGTTCGGCGAGTCCGCGACGGCCGAGGTGCTGGCCCGGATCGATCGCTATCGCCTTCCGGTGGACACCACACCGTTGCGCGGCGCCGCCAGCGCCGACTGCAGTATCGAGGAAGCGCGGCAGTGGGCCGTCGCCATCGCTCGCCTCGCGGCCAGCCGCGCCGACGACGAAGATGCCGCGCCGGACGTGACCATCGTCATTCCGGCTTACAACCAGGTCGCGTTCACGCTGGCCTGCGTTGAATCCCTGTTCGCGCACCAGTCCCGCTATCGCTTCGAAATACTGGTCGGCGATGACGCGTCGACCGATGCCACGGCCGAAGCGTTCAAGACGCCGATCGCCGGGCTCAGCCATGTCCGCCACCGGCAAAACCTCGGCTTCCTGCGCAACTGCAACGCCACCGCCAGCCGCGCGCGCGGCCGCTACCTGGTGCTGCTCAACAACGACACGCAGGTGTTGCCGGGTTGGCTGGACGAGCTGTTGGACGTGCTGGTCGCCAATGCTTCGGTCGGCCTGGTCGGTTCCAAGCTGGTGTTTCCCGACGGTCGCCTGCAGGAGTGCGGCGGCATCGTCTGGCGTGATGGGTCGGCGCACAACGTCGGCCGCGGTGAGGATCCGCGTCGCCCCGAGTTCTGCTACCTGCGCGGAACCGATTTTGTTTCCGGTGCCTCGATCGCATTGCCGACCGCCATCTGGCGCCAACTCGACGGATTCGACGAGTTGTTCGCGCCTGCCTACGCCGAGGACGTCGATCTTGCCTTCCGGGTGCGCGCCGCCGGCTTGTACACGCTGGTGCAGCCGCTCTCGCAAATGCTGCACTTCGAGGGCGTCAGTTCCGGTACCGATCCGCAGCAGGGCGCCAAGGCCCACCAGGTTGCCAACCTCGAAAAGATCCACCAGCGCTGGGCCGGGGTGCTCGCGCATCATCGGGTCAACGCCGAACACCCCGAGCTCGAGCGAGAACGCGACACCGCGCGGCGCATGCTGTTTGTCGACAACTGCACGCTCACGCCGAACGAAGATGCCGGCTCGCTGGTCGCGCTGGAGATCATCAAGTCCTTCCGCCGACAGGGATTCAAGGTCACCTTCATCCCCGAGGACAACTTCGCGCATATGGGCGAGGACACCCGCTTCCTGCAACGCCTGGGCGTCGAGGCCATCTACCATCCGACCTATTCCAGGATGAGCGACTTCCTGGCGGCCAGGAGCGATCCGTTTGACGTGATCCTGCTGCACCGCTTCAGCGTCGGCGACAAACACCTTGCGGCACTGCGCGCGAAGTACCCGCAGGCCAAAGTGGTGTTCCTGATCTGCGACTTGCATTACCTGCGCCAGGCGCGAGAAGCCGAACTCAGCCAGGACCCGACGCAGGCGAGCCAGGCGTTGGAGACCAAGCGACGCGAGCTGGCCGTGGTGAAGGCGGTCGACGTGGCGATGGTCTATTCGGATTTCGAATGCGAGCTGCTAGCGGTCGAAGTGCCGGAGACGCCGGCCGTGCTGTTTCCGCTGGTGCACGATCCGATCCCGCAGCGGCGTGCGCTCGCGCTTCGCGAGGGCGTCTGCTTCGTCGGCGGCTATCGGCACACGCCCAATGTCGATGCCATCCGCTGGTTCGTCGACGAGGTCTGGCCACTGGTTCGCAAGCGTTGCCCCAGCCAGACCCTGTACGTCGCCGGCAGCCACATGCCGCCTGAAGTCGAGGCGCTGGCGGACAAGAGTGGCGTGCAGGTCGTCGGTTTCGTCGAGGATATCGCCGAGTTCCTGGCCGCGCGGCGCGTCAACGTGGCGCCGCTGCGTTATGGCGCAGGCGTCAAGGGCAAGGTCGCGCAAAGCCTGGCCCACGGTGTGCCGACCGTTTGCACCGCCGTCGCCGCCGAGGGAATGCAGCTGAGCATCGGCGCCAACGTCCTGGTTGGCGAAACACCGGCGGAACTTGCCGACCGGCTGGTCGAACTGTTGACCGACGACCAACGCTGGCACGCTGTTTCCGATGCGGGCCTTGCCTACGCCGCTGAAGTGACTTCGCGCGCCAGCGCCGAGCGCCGGGTGGTGTCCATGCTCGAGTTGATCGACGGACTCTGATGCACTTCACCTGCAACATCTGCCTGGCAATCAACCAGGTCGGCGACGGCCAACTGGGCCGCGAGGAACCGGGCTGCCCAGGTTGCGGTTCCAATGTCCGTATCCGCGCCGTGCTGCACCTGCTCTCCGAGGCCTTGTTCGGGATCAGCCTGCCGCTTGCCGATTTTCCAACCGACAAGTCGATCCGCGGCCTCGGCCTGAGCGACTGGGGTGGCTACGCCGGGCCGCTTGCCGAGAAACTGGACTACAGCAACACCTACTTCCACCAGCCGCCGCTGCTCGACATCTGCAACGTTGATGCATCCGCGGAAGGCAACCACGACTTCCTGATTTCCAGCGAAGTGTTCGAGCACGTCGTAGCACCGGTGAGCCGCGCCTTCGCCGGCGCGCGCCGCCTGCTCAAGCCGGGCGGCGTGCTGATACTGACCGTTCCCTACAGCCCGAAAGCCGGGGAAACCCTGGAGCACTATCCCCACCTGCATGACTATGCGATCCGGGAAGTAGAGGGCAGCCACAGGCTGTTCAACACGCGCGCCGACGGCACCCGGGAGGAATTCACCGATCTGGTCTTCCATGGCGGGCCCGGCTCGACGCTGGAGATGCGCCTGTTCACCTGCCAATCCGTGATCAGCGAGCTCGAGCAAGCCGGTTTCAGCGAGGTGCGCATCGCCAGCGAGGCGCGCCCGGACTGGGGCATCACTTGGGAGTTTCCGTGGTCGCTACCGATTGTGGCGCGCGTCCCCGCCGTGGCGGGGACGCTGACGGGCGCTTAGAACTCGATGCGGACGCCGAGCCCGAAGTGGCTCTTGGACAGGCGCTCCGCACCCAAGATGCGGTCGTAGTACACGAAGCCGGACTTGCCGCGCGGCATCACGAAGGACAGGCCGAGACCGATCTTGAAGAAGTTCGGATCAACCGGATCGCCGACGATCACGGTCTTGCCGACGGTGCCGACGTAGTTCGCTTCGATGATCGCAGGGTCGCCCCTGAACTCGTGTTGCCACTCGGCGTCCAGGTGCGGGATCACCACGCCCCACGACGTACTGTGGACATAATTCAACTTGCCGCCGATAACGCTGCTCAGCGAGGTTACCGAGCGCGTGTCGATCGACTGCGGCAATACCGGCCCGGTACCGTTGACGTGCTCGGTAAACGAATCGAAGTTGATGTGGGTGTACTGCAGCCTTGCAATCGGACCGTAGCCCCAGGCGCCCTTGTTGAAATCGCGCCCGAAACTTGCCGCGAAGCTCAGGCTGTCGCCGTCGGGATTGCCGGTGATGACCTGCGATCCGATTTCGCGGCGCATATCGAAGTTCATCCGCCCGTAGCTCGCCACTGCGTCGGCGTACCAGCTGTCCGGCGTGTAGTAGGTGCTGTACGCGGAGACCATCCAGCCATCGGAATCGACCCGTCCCTGACTGAGGGCAAGGTCGGTGTTCTGGCGATTGATGCCAAGCGAGCCACCCAGGATCCAGGAATCCGAGAAGCGGTAGTCCACGCCAGCGGTGAACCCCGTAGAGTCGAAGTCGGTGCCGGGCAGGACACTTCCTGCGTCGGTGTCGCCGTTGCCGAAGCTTGCAGCGGCAAAGAAACCCCAGCGCGAGAACTCGGCGCCGGCTTCGGCAGGCTTGGTTTCATCGGCCAGTGAATTCCACATTAGCGTCACCGGACCGCCCATGCCGGTCGGCGCAAATGCCAGCCCGGAACGCTTGCCGCGGCCGCCGCTACGCAACGCGGCGAGGCGCAGCGAGATATTGTCGAATTGCGCTTGCGCGGCGATCAGGGCTGCCTGCGACTGCACCAGCGCATCGGGGGCAAGGCCCTCGCTGGCGGTGGGCGTGAGCACGGTGGCCAGGGCCAGGCTCGGCGGCTCGGATTGCGCCGAGGCGATGTTGGCGACCGTGAGCAGGGCCAGCACAAGAATGCGGCGAATCATCGATGCGCGGCTGGAAGGCGAAGGCAGAAGCTGCCGGGCACCGCGGAGCGCAACCATCATTGCCGCCTTTCCTTGGGATTGAAGTAGTCTAGCTCTTCCCCGCGATTATGCCTCATTGGGCTTGACGCGCAAGCTTGACCCGGCGGTCCGGCGCGCCCGTGCTGCATGCCTCACAGGCCCGTTCATGCAATCCAACACGTATCTGGCGGACCTATCCGAGAGAGTTATCGAAGCCGGCTGGCTGGCGACGCTGGTGCTGGCGCCGCTGTTCTTCAATCCCTACTCGAGCCGGGTGTTCGAGCCCGACAAAGTTGCCCTGGTCCGATCGCTGGCGCTGGTGATGGTGGCGGCGTGGCTGCTGCGCTGGATCGAGCGCAGTGCCACGCACGGTTTCCGGTTCGGGCCAGCGGCGCTGCGGTTGCCGCCGCTTGGCCTGCCGGTCGCGGCCGTAGTGTTCGCCTGGCTGTTGTCCACGGCGTTCTCACTGCAGCCGATGGTCAGCCTGGTCGGTTCCTATCCGCGCTTGCAGGGCGCCTACACCACGCTGTGCGGCGCCGCGTTGTTCTGCTTGCTGGTCGGCTTCCTGCGCGAGCGCGCGCAACTCGAGCGCGTGCTCGATGCGATCGTGCTAGCCAGCCTGCCACTCTCGCTGTATGCGCTGGTCCAGTACGCGGGTAACGATCCGCTGGCCTGGCAGCAGGGCTTTGGCGCGAGGGTGTTTTCCACGCAGGGCAATCCGCTGTTCCTGTCGGCCCTGCTGGCGATGATGTTTTTCCCGACCCTCAGCCGTGCATTCGCCTGCCTCGACCAGGCCGATGGGCGCAGTAGCGGCTGGTCCGGCCGGCTGCCCGCGCTCGGCTATTTCCTGCTCGCCGCAATCCAGCTGCTGGCATTGCTGTTCGCCGACAGTCGCGGCCCGGTGTTTGCCTGGCTGCTTGCGCTGGGCTTGTTCATGCTCGCCCGGCTGCTGCATCTGCGTTCCCGCGCACTGGCCGTGGCGGGGAGCGGACGCGCCGCGCCGTTGTCGCCGGCCGATCTGGGCAAGGCGGTCCTGCTCGCCATGCTCGCCATCCTTGCCGCCGTCATTGCATCACTGCTGGTACTCGGCGGCACCGATGCCGGTGCTGGCCGAATCGGATCGCCGATGCTGCTGTTGCCGGTGGCGGGACTGCTGACGATCCTGGTCGTGGCGAGCAGGAGTCCCGCCGCGGCGCGCTGGGCGTGGGCTGCGGTGCCGGCGGCCTTGTTGTTGGTCGCGCTCGCCTTCGCGGGCTTGCAACTCGGCACGCGCACCGGCGTCATCGCCTCCGAAGTCTCCGCGCCGCTGCAGCGTTCGACCGCCTTGCTCGACGCTGGCGACCGCTCCGGCAAGGCGCGCGCGTATCTGTGGCAGGGCGCAATCCAACTGGCCGCGCCGCACCAACCACTGCGCGGGCCGGACGGACGCGCCGATGAGTTCAACGCCTTGCGGCCGTGGATCGGACACGGCCCGGAAACACTGTTCGTGGCCTTCAACCGGTTCTATGCACCGCAACTGGCCGGACTGGATACGCGCAACGCGATGCCCGACCGCGCGCACAACGAAGTGTTCGACTCGCTGATCGCCACCGGCCTGCTCGGCGCGGCCGCTGGGCAGGCATTGTTCATCGCTGCCTTCCAGCTCGGTCTGTCGCTGCTTGGCTGGCTACCCAGTCGCCGCGCATCGATGACCAGCCTGGCGATGATGTTGCTCGGTGGCGTTGCCGGCGTTGCCGCGTTCGTGGCCCTGAAGGGCGCCTCCTACCTCGGTCCGGGCTGGACCGCAGGCGTAGTGGCAGGCCTATTGGCGTACGCCTTGCTGTTCGCGACCTTCCAGGCCGGCGTGTCGCGCGCGGCCTATGCCTGGGCGTGCTCGGCGTTGCTGCTGGTCGTTGCCGGGCTGGCCGTGCCGGTCGGCGCCGCCGCCAGCGCATGGATCCTGTGCGCCGAGATCCTCGCCGCCTGCGTGCTTGTCTGCGTGCTCCTGTACCGGCTCGGCGAGTGGATGTTCGACAGAGCAATCGGCGAACCCGAATCGCACGCCGAGCTCCGCTTGCTTGCCGCGGCACTGTTCGCGGGAATACTTGCGCACTACCTGGAAATCGGACTGACCGGCATCGCCACGATTTCGACGCGTACTTATTTCTGGGTCTACGTCGGACTGCTGACGGTGCTGGCCTTGCGCTTCGTGCCGGGCCGGCACTGCCTGCAGGACGCGGCCAGCGAGCGGGCAGTCGCACCGCCTCCCTTGCCGGCCGGTGCGCGCCTGCCGGATGGAACCGGCGTCGTGGTCGCCACTGCCATGCTGACCTGCATCGCCATGGCGAGCGGCGTGTTCGCCTTCGTCAACAACCAGAAATCGCTGACCGGCGGGCCGGGCTTCGAGCAGTTCGCATCGCGGCTGGGCCTTGCATCGGAGACGCTGACGCGGCTGCCGTCGCAGGACCATCGGCATTCCTTCAGCGTGCTGCTGATCCTGGTCACGACCTGGGCAGCGGGCGCCTGGCTGTGCATCGCCGCGCTGCGCCGGAACAAGTTGCCGGCATCGCGCACGCCGATGGACGCGGCCTTCCTGTTCTTGGTCTGCTCGGCGGCCGTGCTGCTTGCCTATGGCGTGTTGCATGCCACGGCGCTTGTCGAGATGGGCCGGCTGGCGCAGGCGGCGTGGACGCCGGCGGTGGCTGGCGTCATTCGCGATCTCACGCCGCTGATGACCCTGGCCGAGCGGGCCACCTGGCTGCCGATGTACTTCACCGGCTTCGTGCTGTTGCTGCTGTCCGCGCTCGCGGTGTCGCTCGGGCCGCGGCTGCATCGGCCGTATCGCATTCCCGGTCCGGCCCGAGGCCGCGTGGCGCTGGTCGTGTTGCTGCCGCTGCTGGTGCTCGGCATTGTCCGCAGCAACCTCGACGGCATCCGCGCCAACACCTTGTTCCGCCAGGCCGCTGGATTGCCGGCCAACGATGCCTGGGATGCGGTTCTTCTGCACCAGTCGCGGGCGGTCAGGCTGCAGCCAGCCGAGGATCGTTACTACGCCTGGATGGGCGACGCCTACCTGCAGAAAGCGGTCGCTGCAAATTCCTCGAGCGCTCCGCGCCCGTTCTCGGCGGCCGCGGCGTTGGCGCCCGACGCGCGCCTGTTACGCGAGCTCGATCGCGGGACGGCTTTGAAATCGGCGGAAGTCGCGCTGGACAAAGCGCTGGCGCTGGCGCCGCTGGACCCCGACCATTCCGCCAACCTGGCGCGGCTGCACGGCTATTGGGCGCGGCATGCGCGTGGCGAAGACCAGCGTCGGCACCTCGAATCCGCTGAGCGCTTCTACCGGCAGGCCACTGCGCTGAGTCCCAACCGCGCGCAGTTCTGGAACGAGTGGGCCAGCCTGCAGCTCGATCAGTACCGCGCACACGCGCAACTCGGCGACCATCGCCAGGCGCAAGCGGAGCTCGCCAGCGCCGAATCCAGGTTGGCGCGCTCATTCAAGCTGGACCGGCGTTATGACCTCAGCTACGTCGCTGCGGCCGAACTGGACATGGCCCGGGGCCGGCGCACCCAGGCGGCCGACAACTATCGCAAGGCATTGGCGATCACACCCGGTCTGGCGCAAGGCTGGCGCGGACTGGTCGCGATCCACCGGGTCGATCCCGCGGCCGCAAGGCTCGAGGCAACTGCACTGCGCCACCTGCGCCGCCGCTCCGACATCGTGCCGGCGTTGCGACTGCTGGTTTCTGAAATCTACCTGCCCGGCGATCGGCTGCCCGAGGCGATTCGCGCCCAGCGGCGCGTCGTGGCCTTGTCGAAGTCGCAACCGGCGCGTTCATTCGAACAACTCGCGCTGGCCATGCTCCTGGCCGACGCGGGCTCGCCGACCGAAGCGCTTGCCGCCGCGCAGGAGAGCCTCAACGGATTACCGGCGGAGCGTCGTGCCGATGCCGACAAGCTGATTGCCTTGCTGCGCCGCTCCCTCGGGGCCGGGCCGCGCAGGTAAGGCGCAAGACCCAAGTGCCGCCCTTCTGGACGCAGCCGATTACGATTGCAAGGGTCTATAATCGACAGTTCAGGTCTCAGTACCGAGCGATTTCTCAGATCTTGGCTCGTTGTTGTCGGCCGAGATCCAGCCGTCAACTACAGTTCGCTCCCCGCCTAGGACCGAGAGCATGAATCCCCACGCGACACCCTCGACTTCGCTGCGTTCGCTGACCACGATCCTCTGGCGGAATCGCCAGCTGATTTCCCAGATGACGCGTCGCGAAGTCATCGGTCGCTATCAGGGTTCCGTGATGGGCCTGGCGTGGTCGTTCTTCCACCCGATTCTTCTCCTCGCGGTCTATACCTTCGTATTCTCGGTGGTATTCAAGGCGCGCTGGAACGTTGGACTGGGACAGCCGAATTCCGAGTACGCAGTGATCCTGTTCGTCGGGTTGATCGTGCATGGCGTGTTCGCCGAGGTGATCAACCGGTCGCCGTCGCTCATTCTTGCCAATGCCAACTATGTGAAGAAGGTCGTCTTCCCGCTCGAGATCCTTCCATTGATCGCTCTGTTCGCGGCATTGTTCCATGCCCTGATTAGCATTCTCGTCCTGCTTGCGGCGTTCGTATTGTTCAACGGTCATCTCAGTTGGACCGTTACCCTGATTCCGTTGGTGATGCTGCCGCTGGCGGTATTGACGCTCGGCTTTTCATGGATGCTGGCATCGCTCGGAGTCTTTCTGCGTGACGTGGCTCAGACGATCGGCATCCTGACCATGGTGATGATGTTTCTGGCCCCCGTCGTGTATCCGATTTCGGCGGTTCCGGCTTCGCTACGTCCCTGGCTGATGGCCAATCCCCTGACCTTCATCATTGAACAGGGGCGCGAGGTGTTGATCTGGGGCCGTCTGCCAAACTGGTCCGGACTAATGGTGTATTACGCCATATCGGTTGCCGTAGCTTGGGCTGGATACTTCTGGTTCCAGAAGACCCGCAAGGGATTCGCTGATGTGCTCTGAATCGCCGAGCCTGCGGCCGAATAGCCCATGATCAACGACGTCGCGATTCGCGTTGCTGGGTTGAGCAAGTGCTACCAGATCTACGGCGCTCCGCGCGATCGTCTGAAGCAGTTCGTGCTGCCGCGACTGCGCCGGCTTATGGGCCTGGCGCCGAAACAGTATTTCAAGGAGTTTTGGGCGGTCAGGGACATCTCCTGTGATATCGGCCGCGGAGAGACGGTGGGAATCATCGGCCGGAACGGGTCGGGAAAATCCACGCTGCTCCAGATAATCTGCGGAACCCTGAGTCCGACCGCCGGCCGGGTGGAAACCAATGGCCGCGTCGCCGCGCTTCTTGAACTGGGATCGGGGTTCAATCCCGAATTCACCGGCAGGGAGAATGTCTATCTCAACGGTGCAGTGCTTGGCTTGACCCGGCAGCAAATGGACGAGCGCCTGGTCAGGATCCTTGAGTTCGCCGACATCGGCGACTTCATAGACCAGCCGGTAAAGACCTATTCCAGCGGCATGTTCCTGCGCCTGGCATTTTCGGTGATCGCGCACGTCGACCCGGATATTCTGGTCATCGACGAGGCGCTCAGCGTTGGCGATGCGTTCTTTGTGCAGAAGTGCATGCGATTTCTGCGCGAGTTCATGAAGCGGGGCACGGTGGTTTTCGTTTCGCACGACACGGCCGCGGTCATCAACCTATGCGACCGGGTGATCTGGCTACGCGATGGAAAAGTGGCCGAGATCGGGCCGCCGAAACACGTAACTGCGTTGTACTTGGAAGATTTGTATCTTGGCGAGGACGCGCCCCAGACGATTGACCCGGCCCCTGATACCGCCCAAGCGTTGGAGCGCGGCGTCAACGTAGCGCTGCGCGACATGCGTCAGGACATGATCAACGCCAGCCCGTCCCGGAACGACATTCAGATTTTCGACTTCAAGCGCAATGCACGCGCATTCGGAGTGGGAGGCGCGCAGATTGTAGGCGCGGTATTCGTTGACGAACAATCGCGGCCCCTGTCCTGGATTGTCGGTGGAGAAACGGTGACGCTACGCATCAGCTGTCGCGCGCACACTGAAATCACGGGTCTGATTGTCGGCTTCGAAGTGTATGATAGGCTCGGCCAAACGATTTTTGGCGACAATACCTACTTGACTACGCAGCATGATCCTGTTGTCGCCAACAGCGCCGATTTGCTGTTGACGACTTTCAAATTCCAGATGCCGGTGATGCGCGAGGGCGACTACACCATGAGTGTGGCAATTGCCGAGGGAACCCAAGCCGATCATGTGCAACATCAATGGATGCACGACGCATTGGCGTTCCACGTTCACAGCGCGAGCATATGCCTTGGCTTGGTCGGCGTGCCGATGCAGGAGATTCGGATAGTAAAGCTGTCCTGAGCACCTTTCACGATGGATGAATTCGTTGACAACACGATGATTATTCGAGGCAACAATCTAGTGAACAAGGGTGCGGAATCCATTGAGTTCACCGGTGAGCGCTACCAGCCGGAAATAAGCGGTCAAATTGCTTTCGAGCATTTCCACCGCTATCGGTTCGCGTGTGCGCACGCAGTGGGAAAAAGAGTCCTCGACGTGGCGTGCGGGGAGGGCTATGGCAGCGACATTCTGTCGAAGATTGCCGATTCGGTGACCGGTCTGGACATATCCGAAGCAACGGTGGCAAATGCGCTGTCTCGCTACAGGGGCGCCAATCTCGAGTTTGTCGTCGGGAACGCGGCGGAGCTGCCATTCGACAACGCGAGCTTCGACTTGGTAGTAAGTTTCGAGACAATTGAACACCACGACCAGCACGAACAGATGGTGCTGGAAATAAAACGCGTGTTGCGCCCGGATGGCATGCTCATCATCTCCAGCCCAAACAAGCAGCATTATTCGATCGAAACTGGCTTCCAGAATCCCTTCCATGTAAAGGAGCTTTTTCGGGAGGAATTCGAGAAACTGCTCGGGTCACGCTTTGCAAACGTCGCAATCCATGGCCAGCGGGTGGTCTATGGGTCGTTGCTGGTGCCCGAGTTCGTGGAAGGATTTCAGAGCATACGCGTAGGGGGCGAGGACGCCGGGGAATCGGTTGGCTTGGTGGCGCCCTTGTACGACTTGGCGATGGCCTCCGACCGTGACCTGCCGCCGATGGTGGCCTCCGTTTTCGAGATGAAGGTTCACGGTTTGGATCCTGCCAACTTCTACGGCGTGCATTTGCTCGAACGTGTCCGCGCCGCGGACGCTCGCATTCACGAGACGCTGCAGATAATCGACGAGAAGGAATTCCGCCTCCAAGCGGCGGCGGAGGAAAGGCGGCACCTCGAGGCCTGGCTGGCAGAGTTGCAGACCCACGCAGATGGTCTCGAGAGGCGTAGTGCAGAGCTCGAGGACAGCCTGAGTGGTGCACGCGCAAATCGCGAAGAGCTCGGCGCGCACCTGGCGAGCCGCAACGCTCGAATCATCGAACTGCAAGCAGAGCTTGAAATGATCAAGTCGTCGCGGAGCTGGAGATACACATCAATTCTTCGTAGAGGACATTCCGGAACATGAAGAGTCGAAGCGGTCGGGGCACTCCGCTGTCGACCAGGCTGCGTTTGCTGGCTAAGTCAATCTATGATTCGCTTCCGGTGGGCTTGGCCGTGAAGAAGCAATGGAAGGCCGCGTTGTTCACCGCGTTCCCATCGCTGTTCCGGCGCACCAATGCCTACCAGCGCTGGCTGGCTTTCGCTGCGCCGCGAAGCGCCAGGCTGGCACCGACGATCAATCTGGGCAACGCTGCGCTGAAGGGAGATGCCTCCGCGCACCCGGCGGTGCAGGCCTACGCGTGCTCCATGGCCGTTGCGCAGAACGGCCGTTCGCCAGACTTCGTGGACTACCGTCCTCAGCGCGCCTTGTCATCGCCGCCAGTGAAGCTCATCGCGTTCTATTTACCGCAATTCCATCCTTTTTCGGAGAACGACGAATGGTGGGGTCGCGGATTTACCGAGTGGACAAACGTCAGCAAGGCGCAGCCGCAGTTTGTCGGACACCAACAGCCACGCCTGCCTGGCGAGCTGGGCTTTTATGACCTGCGGGTGCCGGAAGTGCTGCACCGCCAAGTGGAGCTTGCGCGCGAATACGGCATTCACGGCTTCTGCTTTCATTACTACTGGTTCGCTGGTCGGCGTCTGCTGGAACGACCTCTCGATGCATACATAGCGTCGGATGCGACGTTTCCATTTTGCGTGTGTTGGGCCAACGAGAATTGGACCCGACGCTGGGACGGGCACGATCAAGACGTTTTGATCGGCCAGGAACATTCCACCGACAACGATCTCGATTTCATCAGCGGGCTGGCGCCACTGCTGGTCGATCCGCGCTACATCCGCATCGATGGCAGGCCAATGGTTGTCGTCTACCGCCCATCGTTGCTGCCCGATCCGGCGCAGACTACCCGGCGCTGGCGGGAGTGGTGCCGCGGAAACGGCGTCGGGGAAATTTTCCTGGCGATGGTCCAATTCGACGTCGACGATCCGGTGGCATTCGGATTCGACGCAGCCGTGGAATTTCCGCCGCATCGGCTGGCCAGCGGGTTGCCGCACATCCATGACCAACTTGAGTTTATCAATACGGAATACGGCGGCTATGTCGTCGAGTATTCCGACATAGTGGAGTGTGCGCGGAACCGGCCCGCACCGAACTATCCGCTGATGCGCGGCGTATTCCCCTCATGGGACAACGAAGCCCGCAAGCCCGGCGCCGGTTACACTTTCGCCAATGCGTCGCCGGCCAGATACCAGGCGTGGCTGGAGTCATCCGTAGAATTCGCGCAGCGCTACCCGGTTGACGGCGAGTCGATTGTGTTCGTCAATGCCTGGAACGAGTGGGCCGAGGGTGCCTATCTTGAGCCGGACCGCTGGCTTGGCTACGCCAACCTGCAAGCCACACGCGATGCACTTGAAGCGCAGTCCAAGGCGGGTATGCCCGGCAAGCGCATCGTGGTTGTCTCGCACGATGCCCATCCCCATGGGGCGCAGTATCTCGCTTTGCATCTGGTACGCGAGTTGCAGCGCGACTTCGATTTTTCAGTCGATCTGGTGTTGCTTGGCCCCGGCAGTCTGAGCGCCGATTTCGCGCGGCATGCGACGGTCCACGACGCCGCCGGCTTCGATGCCGGGCAATTGCAGGTGCTGGCGCGGCAGCTGAAGGCCGGCGGCGCCGAAGCAGCGATCGCCAACACCACGGTTTCGGGGCTTTTCTCGGAAGCGCTCAAGAAAGCAGGATTTCAAGTTGTTGCGTTGGTGCACGAGCTGCCGGGATTGATCGCCGACCATGGCCTCACCGAGCACGCGCGCAGCATCGCCCGTACTGCCGACCATATCGTGTTCGCCGCCCCGCAGGTCCGTGATGGTTTCACGCGGACTGTCGAGGCTCCGCCCGAGCGCTTGGTGATCCGGCCGCAGGGCCTGTTTGTCCGGAGCCGCTACCGCGGCACGGACGACCTGTCAAAGGCGCGTGAGTTGTTAAGAGAGAAGCTGGGCCTCCCGGCAGCCGCGCGGATTGTGCTGACGATCGGCTATGGCGACCGGCGCAAGGGGCTCGACTTGTTGGGCGAGGCCGCCGAGCGGCTCGTGCCCAGCCAGCCCGATTTGCACTTCGTGTGGGTAGGTCATTTCGACGAAGCGTTGATGGACATGGTGCGCCGCCGGCTGGATGCCAGAGGTTTGCTCGGAAATTTCCATGCAGACGGCATCGATTTCGACACCGATCTGTACTACGCCGGCGCGGACGTCTACGCGCTTACCTCGCGTGAGGATCCGTTTCCTTCCGTGGTCCTGGAGGCATTGTCGGTTGGCCTGCCTGTCGTCGCGTTCGCCGGCACCGGTGGTGCCGAACAGATTCTCAGCCGCGGTGCCGGCTGCCTGGTGTCCCCGATCGACGCCCGCCAATTCTCCGAAGCGCTCGATGCGCTATTGCAGGACAAGCCAGGGCGGGCGAAGTGCGGAGCTATCGGACGTCGCCTGATCGCAGAAGAGCACAGTTTCCGCCGTTACGTGTTCGACCTACTGAGCCTGCTGGACGTCGCACCCCCGAAAGTGTCAGTGGTGGTGCCGAATTACAACTACGGTTACCTCTTGCGCGATCGACTGGCCAGCATCGTGCGGCAGGAACTGCCGGTCTACGAAGTGATCGTCCTTGACGATGCGTCGACCGACGATAGCCTGGAGGTGCTGGCCCAATTGCGTGGCGAGTTTGATCTCGACATTCGCGTCTGCACCTCTGCCGTCAATTCCGGTTCGGTGTTCCGGCAGTGGTTGAAGGGTGTCGAGCAGGCGCGCGGAGACTACGTATGGATTGCGGAAGCCGATGATCTGAGCGAGCCTGAATTCTTGACAGCGGTGGTCAAGCCAATGGCGAGCGATCATGGCGTGGTAATGAGTTACTGCCAGTCGCGCCAGATCGATGAAAGCAACAGACTGCTTGCCGATAGCTACGATTATTACACGCACGACGTCTGTACCAAGCGCTGGTCGCGCGCCTACGTGTGCGACGGCGTGGATGAAATCCGTAGCGCGCTGGCGGTAAAGAACACCATCCCCAATGTAAGCGCCGTGGTTTTTCGCCGTGACGCGTTGATGGACGTGCTCGGTGCGCACATCGATGAAATCGCCAAGTACCGCATCGCTGGCGACTGGATTTCCTACGTTGGCGTGCTCGCCAAGGGCCGCGTCGCGTTTACCCCGTCGGCGCTCAATTCCCATCGCCGTCACTCCGGAAGCGTGACGCGCGTTGGAGACCCATTGGCCCACCTTCTTGAAGTGCTCTCGGCGCAAAACGCGATCCGCGCGAGATTTTCCTTGACGCCGGAAATTGGCGCGATGGCCAAAGGCTATGCGCAGGCGCTGTATGAGCAGTTCGGCCTGGCGTCCGCGGAGTATCCAAGCCTCGATGAGCTGGTCAGCTCGACTGTGCAATCCAGTCGGAAAGCGTAATTCGATGGCACACATCCTTGTCTTTGGCGGCAACGGTTTCATTGGCTCGCATCTGATCGAGGCGTTGCACCGTGCCGGTCATGCCTTGCGAGTGGTAGACGTCCGGGATCCGCGCGCAGACCTTGACTGGCAGGGCATCGACTACCGCGTCGGATCGATGATCGATCCGATATTCGTCCGCGAGAGTCTCGATGGAATCGATCTCGTCTATCACCTGGCTAGCAGCACAGTCCCATCGACTTCAAACCGCCACCCGATCGCCGACGTCGAAAGTAACCTTATCGCCTCACTGGTGCTGCTCCAGGCGATGGTGGAGAAGGGCAAGCGCCGCATCGTATTCTTCTCCTCCGGCGGCACTGTATACGGCAATCCTTCCACGCTCCCGGTTGCCGAGGACCACCCGCTCACGCCGATATCCTCGTATGGAGTGGTCAAGGTCGCCATTGAGCGATACCTGCTGATGTACCAGGCAATGGGCGCCCTGTCCCCGGTGATCCTTCGGCCGGGCAATCCGTATGGTCCCCGGCAATCGGCGACCGGCATCCAGGGCGTGATTGCCTCGTTCCTGGCCAAGGTGCATGCGGGCCAGACACTGGAAGTCTGGGGCGATGGAAGCATCGTCCGCGACTACATTTACATTGCCGATCTGGTCGACTTGTCGATCATCGCGGGCGTCGGCGATTACTGTGGAATATTGAATGCCGGGAGCGGACGAGGAACATCGATCCGCGATGTAATCGGCTCGATCCAGCGAATCACAGGCCGCGACGTTCGGGTCGGCTACGCGCCCGGGCGCGGCTTCGATGTCAGGGAACTGGTGCTGGATGTCTCTCGAGCCCGGCGCGACCTGGGATGGGAGCCGCAAATCGCGCTGGATGATGGCATCGAGGTAACGTGGAACTGGCTGCGCGGTACCTAGATGCCGACAATTTCGCCGAGTGATTTCGATCGTGAACTGAGTCACGAGCTCGTGGACCAGCGGGGCAGAACCAGGCAAGATCCTTCTCGCGCCACGATCGTGAGGCTGACCCTGTGGACGATCGTTGTCTGCATTATTTCCCAAATTCCCTACACCTTGGTGTGGCGCGGACTGAGCACGTTTCCGTATGACGCTTTCACTACCTTCAATCCGTGGTTCGTCGGTCAGTTGGCGGAGCTGAGGGCGGGCGAAGGACTACTGAGCCTGTATCAGGACGAGTTGCCGTTCGACATCTGGCCCTCGTATTTCTTTGTCGGCTTCCTAAGGCAGATGCTGTTCTTCTTGCAAGCCAACTCCGCGTCGGGCCACGCGCTGGTGCAGGCATTACATGCGATTCTGCTGGTTCCTGCCGTTGCGCTCCTGCTACGCTCCTTCAGGATTCCTTGGCAGTACGGTGTCCTCGGTGGCCTGGTTTTCGCCCTCTCGGGTATCCACGTCTCCCTCGCGCATCACGTGTTGGCGCATGAGGCGCTGCTGTACCTGGTGCTGTCGCTGTGGGCGTTACGGGAACTGATACTGGGTTGGATGAGTCAGGGCCGTGCCGGGCGTACGGCTTTGTTCGCCTTCACCGGGGTCATTACGATATCGCTGGTTCGTGTGCACCACGAGGCGAT
Source organism: Gammaproteobacteria bacterium (assembly GCA_031431355.1). GTDB lineage: Bacteria > Pseudomonadota > Gammaproteobacteria > Xanthomonadales > Xanthomonadaceae > Arenimonas. Next base: position 21,784 of record JANPDF010000297.1, read on the forward strand.
CCTTTATCTCATCCCACTCGCCTGCTGGGCGTTGGCTCATTTGCTACTGCTGTACCGCGCGTCTGGATCGCGCGCAGCGATGAAGCTCGTTGTTGTGATGGCGGTGCTGGCCGTCCTGGTCGGAATTGCATCGGTACCCATGCTGGTGACCGCGTACGAGATGAGTCTGGTCAACAAGACGATGATTGCTTCCTACGATCAGCTGGGACCGTACTTTTCGGATAAGCGCGCCTTTTTTCTATCGCTTATATTGCCAGGATTCGCCGGCGGAACTTCGCGAATGCTGCCAATGCCCTTCAGCTTCCACCAGGAGGCTACGCTGTCCTATGTTTTCTTTGGCACGCTGACCCTGCCGTTTCTGGGCGTGGTGCTGGGGTCGTGGTGGCAATCCGGTCGGCGCCGGAGTGCGCTGGTCGTCGCGAGTACTTTCCTCACGTTGTTGGGCTATACCCTCGGGCAGGGCTCTCCGATCCACCTCGTGTTGTGCCAGATGTTTCCCTTTCTGGTGAGCATCGGCCACAACTACTACGGGTTTCATCTGCTCTACCTGCTTACCGCTTTCGCCGTGGCGGAGGGAGCGCGTATCGTGGTGACGGAGCGCAGGGTTCGCCTGCTGGCGGTGCTGCTGTGGGTGCAAGGCAGCGTGATCTCGTACTTCGCCCTGCAGTCAGTGGTGGCCGCCGGCTGGGGTCTGGACGGGTCGTTCGCGGCTTTCGGTCGGATGCTGACGCGTGATGTGCAATGGCAGTCAATGCTGCTTGTCGCAATGCTAGCCGTCCTGTTGGTGACCCGGATGCCGGTACGCGGCGCCACCTTGTCGGACCGGGCTGGTCGCTTACTGGGCAATCATTCAGGACAGTGGCTACCATTTTTGTTGATTGCTGGGCTGATCGGCGCAGACCTGCTGCGTCCGACCCTGCGCGCGCACTTCCTGCCCAACCCCGGCTGGGTGGCTTGGGTGGCTAGCCCCTTGGGCGGGTTCAATCCGTCAGTGGAAATCCGGGCTTTCCTGAAAGCGCAGCAGGCACACGTTGAGCGACCCCTTCGTATCGTGCCCATATTCCCGCGCGGCGGTGGCTGGCAGGCCAACGCACTCATGACCACCGACATGCATCTGGTGGGCATGCCAGGCGACAGTGGCGGCAATCGCTACGTTGAAGCCTGGTTGTCGGCCGAGCCACAGCCAACGCGTATTCGCGAATTCGTCGACGCATTTGGTGTCGATGCCGTTTGGGTGTCGCGCTGGGGAGTCGAGAACTGGGCCGAGGCATTGCGCACGGCGCCGGGACTGAGGAAAGTTTTCTCGTCGCCCTACGGCGGTGATATCTACATGCGTGCGGCGAATGAGACGGCGCCGCCATACATCGTAGCCAACGGGGTGTTGCAGTTCCCTTGGAACTTCACGCGCCAGCAGGCCGTGGTCGATCACGGTGTGGTGACCCGGACCTGGCGCTTCAGTATTCCCGCCAGCCAGCCTTCGGCAGCTGATGGCACGCAGGTTCGTGCCGTACGGCTGCCGCTGATGTGGCACTCGGGATACGGCGTGCAATTGGCGGATGGCCGTGAGACTCGCTATCTGCGTGACAACGACGGTCGCCTGATGGTGCCGATATCGAACCAGTCCGTTGGCGAAATTGTTGTCCGCTATCCCAGTCGACCGCTAGCGTGGCTGGTTGTCGCGGCGGCGCTGGTTTACGGCATCCTGGTGCTCACCCTGCTCGTGGCGGGAGCTATCCGTCTTCGGGAAGGCGTGCAACGCCTGCGGCGTCGTCAGACTTCCGGATTTGAATCGAACGAATAAGCGCCGCGCTTGCTGCGACAGGCGGCGCCAGGTTCAAGGAATTCGCCGTTGTTGCGCCGCCGGCACGGCCTCGAAGGCGAGTCCGACCAGCGCGCCCGCGATCGTAATCAGCGAACAGAAAATGCCGATGGAAAGTGCCAATGCAGGCGGTACGCCGCACACGCCAAGTACCGCGACGAAGCCGAGTTCGCGCACGCCCAGTCCGCCGAGCGAGATCGGGACAAGCACCGCGAGGGAGATGACACCTAGCACCCAGGCAGCATCGCCCCAGGCCAATTGCGCGCCCACGCTATCGGCGATGACCTTCACTGCCCAGACGGAAATGAGCTGGAACACGAGGCCCAGAGCAAGGGTGGTGCCGGTCAAACGCCAGTCGCTGATCAATTCACGCCACGCGTCCACCAGTGAGTGAAATCCCTTGCCGAGGCGGCCTCGCAGGCCTGGTCGAACTTCGGACCAGACCTGGACGTAGCCCGCAAGCCGCATCAGCATCGGCATTCTGGCCGAGAAAAGCACGATCGTCAGGATGGCCGTGAGCGTGCAGATCAGTGCGCCCAGCCATCGAACCTCAATCGTGTCCACCGAGCTGAACAGAAGGCCGATCCCGGACACGATGCCTAATGCGATCAATCCGGTAAGCTTGTCAACAACAACCGACGCGGTAACGAGGCTCAGCCGCAATTCGCTGCGCCCGTGAGCGAGGCGAACAGCCTTGACCGCCTCGCCCGCGAGTTGGCCGGGAAGGATCTGGTTGTAGAGCATCCCGAGAAAGTGGAATCGCGCAAGCTCCAGGATCGGAACCGGTCGCAGCAGGACCTTCCACTTGACGATTGCCACGCACCATGAGGCCATGGCGATCAATGAGATTGCGAGCAGCGAGCGCCAGTCCGACGTGCGCATCGCCGCCCAGACTTCCCTGACGTCGATGATCCAAGTCATCAGCAGCAGTAGCAAAATTGTACCCAGCGCTCTAAGTGCCAGCTGCCGGTAGCGTTGGACGAAACTCATGCGCACCTCAACCCGCCATGCCCAGTGCGCGCTGGTAGGCGGCAAGATACTGCAGCGCAACCGCATCCCAGGAGAAGCGCTCCACGGCGGCAAGCCGTGCTTGACGGCCCATGGCTTCCGCCAATCCCGGCTCCGTTGCCAGCCGATGTAATGCTGCCAAGAGCCCGTCCGCATCGTCGCGTTGCACGAGCATGCCATTGCTTCCTTGGGCAATGATTTCCGAGGGTCCGCCATGGTCAACGCCAACGACAGCAAGACCGGCGGCCATGGCCTCGAGAAACACTACTCCGAACGCCTCGGTCACCGAAGGCAGGACAAACGCGTCGAAGTCAGCCAGCGACGCTTGCACAACTTCTTTGGACACAAAACCATGCAACTTGACGAAGGCCGACGCGCGGGAGGATAGAATCGTCGCCTCGAGCACGGCGCGTTGTTCACCGTCGCCAAAGATATCGAGTGTTACATCGGGCACCGCGCGCTGCAGTTCGGCTACCGCCCTGACCAACAGGTCGATTCGCTTCCAGGATGCAAGGCGGGCCACGGTGACAAGCTTCCTGGCGCACATCGGATAGCATTCCTTGCTCCTGAACGCCCCGGCCCTGACGCCATGAGGGATGGTTTGCACGCGCGCCGTCTGACAGGCCTTGCCGACCATCGCCGCGAGTTCGGCACTAGGCACGAACACCGTTGACGCGCCGCTCAAGATGCGCCGATTGACCGGCGCAGTCAGTGTTTGAAACAGCGCCGCCTCTTCCGGCACAAAACCGGGAACATCGATTCCGTGCAATGAACAAACGTAGGGCTTCCCGCGCGTTGCCATGGCAAGCAGACCGGTTGGAACACTGAAATGAAAATGCACGAGGTCGTACGAAGCGGGGTCAAGTCGGCGTAGCGCTCGCCCGGCACGCCACAGGAACTGGCCGATCGCGCGCACACCAGTTTGGTGAACGCTCTTTCGTTCAACCGGAACGAACTGTAGATCAATTCCGGAACCGTCAGGAGGATCACCAAGCCGGTAGTCCCAGCCGCAAAGGGCGCTCTGATGCAGGTCAGGCCGAGATTGCAAGGCGATGAGGAGATCGTGCATGACCACTCCAGCGCCGCCGCCCTGCGGTGGAAACTCGTAGTTGACCGTGAGCACGTTCAAGTCAATTGCGCTCGGCGACCACGACAAGCTGGCTCGAGCGACGCAGCGGTGCGTCGAGAAGAATCTGCACGGGCAAAAGGGCGAGGCCCGCGAGCGCAAAGCCGCTGATTCTCCAGCCAAACATGCTGCCAAACGACTTTCCGAGGATGGGCGAATGGTCCAGCCATCGGCCAAGAATCCTGAAACCTGCCAGCTGCCGTGTCAGCGACGATTCATCGTAATGGTAAAGGTGGCGCGGCAGGTAGTAGTTGAAATTGTAGCGGCCGAGCAATCGCGTCCACACCGAGCGGCGATTGGGGACCTCGATCAGGAGGACGCCACGGGGCTTGAGCAGGGTGCGCAGCCGGGCGATAAATGCCGTGGGGTCGACAACGTGCTCCAGGACATTTCGGCACACGATCAGGTCCAGCGCGCCGTGCAAGGTATTGAGAGCGGAGTCGGCCACATATTCGATATCGTTCGCCGAAGACAACAAGGGCGGTGGCATTTCGTGGAAGTCCGAGCCGATCACGCGGCCGCCAAGATACTCCCGCATCGACCGGGTGAAGAAGCCCGAGCCGCAGCCATAGTCGAGCGACATTTTGTCAGACTCGCGGAACCGATCTGGAAGGCGCTTAAGTTGCCGGATGTTGTTGTAGCGCCGCAGCCTCTCGACGAACGACGCGGAGCCGTCGAAATCGTGGGAGCTACGATCATCGTAGAGTAGATGCACGTCGTCGGCCAGCGGCTGCGGCACGGTGAATTGAATGCCGCATTGCAGGCACTCACGCACGGCAAATTGCCCAAGACCTGTCTCGAAGTCCTGACCGTCCTCCAGCGTAATCGCCAGCCGCGTGCCGCCGCAGCAGGGACAAACCTGCAGGTCGCGGAAACGGATGCCCTCACGACTTTCGATGCCGGGCGGGGGAGCGGACGAGCTCATGCGCAAGGCACCACGGATCCGCCGAACTTCCACGAGTTGCCGTTGCGCTGGATGA
>JANPDF010000298.1:0-8035 GCA_031431355.1 Gammaproteobacteria bacterium
GCACGCCGGTGATCATGAACTGGGCGTCAGGGAATTTCTCGCCGAGCATTCCCATGAAGGGAATGGTGCCGCCTTCGCCCATGTACATCGCCGGCGCGCCGAAGAACTGCTGACTCGCATCGTTGATTGCGTGTTCCAGCCAGGGCGCCAGCGCGGGCGAATTCCAGCCGGTCGATGACTTCTCCACGTCGAATTCCACGATGGCACCGCAGGGTGGATCCTTGGTGAACAGCTCCCTGAGCAGGTCACTGGCACGTTTGGGATTCATCGTCGGGGGCAGGCGCAGGCTCAGCTTGACCGCGGTAAACGGGCGCAGCACGTTGCCGGCGTTGGAAAGTGCCGGCATGCCGTCCACGCCGGTGACCGACAGCATCGGCCGCCACGTCCGGTTGAGGATCATCTCGGTGAGGTCGCTGGTCATCGGCAACATGCCGTCCAGGAACGGGAATTTGTCGAACACGTCGTTGCCAAGCACTTCGGCGGCGCGGCGCGCCTGCTGCATGCGCTGCTCGGGGATCTCTACCGACAGCTCCTCGACCAGGATATTGCCGCTGGCCTCGTCCTCGAGACGGGACAGTAGTTGGCGAAGTATGCGGAAACTCGATGGCACGATTCCCGAGGCGTCGCCCGAGTGCACGCCTTCACTCAACACGCGGACTCGCAGGTTGCCGCCGGCGAGGCCGCGCAAGGAAGTCGTGCACCAAAGCTGGTCGTAGTTCGCGCAGCCGGAATCCAGGCAGACAACCAGCGACGGCTTGCCGATGCGCTCGGCGAGATGGTCCACGTAATAGGGAAGATCGTAGCTGCCGGACTCCTCGCAAGCCTCGATAAGGATGACGCAGCGGCTGTGCGGCAAGCCTTGCTCCTGCAACGCGCGGATCGCGGTGAGCGAGCCGAAGATGGCATAGCCGTCGTCCGCGCCGCCGCGGCCATAGAGACGATCGCCCTTCAGCACCGGCGTCCACGGGCCGAGGTCGTCGGCCCAGCCGGTCATTTCCGGTTGCTTGTCCAGGTGACCGTAGAGCAGCACGCAGTCGTCGCCCGGGCCAGCGACCTCAATGAAGATCAGCGGAGTGCGGCCCTCGAGTCGCACTACTTCAACCTTCATGCCGGCGATCGCCTGCGCCCGCGCCCAATTGGCCAGCAGGTCAGTGGCAGCGTCCATGTGGCCATTCGCCTGCCAGTCGGCATCGAACATTGGCGACTTGTTGGGAATCCGGATGTATTCGACCAGCTGCGGAACGATGTCGCCGTCCCATGCATCGCTGACCAGACGATCGGTTTTTGTCGTATCCATTGACCGGAAGCTCCGAAGGTGAAGGCTGATTCTAGCCGACGCGGTAGGAAAAGGCTGACCCGCCCCCGCGCCGCCTCCGGACAGATGCGTGGATGAACGCCCGATGGGACGCCTCCGGGGGCGTGCTGAAACTGTGATCACCGCCACGGAAGTATTCGTGGCGGACCCATCCATCCACGGAGTCGTCCATGAAGAAGCTTGTCCTTGTCCTCAAATCCCTCGTCCTGTCCGGCCTGATCGCAACTTCGGCCTACGCCGGCGTGGAGAAGGTGAACATCAATACCGCGGACGCCGGAACCCTCGATCGCGTGCTGGTTGGGATCGGGCCGTCCAAGGCCGAGGCGATCGTCCTCTACCGCAAGGCCAACGGTGCTTTCCGCAGCGCCGACCAACTGGCCTCGGTGAAGGGGATCGGCCTGTCCACGATCGAGAAGAACCGCGATCGCATCGTCGTTGCCGGTGGCGCGCCACGCGCACCTGCCCGCGCGCTCGGCGCCAAACCGGCGTTGCCGGCGCGTGCCGCCGTTCGCCACTGAGCCGGACCGACCATGCCCTCGTGTCCGATCGCCCGGCAAGCCGACCACGACGCCGCGCTCAAGCTGAGCATCGGCAGCTTGTTCCGGCGACCGGTGTTCGCCGATCCCGACGCGGCGCGGGCGGTCGCCAGGGCGCAACGCTCTGCCGGCGTCTGGGGCCGATCGCGCTGTCTGGCATGGGTGCTCATGCCGGACAGCTGGCAAGCCCTGGTGACCGTTGGCGCGGGAGACTCACTCGATCGGCTGGCTAGGCGCTTCAAGCAGGAAACGGCCCGCGCAGTGGAGGCCCGATTCCGGATCAATGGCTGGTTGTGGGAACGGGGCTACGAGTCGAATCCGCTCGCCGCCGGGGAAGACCAGGCCTGCGCCGCCCGCCGATTGGTGCGCAGTCCGGTACTGGCGGGGTTGGCGGAGTCGGTCGGCGGCTATCCCTACTGGGACGCGATCTGGCTGGATGGCGGCCGGAGGCGGAGCGACAGCGACTTGCCGGCGCCGGAGCAGGCAAACACAATGCCCGGGTGAACGTCACGCACATCCCTGCCAACGAGTACCGTCGCGAACGCTGGAAGAATGGATTGGGCTGGACGCGGGAGGTCCTGCGCTGGCCCGAGTCCGCGAACGACTGGGACTGGCGACTGTCGATCGCCGAAGTCGACAAGAGCGGGCCGTTCTCAAGTTTTCCCGGAGTAGAGCGCGAACTGGTGCTGCTGCACGGCGAAGGAATGCGATTGGACTTCGAGGATGGCGAGTCCGTGGAGCTGATGCCACCGCATGGCCGCCACCGTTTTGCCGGCGAACGTGCGCTGCAATGCGAACTGTCTTCCGGCCCAACGCAAGACTTCAACCTGATGTGGCGTCGTGACCGGGTCGAAGCGACCTTGCTGCACCGGCCGCTGGTCGGGCCGATGCTGTTCTTCGCAGAGCCTGGCGTTCGCTGGGCAGCCTATCTGCTCAGCGGCCGGGCCCTGTTCAAGGACCAGATCCTGCCCGTGCAACTCGAGCAAGGCGATACCGCGTTGATCGAGCCCAATGGCGCGGCCAACAACCGCATCATCGTCGAAGGAGGGGGCGAGTTGCTGTTGGTTCGCATAGGCCCGCGCGCGGAGCTGCCTGCGGAAGTCGACGCGGCTTAGCGCGGCTTACTCGCGGTCGTCGCGAGTCCACACGGCGTCGTCCTCCACCTTTACCGGGAAGACCACGGTTGGCGTATAGGCAGGCGGACATACGGCGGCCCCGCTGCGCAGGTCGAACTTCGCGCCGTGGCGAAGGCATTCCACTTCAAAGCCCTCGATCGGGCCGCCGGCCAGTTCGCCGCCATCATGGGTGCAGACATCCTCGATCGCGTAGAACGCGCCATCGATGTTGAAGACCGCGATCGCGGTGTCGCCGTCGAAAGCCACCTGGAACTCGCCCGGCAGCAGTGCCTGCGTCGAGCAGACGCGAATCCAGTCACTCATCGGTCAGCAGCACTAGCGGCTTTTCCAGGACCTCGAAGCGCAGGTCATCCCGCTTTGGCAGGCCGAAGCGAGCGTCGCCGTAGGGAAACGGCTTCTTGATGCCGGTCCGCCGGTAGCCGCGGCGCTCATAATAGGGAATCAAGTCGTCACGGATGTCGATCACCGTCATGCGCATCGCCGCGCATCCCCATTGCTCCCGCACGATGCGCTCGGCTTCTGCAAGCAGCAGCGATCCGACGCCACGGCCCTGTCGCCTCGGGTCGACCGAGAACATGCCGAGATAGCCAGCGCCTTCCTCGACGGCGACATGCGCACAGCCGAGCATCCCGTGATCGTCCTCTGCCAGCAGCAACTGGCTCTGCTTGCCCGACAGGATCGCCTGGATCTCATCGGGACCAGTGCGCCGGCCGTCAAGGAAATCTGCTTCGGTGGTCCAGCCGGCCCGGCTGGCGTCGCCGCGGTAGGCAGACTCGACCAACTCCACAACGGCCGGAACGTCCTCGGCGCCAGCCGCCCGAAACCGCAAAGGGCTGCTCACCGACAAGCTCTTCATAACCCCCGGAGCATCCATCCCGCGTGCTTCATCGCCACTCTCGCTCATCCCAGCAATCCCCGCGCCTTGTGTACTCCAGCAACCAGCCGGTCTATTTCATCGAAGGTATTGTAGAAGGCAAAAGAGGCGCGGCAGGTCGCCGGTACGCCGTAGTGCGCCATCAGCGGATGTGCGCAGTGGTGTCCGGAACGCACGGCGATGCCTTCCAGGTCAAGTAGGGTGGCCAGGTCGTGGGCATGGGCGCCTTCGACGAGGAAGGAGATGACGGCGGCCTTCTCGCGCGCCGCGCCGAAGATGCGCAGGCCCTGGACCTGGCCGAGTGCTTCAGTGGCATATTGAAGCAGCGCTTGTTCGCGTTCCTCGATCCTGGCCATTCCCAGCGCCTGCAGGTAGTCAACGGCCGCACCGAGGCCAATCACGCCGGCGATATTTGGCGTTCCCGCTTCGAACTTGTGCGGCGGGTCGTTGTAGGTGGTGTGCTCGAAGCGCACTTCGCGAATCATCTCGCCGCCGCCCAGGAATGGCGGCATCGATTCCAGATGCTCGCGCCGCGCCCACAGCCCGCCGGTACCAGTCGGGGCCAGCATCTTGTGGCCGGTGAAGGCGTAGAAGTCGCAGCCGATGGCCGCGATGTCCACCGGCCGATGCGGAACCGCCTGCGATCCATCGATAACCGACACGATGCCGCGCCGTCTGGCTTCGCGGCAAATTTCCGCCACCGGATTGACCGTGCCCAGGACGTTCGAGACGTGGCTGGCCGCGATGATCCGGACCTCGGGCGTCATCAGTTTCCAGAGTGCCTCCAGATCCAGCTCGCCGGCGTCGTTGAGTTCGGCGACGCGCAGGTTTGCCCCGCAGCGTCCAGCGATTAGCTGCCAGGGAACGATGTTGGCATGGTGCTCCATGCGCGTCAGCAGGATGACGTCGCCCGGGCGCAAGATCGGCAACGCGTAGCTGTAGGCCACCAGGTTGATCGCATGGGTAGTGCCTGATGTCAGTACCAGATCGGCCGGGCGGACGTTTAGGAAGCTGGCGAGCCGACTACGCGCGGATTCGTAGGCTTCGGTCGCTTCCATTCCCAGCGTATGCACCGCGCGCGAGATGTTTGCGTTGTGCCAGCGGTAGAAGTCGTCCACGGCCTCGATGACCTGGCGCGGCTTTTGCGCTGTATTGGCTGAGTCAAGGTAGACCAGCGGCTTGCCGTGCACCTCGCGCGCGAGCACTGGAAAATCGGAACGCAGCGCGGCCCAGTCGATGGCGGCGGCCATGGGCGACGGCTCGCGGATTGGTTTGCCGCTCACGTCACCGATTCCAGGCCGGCCAGGCGCGCTTCGAGCCTGGGCGAAAGCAGGTCGACCAGGGCGGCGTCGCCGATCGCCGCGAGTGCTTCGCGACAGAAGGCGAGGGTCAGCAGCACACGGGCCTGCGCAGCGGGCACGCCACGGGAACGAAGGTAGAACAAGGCTGTCGCGTCCAGGCGGCCAACCGTGGCGCCATGCGCGGCCTTTACCTCGTCGGCATGGATCTGTAACACCGGCTGGGTGTCGATTTCGGCGTCGGCCGACAGCAGCAGGTTCTTGTTCGAAAGCCGGGCATCGCTGCCATCGGCGCCAGCAAGAATCTCGATTCCGCCATGGAAAGCCAGGCGGCCGCGGTCCGCAGCCAGGCCCCGCCACATCAGGTCGCAACGTGTGTCGCGTCCGTGGTGGCGAACCTCGAGACGAGTGTCCACATGGCGGCGACCACCCGCGAGCAGCGCGCCACTGGAACGGAACTGAGCGTTGCCACCGAGCAGGCCGACATTGAGTTCGTGCCTGGATAGCGCGGCGCCAAGCTCAAGGTCGAGTCGATGATAAAGCGCATTCGCGCCGAGGCTGGCATCGGTGCGCGAGAGCAGCGTCGCCGTCGTGTCTTCGTCCTGCAGACGCGCATGCAACAACGTTGCATCCGCAGCCAGGTCAACCTGTAACAACTGGTTGTCGAGGTTGCGATGAGCGCCGGCGCCGATGAGGTGCTCCACTACCGTGAGCCGCGCTCCCGGCGCCAGCGAGATCCAGTGCCGGCAGTGGCTCGCAATGTCCGCTTCGGCGGGCGCGCCCACGAAAACCAGGTGCAGCGGTGTGGCAACGGCTTGGCCGCCGGCGACGCGAACGACGGCGCCATCGACGGCCAGCGCGGCGTTGAGACGCGCGAACGCTTCGTCTGGGCGGTCGAAACGCTGCGCGAGGAATTGCACCGACCCTGGATCACTGGCGTCGAGCATGGCCGACAAGCTGTCAACGCGAAGGCCATCGGGCAGTTCCGCAAGCAGCGATAGACCCTGATCGAGCCGGCCGTTCACGAAAACCATTCGTGGCCCGGGGATGTCCGATAGCAGGGACGACGGCACCGGTGTCGCAATGCCCGCGGCAGCGAAAGTGCGTGCCGACAGCGCGCGCAGCGCTGTGTACTTCCAGCGTTCGCTGCGTTGCCCCGGAAGGCCCTCGGCCACGGTCTGCAACATGGCGGTCCGCCGTGTCGCGCCCAGACCCGCGGCGTCCACCCGGCCGGCAGGCAGCGCGGCAAAACTTTCCTGCAGCGAGTCGAGCAGGGCACTCATGGCGCGATCCGGTCCCGCACCCACGCGTAACCATGCTGTTCGAGTTCGAGCGCCAGCTCCGGACCGCCGCTCTCGACGATCCGGCCCTCGGCCAGCACGTGCACGAAATCGGGACGGATGTAGTCCAGTAGACGCTGGTAGTGGGTGATGACCAGCAAGGCGCGACTCGGGGAACGCATCAGGTTGACGCCTTCGGCAACCAATTTGAGTGCGTCGATATCCAGCCCGGAATCCGTTTCATCCAATATCGCAAACTTTGGCTCAAGCACCGCCATCTGGAAGATTTCGTTGCGCTTCTTCTCGCCGCCGGAGAAGCCCTCGTTGACCGCGCGATGCAGGAGTTCGTCGCGCATGTGCAGCACCGACATCTTCTCGCGGACGCGCTTGAGGAACTGCATGGAGTCCAGCTCCGGCTCGCCACGATGCCGGCGCTGCGCGTTTAGGGCCGCGCGCAGGAAGTAGGTGTTGTTCACGCCCGGGATTTCCACCGGATACTGGAATGCCAGGAAGACGCCCTCGGCGGCGCGCTCCTCCGGTTCGAGGGCGAGCAAGTCCTTGCCTTCGAACTCGACCACGCCCGAGGTTACTTCGTAGCCCTCGCGCCCGGCGAGCACGTTGCCCAGCGTCGATTTACCGGCTCCGTTGGGGCCCATGATCGCGTGGACTTCGCCGGGGCGGATTGACAGCGAGAGTCCGCGCAGGATGTCCTTGCCGGCCACACGTACATGCAGGTCTTCGATCTTTAGCATTTGTTCCAATCAGTTCGTGGCGTGCCGTAGCACGAGTGGGTAGATATTTCCGCGCGCTCAGCCAACCGCCCCTTCCAGGCTAACCTCGAGCAGCTTCTTGGCCTCGACGGCGAACTCCATCGGCAGTTCCCGGAAGACCTGCTTGCAGAAGCCGTCGACGATCATCGAAACCGCATCCTCGGAGCTGACGCCGCGCGAGCGACAGTAGAACAATTGATCGTCGCTGATCTTGGAGGTGGTGGCTTCGTGCTCGACGGTGGCTGTGGGATTCTTCACTTCGATATACGGAAACGTGTGCGCGCCGCAGCGTTTGCCAATCAACAGGGAATCGCATTGGGTGTAATTGCGGGCACCTTCCGCGCCCTTTTCAATCTTGACCAGGCCGCGGTAGGTGTTCTGCCCGCGCCCGGCGCTGACGCCCTTGGAAATGATCTTCGATTTGGTGCGCGCGCCGATGTGGATCATCTTGGTGCCGGTGTCTGCCTGCTGCCGGTGGTGGGTCAGCGCCACCGAATAGAACTCGCCAGTGGAGTCGTCGCCACGCAGCACGCAGCTAGGATATTTCCAGGTGATCGCCGAACCGGTCTCGACCTGGGTCCATGAAATCTTGCTGCGCGCGCCACGGCACTCGCCGCGCTTGGTGACGAAGTTGTAGATGCCGCCGACGCCATTCTCGTCGCCCGGATACCAGTTCTGCACGGTGGAGTACTTGATCTCGGCGTCTTCCAGCGCGACCAGCTCAACCACCGCCGCGTGCAACTGGTTCTCGTCTCGCATCGGCGCGGTGCAGCCTTCCAGGTAGGAAACGTGGCCGCGTTCCTCGCAGATGATCAAGGTCCGTTCG
>JANPDF010000299.1:0-2834 GCA_031431355.1 Gammaproteobacteria bacterium
GCCGGTTCGAGATGCCGTCGCGCGCCTATCTCGGCCGCTTCAACTTCAAGGGTGGGGATCAGGGCAAGATCGTCGGGACGCTCTCGGGCGGCGAACGCGGCCGGCTGCATCTCGCGGCCACGCTGCTCAAGGGCGGCAACGTGCTGCTGCTGGACGAGCCGTCCAACGATCTCGATGTCGAAACCCTGCGCGCGCTCGAGGACGCGCTGGCGGAATTCGCCGGCAGCGTGCTCGTCATTTCACACGATCGCTGGTTCCTCGACCGGATCGCCACGCATATCCTCGCGGCCGAGGGCGAGTCGCAGTGGTCCTTCTTCGAGGGCAACTACCAGGAATACGAGGCCGACAAGAAGAAGCGGCTGGGGGAGGATGGCGCGCGGCCGCACCGGATCCGGTACAAGGCGCTGAAGCAGTAGCGGCAGGAGGCCGCATCGCCGCCCGCGTCCGATTCCGATCGAAGGTACGGCCGCGGGTGCGAGCCCGGCGGCCAGCTACGCACGATCCTGCGCATGGTCGCAAGATCAACCGCGCAGCACCCTTCACGTGGCGTAGTTATATTCAGCGTGCCTGGTGCGCGAGGAACCCGCGGAGCCGCTCGATACCATCGGCAAGCCGCGCCACGTCCGACGCGAAGCACCAGCGAATGAAGCCTTCGCCCTCCGGTCCGAAGGCGATGCCGGGTGCCAGGCCCAGCCCGGCCTCGCTCACCAGGCGCTTGCAGAAATCGAGGCTGTCGGCCATGTCCCGCACCCGGAAAAACGCGTACATGGCGCCGGGTGGCGCCACCGCCACGACGGCCGGCAGGAGGCGCAACTGTTCGTGCAGGAAGTCGCGCGATGCGCGAAAGCGCGCCACGGTCTGCGCGATCGTGGGCTCGCCTTCGCGCACCGCCACGATGCCGGCGCGTTGGACGAACCCAGGGGCGCATGAGGTGTTGTACTCGATGAGCTTGGCGATATCGGCAACCAGCGTCGGCGGCGCCACCAGCCAGCCCAATCGCCAACCGGTCATCAGCCACGATTTCGAGAACGTGTTGGTCACTACCAGCCGCGTGCCGGCATCCGCCAGATCGAGGAATGCAGGCGCGCAAGCGCCGGTGTTTCCCTCGAAGTAAAGTCGTTCGTAGGCGTCGTCGGCGATGATCCAGATGCCGAGGCGCTGGCAGTGCTCCAGCACGGCGCGTTGTTCATTCGCCGACATCGTCCAGCCGGTGGGATTGTTCGGCGAATTGATGTAAATTGCGCGCGTGCCTGGCGTCAATCGGGAAAGCAGGCGCTCGAGATCCAGTGTCCAGCCCCGGGGCCCGAATTGCAGCGCCACGCAATCCACCGTCGCGCCCATCACCTGCGGGATTTCCACCAGGTTGGGCCACAGGGGGGTGACGGCAACGACACGATCGCCTGGGCCTACCAGTGCCTGCGTGGTGATCATCAGCGCGGACATGCCCGAGTTGGTGACGGCGATGTTTGCGTCGTCCACCGGGCGATGCAACCGCGAGACGTAGGCGGCCAGCGTAGCGCGCAGTTCAGGCAGCCCCAGGTTTTGCGTGTAGAACGTGTCGCCGGCATTGAGTGCATCCACCCCGGCCCGCCGGATGAATGCCGGAGTCACCTGGTCTGGCTCGCCGAACCAGAATGCCAAGACTTCGGCGCGCGCCATGCCGGCGTTGGCCACTTCGCGGATCTTGGAGGCGCGCAGGTCGCGTACTTTGTCGCGGGCGTGGAGGTCGGAGTGGAGTGGCGTCATGGCTGTCGGCGCCGCCGCAGGCGGACAGGCTCCGCCCGCGCTGGCGCGCTCGATGATCGGACTTGCACCATCATCCCATATGCATGCCGCCGTTCACTTCGACGGTTTCACCAGTCATGAACGATGCCAGGGGCGAGGCGAGGAAGAGCGCCACCCCGGCGATGTCTTCCGGCTCGCCCAGCCGTTGCAGCGGCAATGATTTCCGTACGCCTTCCAGCCCTTCCGGCGTATTGAAGCGGTCGTGGAACGGGGTGCGCACCACACCCGGCGCGATGCAGTTGACCCGGTAGCCGAGCGGCGCGAACTCATTGGCAAGGTTGCGGTTCATCGACACCATGCCGCCCTTGGCGGCCGCGTAGGCGAACGCATGGCGGCCCGCGCCATTGAGCGCGGAAAGCGAGGACACGTTGATGATGCGCGCGCCCGGCTGGAAGTACGGCAGCAGCGCGTGGATGGTGTGATACATGCTGGACAGATTCAGCGCGATCACCTCGTCCCACAGCGCGGTGGTGTAGTCGGCAAACGATACGCGCTGCACGAGGTCGCCGACATTGTTGACCAGCACGTCCACCTTCCCGTCCAGGCCAACGGCCGCTTCCTTCATGCAAGCCTCGATTTCGGAAGGCACGAGGAAATTGCCTTTGACCAGCACCGCCTTGCGGCCGGTGGCGCGGACCAGGGCCAAGGACATCGCCATTGAGAAGCTGGGCCAGGTGGGGCTCGGCGTGGATGTGGCCCACCTCTACCCCGCCGAACTTTCCGGCGGCATGCAGAAGCGCGTGGGGCTGGCCCGCGCCATCGCCGCCGACCCCGAGATCATCTTCTTCGACGAGCCCACCACCGGCCTTGATCCGATCATGGCGGATGTCATCAACAATCTGATCGTCGACTGCGTCCACCGCCTCGGCGCCACCACGATCTCAATCACCCATGACATGGCTTCGGCCCGCAAGATCGCCACCGTCATCGCCATGATCTACAAGGGCGAGATCGTCTGGCAGGGGCCGGTGCAGGCCATCGACAACAGCGGCAATCTCTATGTCGACCAGTTCATCCACGGCCGCGCCGAGGGCCCGATCAAGATGGAC
>JANPDF010000300.1:0-4266 GCA_031431355.1 Gammaproteobacteria bacterium
GCCGCTTCGAGTTCAAGACCGGCGTTGGTTGTTGCGGGCGGCTGTCGGTTTCCATTTTTACCAAGCCGGTATCGGGCGGCGACTAAAAATGGGAGCCGACAGCCGCCCCTTCGCGACCGGGCTCACGCTTGGTTCCCCGGATTTCCGTGAAGAGCCTTTTTTTCAGGAGGCTGCGGACAGCTCTGCGAACGCATCCAGCACCGCGTTGCCATCGGCTGGCGCTCGCTCGGCGAAGCGAGCCTGCAGGGCGGCTGTGGTGGCGCGGACGCTGACACCGTTGCTGGCCTTCTGTGGGCCGAATACTCGCTCGCCCTCGCGAGAGCTGAAGCGGTGCAGCTCGTAGAAGTAATATTCCTGGCCGGGACCCAGGAACGCCAGACAGGGCAGCGCCGAGGCCGCGTCGTCGAGCCGCCGCCCCGCGCGCATTTCCCGCTCGCGGCACAGGCGCGATGCGGTCTCGCACAGCTGCACGAACTCCTCGCCGACATTGGCGGTGTCCAGGTCCGCCGCCAGTCGCGCCAGCCGCTCGCCCCGACGAATATCGTGGTCCTCCCGCCACAGCGGCTGGCTGGTGTCGAGCCACAGGTGCAGTCCCCGCGCCAGCGAACCGCCGGCGACGGTGGTGAGCTCCTCGGTTTGCGGATCGGCCATTGCGCTCGGTCGCGTGTCGAAGGTGCTGCCGGAGATCATCAGTTCCAGCGCGACGTACTGCGTGCCATCCTGGTCGCGGTCGAATCCGCAGGCATCGAGGATACGAAACGATTCGGCGCTGCTGGCCGCCTCATTGCCGCCGACCGGCCCGGGCATGTCGTAGGACTCCCGTTGCCGCAGGTCGTGGCAGGCCGCGAACATCAGCAGCGCGGCGACATCCTCGGCCGCCAGCGCGCCGTCGCCCATGCTCGCCAGCAGGCGCAGCAGGCGACGCTCGCCGACTTCCAGCACATGGTTTTCGTTGTGGTAGTCGTGGAAGTCGTTGCCCATGCTGCCGTGGCGAAGCGCGAGGCGGGCGGTGCCCAGGATGGCCGCGTCCAGCGCCCGCGGATCCACGCCGAAGCGGGTGGCGATGTCTGCCAGCCGCGTCGGGATGTCGGGCCGAGCGGCATCGAGCAGGCGGCGCGCGGACGCAGGGTCGACCAGAGCCAGTTCGCTGGCGTCGGGCGGATACAGGCTCGAGTAACCAAATAGCACGATAACCGCTGCCAGCCAGGGAAGCCGCAATGAGTATGACGCAAAGCGGCGCTTTCGCCAGTGCGGGCTCAGGTCCAGCCGCGTTGCGCCATTGAGGTGGGCGCCCCGTCACCGACGATGAAGTGATCAAGCACCCGCACCTCGACCAGCGCCAGGGCCTGTTTGAGGCGGGCGGTGACGGCGCGGTCGGCGGCGCTGGCTTCCGGGTTTCCGCTGGGATGGTTGTGCCCGAAGATGACCGCCGCCGCGTTGTGCGCCAGGCAGCGCCTGGCTACTTCCCGGGGATGCACTTCCGAGCCGTCCAGCGTGCCGCGGAACAATTCCTCATAGGCGATCACCCGATGCCGGGTATCCAGGAACAGGCAGGCGAACACCTCGTGCGGCAACGCTCGCAGCTTGCGCGCGAAGTAGGTGCCGGCCTGACCCGGATCGGCGAGCGCCTCGCCGCGCTGCAATTGCTGTCCCAGGTGGCGGGTGCCAAGTTCGAGGGCCGCCGCCAGCGCGCAGGCCCGCGCCTGGCCCAGTCCGTGCAGCTTGGCCAACTCCGCTGGCGAGCGATCGAGCAAGCCGCGCAGGCCGCCACACTCACCCAGTAGCTGTCGGCCCACATCCACGGCGTTCTGGCCGCGGACGCCGCAGCCGATGAAGATGGCCAGCAGTTCGGCATCCGAGAGCGCAGCGCAGCCCCGCGCCATCAACTTGTCGCGGGGACGTTCGTGCTCGGGCCAGTCTCGGATGTGCATGGCGCCATCGTCTGCCCGCGGCCGGTTCCGGTGGATCGGGAAAAGACGCGGCATCGGGTAAGCTAAGCCGCAATCGGGCAAGGGAAAAGCTTCCAATGGGCGGGTTGGCCGGACAGCGGATCCTGCTGGGCGTGACCGGGGGCATCGCCGCCTACAAGGCCGCGGACCTGGCCCGGCGCTTGCAGGAGGCGGGTGCCGAGGTACAGGTGGTCATGACCGAGGCCGCGCAGCGGTTCGTCACCGCCCTGACCTTCCAGGCGCTTACCGGCAAGCCGGTGCGGACCTCGTTGTGGGATTCGGCGGCGGAAGCGGCCATGGGCCACATCGAGCTGGCGCGGTGGGCCAGCCAAATTTTGGTCGCTCCGGCCAGCGCCGATTTCATCGCCAGGCTGGCACAAGGCCTGGCCAGCGACTTGCTTGGCACCCTGTGCCTGGCCACCGAGGCACCGATCGCCGTCGTGCCGGCGATGAACCGGATCATGTGGGCCAATCCGGCGACGCAGCTCAATGTTGAAACGATTAAGGCGCGCGGCGTCTCGGTGCTCGGGCCCGCGCTGGGAGACCATGCCTGCGGGGAAACCGGCGCCGGCCGGATGTTGGAACCGATGGAAATCGTCGCCGCGCTGGCATCGCCGTCATCGGCCTCATCGCTGCGCGGCAAGTCCATCCTGATCAGCGCAGGCCCCACGTTCGAGGACCTGGACCCGGTTCGATACCTGGGCAATCGCAGCTCGGGCAAGATGGGTTTCGCGCTCGCGGCCGAAGCGGTGGCCGCCGGCGCGACGGTCACCCTTGTGGCCGGCCCGGTGGCGCTCGCGACACCCGCCGGCGTGCGCCGCATCGACGTGCGCCGGGCCGTGCAGATGCGCGATGCAGTCCTCGCCGAGCTGCCCGGCAAGGATGTCTACATCGGTGCCGCCGCCATTGCCGACTACATGCCGGTGGAAACCCGCGCCCAGAAAATCAAGAAACTGGAATCATCGGTGCTCAGCCTGGAGCTGGTGCGCACGCCCGACGTGCTCAGTGAGGTGGCGCGCCATCCGTCGCGGCCGCGAGTCGTGGTCGGCTTCGCGGCCGAAACCGCCCAGCTCGACCAGAATGCCGGGCAGAAGCTCCGCGACAAGGGCGCCGACCTGATCGCGGGTAATGACGTTTCGATTCCGGGCATCGGCTTTGAAGGAGACGAAAACGCGCTGGTCGTGTTCAGCGCCGACGCCCGCCGACCGATCGAGCGTGGCAGCAAGCGCGCGGTCGCGCGCGCCTTGCTGGCGATGATCGCCGAGCGCCTGGAGCCGGCCGCATGACCCGGGAAATCGAGCTGAAAATCCTCGACGCCAGGCTTGGCAGCAAATTCCCCCTCCCCGATTACGCGACCGCCCACTCTGCCGGCATGGACCTGCGCGCGCTTTGCGACACGCCGCTCGAGCTCGAGCCAGGCGAGGCGCAACTGGTGCCCACCGGGCTGGCCATCTACATCGGCGACCCCGGTTTGTGCGCAGTGATCCTGCCGCGCTCGGGCCTGGGCCACAAACACGGGCTGGTGCTGGGCAACCTGGTCGGGCTGATCGATGCCGACTACCAGGGACCACTGATGGTCAGCCTATGGAATCGGGGGCAGAATCGGCAAACTATCCAGCCAGGGGACCGCATCGCGCAGCTGGTATTCCTGCCAGTGCAGCGGGCTGGCTTTCGCGTGGTGAATGAATTCGCCGCGAGCGAGCGCGGCGCTGGTGGTTTCGGACATACCGGAGTGCGCTGAGCGTGGCCATTGACGCGATCCTGCGATCGGGTTTCGAGGGGGAAGAATGAAAGTTGCATCGAATCTCAAATCGCTGAAGACCGGCGCACTACTGCCGCTGGTCGCGGTCGCGCTGGTGATCGCCGCCTTGTGGCTGGCCTGGACCGGCTGGAAGCTGCATTCGGCAGCTCGCCTGCAGAGCGCCGCCGCCGACGCCCGGCACCAGGTGGCCGAGAAGATGCGGCCGCTGCTGCAGACGCTCGGCCTTCGCGCCAACGGCCTTGGCCGACGACCCGACGTGCTACTCGCGCTCCGCTCCGGCAATGCCGATGCTGCGCGCGCGCTAGTGATGCAGGCGGTGCCGGGTACGGAGGCAGTGGAGCTGCACGCACCCAGCTTCGCCGAGGCGTATGCCAATCCCGAGGCATTCGGCTACGGAAAACTGGGCTTGCTCGAAAGAGCCGTACAAGATGGCAAGGCCACCATCGCCGTGGTCAAGGATTCTGGTGGGCCCCGTTTGGGCATCGCCGTGCCGATCGTGGATGGCGCGCAGCTCTTGAGCGTGCTGTACCTGCGGCAGACGCTCACCGAATTGCT
>JANPDF010000301.1:0-2430 GCA_031431355.1 Gammaproteobacteria bacterium
CGCGCGTTCTTCCGCCAGCAATTGCGCCTTGGGGCGATCGACCGGGATCCGACCGCGCTGCTCGATGCGCCCAAGCTCGGCCGGCCGCTGCCCAAGGCCCTATCGGAATCGCAGGTCGAAGCCTTGCTGCGCGCGCCGGACGTGGAAACGCCACTGGGCCTGCGTGATCGCGCGATGGTCGAACTGATGTACGCGGCGGGCTTGCGCGTCAGCGAACTGGTCAGCCTTCCCGCAGCATCGGTAAATCTGCGACAGGGCGTTCTGCGCGTGTCGGGCAAGGGTGGCAAGGAGCGACTGGTGCCGATCGGCGAGGAAGCCCAGCACTGGCTGGAACGCTACCTGGCGGAGGCGCGCCCGGGGCTGGTTGGCAAGCGTCTGGTGGAGACCTTGTTCGTCACCCGCCGCGGCGAGGCGATGAGCCGGCAGCAGTTCTGGAACCTGGTCAAGTCACTGGCCGTGCGCGCCGGCGTTGACGCCGCCAAGGTCAGCCCACACGGGCTGCGCCACAGTTTTGCCACCCACCTGCTCAATCACGGCGCCGACTTGCGCGCCTTGCAGATGCTGCTCGGGCATTCCAGTCTGTCCACCACGCAGATCTACACGCTGGTGGCGCGCGAGGGACTCAAGCGGTTGCACGCACAGCACCACCCGCGCGGTTGAAGCTCAGTCGCGTCGACGCGCGCCGAACAGGATGCCGATCGTCTCGCGCAAGGTTTCCTCACGGAAATCGGAAAATTCGCCGGCGTCGAAGTAAACCCCGTAGCAGACGGTGCAGGCCTCATAGGAAATGTGCGGCTGGCCGCTCACCACCATGCTGATCAAGGGCACCGAACAGGCCGGGCAGGTGATCCGCGTCTTCGCGTCGTTGGCCTTGCCCAGCTCAGCCGAACCGGTGTCGATGGCCTCCGAGCCGCTGAGGCGCTTGAGGTCCTCGTGCTCGAGCATGTCAAACCAGATGCCGTGGCAGCGCGTGCAGCGATCCACCTCGACTTGCTGGTAAGTGACTTTCTCCATCGACGCTGCGCACTTCGGGCAGTCCATGACCGGTCTCTCCGTGAATGACAGGCAAGCGCCCCGCGCTAGCCACCGCGCCGGGAACGACGCACCAGCATCGCCACGCCGGCAATCACCAGCAGCGCGGGCCACCAGTCGTGGAATAGCGGGCCAATGTCCGGCAGCAGTCGCTGCTTCTGCAGCAACAGGTAGGCACCGACGAGTATCAGCGCTATGGCGAAGATGCTGGAGCTCGATCGCAATTCAATTCTCCCGGAAAGCGGATGGGCTGGCTCGGATTATCGGCCACAAAAGTGTCAATGCCTACGATGATTCCTGGCGGCGGCGAAGGCGGACGCTCGCCGTTGCTCATGCCGGCAGCAAGCGCATGACCAGCGCCGCCAGGTACAGGGCCAGCGCGATCAGGATGCCCGCGTATGGGATGCGGAACCAATATCGCTTGGCCAGGAACGCATAGCCGCAGAGCATGGCCAGGCCCAGCACGAGGAAGTAAGCGGAGTGGAACAGCAGTTCGGCGTGGACGATGGCCAGGTAGCCGTAGACCAGCCCGAAGAAGATTGCGCCGTAGCTGTGGCTGGCGTTGAAGCCGATCCAGGCATCCCACATCGTAGTGCGATTGGTCAGCACCGGTGAGACCTGCTGCATCTGCCGCTCAAGGTGGGTATCGCGGGGGAACAGCTTGTTGCCGCGGAAGGTGTACAGCAAATGCAGCAATCCCAACAGCATTATCACCAGCGCGCTGGCGGCCATCAGCATTTGCGGGACAGTCAACATTCAGGGGTCCTCAATTCAACTACAAGTTCGCATCGAACAGAACAACAGCAGGCTCAGCCCCATCAACGAGAGGCTGGAAAATGCCGTGTACAGGAAGGCGAGGCCGACCCGGGTCATCGGACGCGCATAGTCGTAGCTGAGCACGAGCATGGCGCCGGCAAGGAAGGGCATGGCCAGCGAGGCGACGTGCAGCCAGGGCGGCGAGTTGTAGCGAATGCCAAAGGCGATGGCTGCGGCCGTGCCCAGGAATTGCAAGGCAAAACCCATTGCCAGTCGCAGCCGGGAGCGATGCGGCTTGAGCGGGATGATGGGCTACTCCAGCGTCTCTGAGGATGGGATTCGCGAAGGCATCCGGCGGCTGGCCGTCATCGCCCACGGGTAGCCGGCCCTGCCGATTAGCTCTTCTCGATTGCGATGAGCGAAGCGGCGAGTAACACGAGCTGCAACGCCCCCCCCGAGGCGAACAGCCAAAGCCCGGCGGCGCGCTCGCGGGCATGCACCGCGATGCCGAGCAAAGCGTTGACAGCCAGGATGCCGGCGCCCAGGTAGACGAGGTGGAGCACTTCACTCTTGTCCCCTACTCGAACCACGCCGTTCAAGGCGGGAAAGCTGAGCTGGATGACGTTCGGCAGGTCCGGATAC
>JANPDF010000302.1:0-4139 GCA_031431355.1 Gammaproteobacteria bacterium
GGCAGGTGCGCGGAATGGATCTGGTGGGGCGCGCCCTGTGGATGGCGTTCGCGCTGGGCGGGGTGCTTCTTGCCGCGCCAGTGCTGGACTGGGCCGCTGCGCGGGGATCGACGTCGGCAAGGACGCGTTCGGCCGCAGGCGCGAATCTGCGTTGGCTGGACCTGTTGCTTGATCCCTTGCAAGGCAATCCGGTCGGTCGGCTCGCTGTCGCCGAGTCGAAGATGGTGCTTCGCCAGCGCCGCTGGTGGTGGTGGCTGGCCGCGCTGGTCGCCTTCGGGCTGCAAGTGTTCGGCAGCGGACGCGGCTTTGAAGCGGGCATGCTGCTGGCGTGGATCCTGCCACTGGACATCCTGGCGCGCGGCATCCTGCGCGAGAACGACAACGGCACTGGCGGACTGGTGTTCACTGCGCCCTCGATCCTTCGTCGGCTGCTGACGGCGCGCTTCCTTGCAGGATTTGGCCTGCTGCTGGCGCTGACCGTGCCTGGCTTGCTTCGGCTGGCAGTCATCGCGCCGATTGGCGCGCTCGCAGCAATCATCATCGCCGCCTCGATCACCGCGTGGGGCCTTTGCCTGGGCGCCTTGTGCCGCAATGCCAGGCCATTCGAGCTGTTGCTGGTCGGCGCGGTCTACGCCTGCCTGCAGGGCGCGACCCTGCTCGACCTGCTGCACGATCCGCAGCGCACCGCGCTCGGCCACGCGGCGATGCTGCTTCCCGCCGCGCTGTTGCTGGCCTGGAGCTGGCCGAGGCTGGCCCGCTGATAGGACCGGTAGGACCGCCCTCGAACCCGGTCGGACGGCGGTCGCACTGGCCTGCTAGAGTATTCGTTCAGGCAAGCTTTGGGTCTCGGGAATGTCGCAGGGAAAGCTGCATCGAGTTGCACTGCCGACTTCTGCCGAGCCCACTTCCAGTGAGCGCTTTACCCGCACGCTGGTCGAGTTGACGCGCACCCTGTGGAATCCGGTCTGCTCTTTCGACAGCGCCATGGCCTCGATCTGCGCCGCGGCTGCTTCGGCTCTGCAAGTGGAGCGCGTCAGCATCTGGCGCTACGACGCCGACAGCGGCCGGCTCGATTGCATCAATGCCTTCGATGCCGCGAGCGGCCTGCACCACGATGCCGACTCGCTGGAGACGCTGCTGCTCGAGGACGACGACTACATCTCCGCCTTGCGCGACGCGCGAACATTCGAAGCGAGCCAGGCCGATGAATCCGTAGCCGACCTGTCGCACCCGGCGCTATTTGAATACATGGAACGGCACGATATCGTCGCGCTGCTCGACGCCCCGGCCTATATCGAGGGCAAGCTGCAAGGCGTCATCTGCCACGAGAGCATCGGCCGCTCGAGAAAATGGACGCGCGAGGAAACCACATTCGCGGCGACCATGGGCGACTTTGTGGCGATGGCCTACGAGATCGTGCGCCGGCGACGCGCGGAGACCGAAGTCGAACACCTGCGGCTGCATGACGCAACCACCGGACTGGGCAACCGGGACTACTTGGTGGAGTTGATCCGGCAACGCCTGAACAGTTCCAGCAAACCAGGCCAGGCGCTTGCCGTGGTCCACATTCTCGTAGATCCGTCCGGCGGCATCGCCTGGTCGGCCGGCGCGCCGACCGTAGACGATGTCATGACCCAGATCGGCCATCGCCTGCGCTGGCTGGTCGACGGTTCGATCGAGCTTGCGCGCGTCCGCGACAACGGCTTCGCCCTCCTGTTGCCGGGCGACTCGCAACAGCGCGGCGCGGTGCGCCTGGCCGAACGCGCGCTGGCGGTGATCCGCTCGCTGGAGTGGAACCATGACGAAGTCGACCCCAGCGCATGGGCGGGCATCGTCTTCGCCCAGGGCGAGCAGGATTTCGATGATCCGCGGGTGCTGATGCGCAAGGCCGAAGAGGCTGCAGAGCACGCGCGTAGTGGCGACAAGTTCGGCTTCACCGTGTTCGATCCCGAACACCATGAAACCCTGCTCGAGGCGCTTCGCTACGAGCGCGCGCTGCGCGACGCCTTCGCCAATGGCGAGTTCGAGCTGCACTACCAGCCCGAGTTCGACGCGCATCTGCGCCAGTGGGTGGCGGCCGAGTCGCTGCTGCGCTGGCGCAAAGGCGACCGCCTGGTGGTCGCCGGCGAATTCATCGGCGTGGTTGAGTCCTCTGGCCTGATGCTGCCGGTTGGACGCTGGGTGCTCAGCCAGGCCTGCCGCGATGCAGTGAAGTGGCCAGCCCGTAACGGCGGCAGCTACGTGGTCCGGGTCAATGTGTCGGCCCGGCAGTTCGACGAGGAAGGGCTGGTGGATGATGTAACCTCCGCGCTTGCCGAGTCCGGGCTCGAGCCGTCCAGGCTCTGCCTGGAGCTGACCGAAACCACGCTGATGCGCGACATCGATCGCGCGCTGGGACTATTGCAGCAACTTCGCCAGACCGGCGTGCAGCTGGCGATCGACGATTTCGGCACTGGCTACGGCTCGCTGGTGTATCTCAAACGGCTGCCGGTGGACGTGCTGAAGATCGATCGCAGTTTCGTCGAGGATGTCCCAGACGACGCGGCCAACACCGCGATCGTCAAGGCGGTGGTCGCGCTCGCGCAGTCCTTCCAGATCGACGTGATCGCCGAGGGCGTGGAGCGCGTTGAGCAGGAGGCCGCGCTGCAGGCGATCGGCGTCAGCCGCATGCAGGGCTGGCTGTACGGCAAGGCGATGGACCAGGCCAGCCTTCGCGGCTTGCTCGCCGCCCCCCCGCCGGAGGCGTGGCAGGCGAGTTAGGCTCCGGTTTTAGCGAAGCCAGACTTCCACGCGCGTGTTGCGATATCCGGCGCTCGCCTGCTTGGTGTCGGCCAGGTACATGCGCCCCGCGTAGTTGATTGTGCATACAACCTCCTGGATGGGCCTGTAAGGTTGCGCGGCGCGCATTGCATTGCGATGACTGCAGTGACATGCAGCCGCTGTCATCGTAGTGACGCGGCACTGCCATCCCGCTGTCGCTCGCCTGGCCCACGCTGCGCGCATCAAGCACACGGCGGTGCCGGCATGCTCCAGCTTGAAGCACATCGCGCAGTGTTCATCTCGGACGTCCACCTGGGCGCCAGGCATTGCCATGCCGAGCAGCTGGCCGACTTCCTCGCCCGTTTGAACTGCGCCCGGCTGTATCTGGTCGGCGATATCGTCGACTTGTGGTGGCTGGCCCAGAAGCGATCGGTCTGGGGTCGCGCGCAGCACCGGGTCTTCGAGGAACTACATGCGCTGGCCAGGCGCGGCACGGCGTTGGTCTACATTCCGGGCAACCATGACCGTCCGATCCGGGAACTTTGCGGGCTAACGCTTCCGCGCATGACGATCCGCCGCCGTGCGATCCATACCTTGCTCGATGGCAGGCGGCTGCTCGTCACCCATGGCGATGATTACGACGCTGCAGTGCAGGCCGGCGATTCGAAGGAAGCGTTCGGAAACTGGCTCTATTACATCATTCTCAGCGGCAACCGGCTGACCAACGTGTTGCGTCGCCGACTCGGGCTTCGCTACTGGTCGCTGGCGGATTTCCTAAAGCGCAAAAGTGGCGCGGCCGAACGCTACATCCAGCGATTCGTCACTGCCGGCCTGCTCGATGCGCGCAGACGCGGCCTCGATGGCATTGTCTGCGGGCACATCCACCGCGCCGACCTGCGCGTAACGGAGGGCCTGATCTACGCCAACGACGGCGACTGGGTCGAGAGCCTGAGCGCGCTAGCCGAGGACGCCGACGGCAACCTGAAGCTGCTGTCACACCTTGGAGTGGAGATCGCCTGCGTGCGCGGCCGCGGACGTAGCGTCGGTTCGTCGTCGCGCGCAGCGTAGGTGCTTCAATGCCAAGTGCTTCGTCGCCGCTACTCGCCGCTGGTCGATGGCGCGGATCGCACAAGCGTCGGCCTTGGCGGCGCCGTACTGTCGATGCCGCGGGCGAGCCGCGAATACAGTTCAACTACCGGACGCATTAAAGTCTCGGAGCTCCAGGAAAGTGCGTCGACCAGACCGGCCTCGGCCAGTTCCGCCCGCTCGATCGGCGTGCGCAACAAGGCCGCCACGTGTCCTGCAAACTCTTCAACTACCGGATTGCTGATCCGCGCGCCGCGCGCATTGCGAAGTACCGCCGCCGTGCCCATCACCGC
>JANPDF010000303.1:0-10961 GCA_031431355.1 Gammaproteobacteria bacterium
CGCTGAAGTGGGAAACCTCGCGCGCCGCTGGTGGCCGATCCTCGCCCTGTTGCTGATCCTGTTCGCATTGCAGGCGAGACTCTGGCTGGGCGAAGGCGGCTGGCCGGCGGCGAAGGAACTGCAGCAGACGGTGAGCGACCAGCGCGCGGAAAACGCGCGACTGCAGCAGCGCAACGATGCGCTGTCCGCAGAAGTGGAAGACCTCAAGTCCGGCGAGACTGCGGTGGAGGAACGCGCGCGCAGTGAGCTCGGCATGATCAAGCCGGGCGAGACGTTCTATCGCGTGGTGGAGCCGCACGTTGCCGGGAAGAAGCCAACCGAGCCCGGCGACGCTGACACTGCGGAAGCCGAGCAATGACCTGGGCCGTGATGCCGGCGGCCGGACGCGGCACCCGCCTCGGCAGCGACTTGCCCAAGCAGTACCTGACCGTTGCTGGCCGCACGCTGATCGAGCATTCGCTGCGAGCATTGCTCGGCCATCCCGATGTGGATGGCGTCATGGTGGCACTGTCGCCGGACGACCCGTACTGGGCCGGCTGGCGCGAAATGGAAGGCAAGCCGATCTACACCTGCATGGGCGGCGCCGAACGCGCTGATTCGGTGCTAGCCGCGTTGCAGGCGCTTCCGGCCACCGTGAGCGAAGAGCAATGGGTGCTGATCCATGACGCAGCGCGTCCCTGCCTGCGCGGCGTGGACCTGAGCCGCCTGCTTGCGATCGGCCAGGCGGATCCGATCGGCGCGATCCTCGCTGCGCCGGTGCGCGATACCATCAAACGTGCCGACAACGAGTCGCGCTCAGTCGCCACCGAACCCCGCGAGCAGCTTTGGCGCGCGTTGACCCCGCAGATGTTTCGCCGTGGTGGAATCACCCGTGCGCTGCAGGCAGCGATGCGCGTTGGCATCAACATCACCGACGAGGCAATGGCGATGGAGCGGCTCGGCCTGAAACCGCGACTGGTCGAAGGGTCGGAAGACAACATCAAGGTGACCACGCAGGCCGACCTTGCGCTGGCCGAGTTCATACTCAAGCGAATGGACTGACGGGAATACGGATTGAACATGCGGATCGGCAGCGGCTTCGATGTCCACGCCTTCGGCGAAGGCGACCACCTGATGCTGGCCGGCGTCCGGGTGCCGTTCGACCACGGGATCGTCGCCCACTCTGACGGCGACGTGGTGATCCACGCCTTGTGCGACGCCTTGCTGGGCGCGTTGGCCCTGGGCGACATCGGGCAGCATTTCCCGCCGTCGGACCCTCGCTGGAAAGGCGCGGACAGCCGCCAGTTCCTGCGCCACTGCGCGTTGCTGGTCGAGCAGCACGGCTGGACCCTGGCCAATGCCGACCTGACCGTCATTTGCGAGCGCCCGAAGATCGGCCCGCACGGGGAGGCGATGCGCGCGTTGCTGGCCCAGGACCTGGGCGTTGCGCATGCGCAGGTCAGCGTCAAGGCGACGACCACGGAGCGGTTGGGATTCACTGGCCGTGGCGAAGGCATCGCGGCACAGGCCGTTGTGTTGCTGTCCAAGGCATGAGCACGGAGCCTGGGGTACGCAGTCTGCCGCGTGCATATGGCGCGGCAGTGTTGTCGGCGCGCTTTCGTGTCAGTCCCGAGGATTTCCTGGTCGAGGAAATCGCTTCGTTCGAGCCAAGCGGGGAAGGCGAGCACTTGCTGCTGACCGTCGAAAAGCGCGGCATGAACACCGCCTTCGCGGCCAAGCGACTGGCAGCCTGGGCCGGCATCGCCGAGATGGGTATCGGTTATGCAGGCATGAAGGATCGCCAGGCGGTGACCAGGCAACGCTTCTCGGTACATTTGCCGAAGCGAATCGCTCCGGACCTGCAGCTTCTCGATGATCCGGACCTGCGGGTGCTCACCCACGCCTGGCACAACCGCAAACTCGCTCGCGGCGGCCTGGCAGGCAACCGGTTTGTGTTGCTGCTGCGCGGCGTGCGCGGTGACAAGGACGCCATCGCCCGGCGCCTCGAACAGATTGGACGGGAAGGCATCGCGAACTATTTTGGCGAGCAGCGATTCGGCCGGGACAGCGATAACGTCGAGGCGGCCCGCCGGATGTTCGCCGGCGCGCGGGTGCGTCGCGAGCAACGCTCTATCTACCTGTCGGCGGCCCGCTCGGAAATGTTCAACGCGGTGCTTGCGACGCGCATCGCGGAAGGAAACTGGAACGTCGGCGTCGACGGCGAGGTGTGGATGCTGGATGGAACCCAGAGCGTGTTCGGGCCGGAACCGGCAACTGCCGAGACGCTGGCCCGCCTAGAACGCCAGGACATTCATCCGACGGGGCCGCTCTGGGGCATCGGCGAGTTGCGCAGTACTGGCGCGGTGCGCGCGATCGAGGAAACAGCCGTGCAGCCGTTCACGGACTTGCGCGCCGGACTTGAGCAGGCCGGCCTGAAGCAGGAGCGCCGTTCGCTGCGCGTGCGGGTAGCTGACCTGCAGTGGCAGTGGTCCGACGCCGATTCGCTGCAGCTGCAATTCCGGCTCGGACCGGGATCCTACGCGACCGAAGTCCTCGCCGAACTGGGCGACGTGGTCGCCGCGTAACCGCTTCAGGCGGTATCGAGCAGTACCAGCACCGCGCCCGAGCCGCCTTGGTTGGCCGGCGCGGATGCAAATGCCAGGACGTCGCCGCGATGGCGCAGCACGCGATCCACCAAGGCCTTCAGCACTGGCGCGCCCTCCGAGCGCAGGCCCTTTCCATGCACGATGCGAATACATGCGCGCCGGCCACTGCGGGCTTCATTTAGGAACTGGCGGAGCACCGATTCGGCATCAGCCGCCCGAAGCTGGTGCAGGTCCAACTCGTCCTGGACGCTGAACGCGCCGCGCTTGAGTTGGCGCAGCAGTACCTCGGCGATTTCCGGCCGGCGGAAGCTCTGCAGCTCCGCACCGTCCAGGGCGGGCAGTTCAGCGCGCAATTCCTGGGCTTCGTGCAGCGCCTGGGCTTCGTCTTGCTCGAAAAGCCGGGGCTCCGGTGGGGGCCGGACGCGGTCGACAGTCGACGCCTCGGTATCGATCCGGCGCACCTCGCCGATCGATTCGCGAAACAGTTCGGCGTCCTCTGCCGAGATCACGGGCGGCTTGCGCTTCATCATATGAAGACTAACCGTCCGGCCCCCGAACGCAAGCTGCCGGCGCGTGGCGGCATCCGTTATCATTTGCCCATCAACTGGAAGTTCGATGCGCGTATTGGTCAGCAACGATGATGGTGTGGACGCGCCGGGAATCCGCCACCTGGCCGAAGCTCTCGGCCTGGCCGGCCACGAGGTAACCGTGGTGGCGCCGGATCGCGACCGTTCGGGCGCGAGCAACTCACTGACGCTCGACCAGCCCATCCGCGCCCTTCGCCGCGCCGACCGCATCTGGAGCGTCGCCGGCACGCCCACCGACTGCGTGCACCTGGCCCTGTCGGGGATGCTTGAGGCTGATCCGGACATCGTGGTCTCGGGAATCAACAACACTTCCAACCTCGGCGACGACGTGATCTATTCCGGAACCGTCGCTGCCGCCATGGAAGGCCGTTGCCTGGGTCTGCCGGCCATCGCCGTCTCGCTGGCCAGCGTCGATCGCAAGGAACAGCATTACGAGAGCGCCGCGCGCGCGGCGGTGGAAATCACTGCGCGCCTGGCGACCAACCCCCTGCCGCCCGACACGATCCTCAACGTGAACGTTCCTGACCGGGCCTGGGAAGACATCAAAGGCTATCGGGTCTGCCGACTCGGCAATCGCCATCGGGCCGAACCCTGCATCCGCCAGAAGGATCCGCGCGGACGCACGATCTGGTGGATTGGCCCGCCAGGCTCGGCCCAGGACGCCGGTGAAGGCACCGACTTTCACGCTGTGCAGCAGGGCTACATCTCGATCACGCCAATCCATGTCGACCTGACCCGCTACCAGGCGCTGGACTCGGTCGCCAGTTGGGTAAATGGATTATCGCCGTCGCTGGATCCCATGGCATGAAGCCCAAGTTCCACAGCAAGCCGGAAGTGCAGGGCCAGGGCATGACGTCGCAGCGCGCGCGCGATCGGCTGGTCGAGCGGCTGCGCAGCGAAGGCGGCATTCGCGACGAGCGCGTGCTGATGGCGTTGCGTTCCCTGCCAAGGCACCTGTTCATCGATGAAGCGCTGGCATCGCGCGCCTACGAAGACACCGCGCTGCCGATCGGCAACGGCCAGACCATTTCGCAGCCCTGGGTGGTTGCGCGCATGACCGAGGCGCTGATCGAGCATGCGATGCCGAAGCGGGTGCTTGAAATTGGCACCGGTTCCGGTTATCAGGCCGCGGTACTTGCTACGCTGGGAATTGAAGTTTTCACGGTTGAAAGAATTGACGAACTGCTCCGGATCGCCCGACGCCGTTTTCGCAACATGGGCCTCAACCTGCGCACCAAGCACGATGACGGCCGCATGGGATGGCCGGAACACGCGCCGTTCGACGGCATCATAGTCACCGCCGCAGGCGCGGCTTTGGACCGTCAGTTGCTCGAACAACTGGGCGAGGACGGAACGCTTGTGGCGCCCGTCGGCGGGCCGCTGCTGCAAACCCTGATGCGGATTCGAAAGACGGCGGACGGCCTGGTGAACGAGGACCTGGGCAAGGTCGTCTTCGTGCCGCTGGTTGCCGGCACTCTATGAGCGCATTGCCCGCATGAAGATATTCCAACCCTGGTTCGATCGCGCACTGACCTGGGCGAAGCATCGCCGCGCGCCGTGGTTTCTCGCCTTCTTGAGCTTCTGCGAGGCGATCTTCTTCCCGGTACCGCCTGAACTGATGTTGTTGCCGATGTGCGTGGCCCGGCCACGGCGCGGTTTCCTCTATGCCGCCGTCAGCCTGCTCGGCTCGGTGCTCGGCATGTTCGTCGGCTATGCGATCGGCTACTACGCGATCGAGGCGGCGATGCCCTTCATCGAGAGGATGGGCTATGGCGCCGAGTTCGAGAACATCAAGCAGCAGGCGGCCAGCAACGGCTTCTGGCTGCTGCTCATCGCGGGGTTCACGCCGGTGCCGTTCAAGATATTCACGCTGGCGTCGGGCGCCGTCGGCATGCCATTGCTGCCGTTCTTCGCGGGCGCCACCATCGGGCGCGGCAAGCGCGTGTTCCTGGTTGCGCTGGCGGTCCGGCTCGGCGGCGAACGGGCCGAAGCCACGCTGCGCAAATACATCGAGCCGATCGGCTGGGTCGCGCTGGCCCTGCTGGTTGCCGTCATCGCCTGGATGTCCATGCATGGCCGGGGTTCATGAGCCGGCGCCGCTTCTGTGATTGAATTGTTCACCATGAACCGTTTCGCCCGCCGGCTTGCCACGATCCTGATCTGCCTGCTAGTGCTGGCGGCGTGCACGCATTCGCGGATCGTGCGGCGCGATAATCCGGACCAGCCGGATCGCCACGGTCGGGCCGACCACAGGATGGCTTCCGCAGCGCGCGCTTCGCCGGCGCGGCTGCCGCGCGGATCCATGCACGTGGTGAAATCCGGCGAGACTTTGTACGGGATTTCCTTCCGTTACGGCTTGCGATACCAAGACGTGGCTGCGTGGAACGGAATCTCCGATCCCTACGTCATCGAGATCGGCCAGGAACTTCGGCTGCGGCCCGGTAACGAAATCGCACGCGCACCGCGGCGGACGCCAGATCGTGCGACAAGCCAGACGGTCACGGCGCCATCGCGACCGGAACGGGTGCCAGCGACCCGCCCGGGCCCGGCGTCAGCGCCTGCGCCGGTTGGCAGTTCCACCGCTGCTGCCCTGACCGTCGGCGCCCCAAGCTGGCGCTGGCCGGCGCAAGGTGCAGTGATCGGACGCTACGTGGCCGGCGACCAGACTCGACAGGGAATCGACATCGCAGGGACGGCCGGGCAGAGCGTCTCGGCAGCAGCCGAAGGCGTCGTCGTCTACTCGGGCGCGGGACTGGTCGGCTACGGCGAACTGATCATCATCAAGCATTCCGAAGAATGGTTGTCCGCGTACGCGCACAACCGCCGGCGGCTGGTCAGCGAAGGCGTGCGGGTGAAGGCGGGTGATGTCATCGCGGAGATGGGACGATCGGGCGCACCTCGCGACATGCTGCATTTCGAAATCCGCCGCAACGGCAAGCCCGTCGATCCATTTGGTTACCTGCCGCGGCAATAGGAATCCTCCGATGGGTGAACTGCAGGGCGTAGCGCCATCCGCACCCAACAGCGATCGCTTCGAGATACTCGATGCCCTTCGGGGATTCGCGCTGCTCGGCGTGCTGCTTGCCAACATCCTCGGATTCTGCGGCTGGTACGACATGAGCCAGGAGCAGCGGCTGGCCTTTTCGAGCGAACAGGGTCTCGCCGCCTGGAACTTCGCGCACCACGCCTTCCTCGATGGTCGGTTCTACAGCCTGTTCTCGCTGATGTTCGGCATTGGCTTCGCGGTGATCCTGGCCCGGCTGAGCCAGCGCGACCCCACGGAAGCACTCACCATCTTTCGCCGACGGCTCTGGGTCCTGCTGGGCATCGGCCTGGTGCACCTTTGCCTGATCTGGTACGGCGACATCCTGGTGTTGTATTCGCTGCTCGGATTCGTGCTGGTCGCCTGCCGTAACCTGTCCGACCGCGCGCTGCTGATCGGAGCGGCGACATTGGTCCTGTTCCCGATCCTTGGGTATGCGCTCACCTGGGCAACGCAAATTCAGCTCGACATGCCGTTTTACGACCTGGGCATGTACATGGACCAGGCATTGAGTCCGGAGCGCTACAAGCTGCCGGGTCTGGAACGGATCCGGCTCGAGGGCTGGGCCGCCTTCATGGAATGGACGCTTCCGGGACCGCCGTTCCGAGTCGGCAATCTGCTGGAAAGCTGGCGCTTGCCGAAGGTGATGGGCATCTTCCTGCTCGGCCTGTGGGTCGGGCGGTGCCTCATCGCAGGGACGCTCTTGAACAATCGCGCGTTGCTGAAGCGAGTGTGCAAGTTCGGCTTTGTCGTGGGTCTTCCTGCGGGGGTTCTGTTGGGCGTGGTGCCTGAAGCTCATGGGCCGCCGAGCATGCAGGGCTTCCAGAACACCGTGCTTTACGCGTTCGCGGTGGTGCCGATGGCCTTGGCCTACGCCTCCGGTTTCGTATTGCTGTGGCAGGCGGGCGGCGAGCGCCTGCTGCGCCACTTCGCGCCGGTCGGGCGCATGGCGCTGACCAACTACCTCAGCCAGACGATCCTGTGTATCGCTATCTTCTACGGCATCGGCTTCGGCATGGTCGGCCGGTTTGCGCCATGGCAGGTCGTCACCACCGCGCTGACCATCTACACCGGACAATGGCTGTTCTCGCGCTGGTGGCTCAGTCGCTATGCCTTCGGACCGATGGAGTGGCTGTGGCGTTCGCTGACCTATCGTCGGCGCATGCCGATGTTGCGTTCGGCCGCAACCTAGATCGTTCGCCCGGAAACGAAAAAAGGCCCGCCAATGGCGGGCCTTTTCGTTGCTGCCGAACGGGCGAAGACTCAGCCTAGGCCTGCATGGCCTTCATCACTTCGGCGGCGTAATCCTCGACCACCTTCTCGATGCCTTCGCCGACGGCGATGCGCGAGAAGGAGATAACTTCAGCCTTGGCCGCCTTGAGCACGGCGTCCACGGTCTTGTCGGTATCCAGTGCATACGGCTGGCCGGTCAGGGTGACTTCGTTGACGATCTTGGCGACCTTGCCGCTGATGATCTTCTCGAGGATCTCGGCCGGCTTGGCTTTGTCCTTGTCGGTCATCTTGGCCATCTCGATTTCCTTTTCCTTGGCGATGAAATCGGCCGGGACGTCGGAGCCCTTGATGTACGGGGGATTCATCGCGGCGATGTGCATCGCCAGGCCCTTGGCCAGCTCGGCGTCGCCGCCCTTGAGTTCGACCAGCACGCCAATGCGGCCGCCATGCACGTAGCCGGCGACGATATTGTTGCTCTCGATGCGAACCAGGCGACGGACCTGCACGTTCTCGCCGATCTTCGAGATGAGCGCGGCGCGCGCGTGTTCAACGGTTTCTGCGCCGAGCTTGGCATGCTTCAGGGCTTCGGCATCGGCCGCGCCGGAGGCGAGGGCGGTGTCGGCAACAGCCTTGGTGAAAGCCAGGAAGCTATCGTCCTTGGCCACGAAGTCGGTTTCGGAATTGATCTCGACAAGAACAGCCTTGTTGGCTTCGGACGCGAGCGCGATACGACCTTCGGCGGCCACGCGGCCGGCCTTCTTGTCAGCCTTGGCAAGACCGGTCTTGCGCAGGTATTCCATTGCGTTGTCGATATGGCCTTCGTTTTCGGCGAGTGCCTTCTTGCACTCCATCATGCCGGCGCCGGAGCGCTCGCGCAGTTCCTTGACCAGGCTGGCGGTGATTTCCATGGGTGTACCTCTTGAATTTCGAAAGAATGAAAGCGCGGGAGCAGCATGCTGCTCCCGCGTGACCTGCGTGTTACTTAGCGGCCGCCGTCGCGCTTGCCGTCGGGGCGCGCGCCGTCACGGCGCGGAGCGCCCTTCTTCGGCGGCGGGGCGCGGCGCGGGGCCGCCTTCTTGTCTTCCTTGGCGACCGGATTGCCTTCGGCATCGAGCTCGACGAACTCGTCGTCGCGCTGGCCGGCCTGCGGAGTTGCAGCCTTGCCTTCGAGCACGGAGTCAGCGGCGGCGCGCACGTACAGCTGCACGGCACGGATCGCGTCATCGTTGCCCGGGATCGGGTAGTCGACCAGGTTGGGGTCGTAATTGGTGTCAACCACGGCGATCACCGGAATGCCAAGCTTCTTGGCTTCCTGCACGGCAATGTTCTCGTGGCCGATGTCGATCACGAACAGCGCGTCCGGCAGGCGGTTCATTTCCTTGATGCCGCCCAGGGATGCCAGCAGCTTCTCGCGCTCGCGGCGCAGGCCGAGCACTTCGTGCTTGACCATCTTCTCGAAGGTGCCGTCGGTTTCAGCGGCTTCGAGCTCCTTCAGGCGCGAGACCGAAGCCTTCACGGTGCGGAAGTTGGTCAGGGTGCCGCCGAGCCAGCGCATGCTCATGTACGGCATGCCGCAACGCTCTGCTTCTTCCTTGACCGAATCGCGGGCCGAACGCTTGGTGCCGACGAACAGGATGGTGCCGCGCTTCTGGGCCAGGGCCGAGACGAAGTTCATCGCGTCCTGGAACAGGGGCAGGGTCTTTTCGAGATTGATGATGTGGATCTTGCCGCGGGCACCGAAAATGAACGGGCCCATCTTGGGATTCCAATAGCGCGTCTGGTGGCCGAAATGGACGCCGGCTTCCAGCATCTGGCGCATGGTGACTTGGGTCATGAGTAGTCCTTGAAGAATAGGAACCGCGCCGCATCTGTGAGCGGACGAGTGGTTCCGGGGTTGGGCCTCCACCTGGCCGCCGTCTCGAACCGCGACCTTTGAACCGGTCAGGGCACCCCGGGACGGGGAATAGCCAAGTGTGTGGATTCACCGATGACGCTCGGCGTGGGCGTGTTGGGACGGTCAAGCCGCAACCTGCGGATTATACCGGGCTGGCCTAAACCCTTGCAACTGTTGGATAATCTTGCCATGAACGTGACCATCAAGACCCTTGAAGACATCGAGAAGATGCGCATTGCCGGCCGGCTCGCCGCCGAGGTGCTGCAGGTGGTCGCCCCGCACGTGAAACCGGGGGTAAGTACTGCCCATCTGGACCGGATCTGCCACGATCATATCGTCAACGTCCAGAAGGCGATCCCGGCGAACGTCGGTTACAAGGGCTTTCCGGCCACTGTCTGCACCTCGGTCAACAACGTGATCTGCCACGGCATCCCGACCGATGCGAAGATCCTCAAGGACGGCGACATCATCAACATCGATGTCACCGTGATCAAGGACGGCTTCCATGGCGATACCAGCCGCATGTACATCGCCGGCAAGGCGTCGGTGAAGGCTCAGCGGCTGGTGGACGTGACCCGCGAGGCGATGTTCCAGGCGATCCGCCTGGTCCGCCCGGGCGCGACGCTGGGCGACATTGGCGACGCCATCCAGCGCTATGCGGAGGCCGAGCGCTTTTCCGTGGTCCGCGAGTACTGCGGCCACGGCATCGGCCGGGTCTACCACGAAGACCCGCAGGTGCTGCACTACGGCGTGGCCGGCACCGGCCTGCGCCTGGAAGAGGGCATGACCTTCACGATCGAGCCGATGATCAACGAGGGCGCCCGCCAAACGCGGCTGATGCCGGATGGCTGGACGGTGGTGACCCGCGATCGCTCCCTCTCGGCGCAATGGGAGCACACCGTCGCGGTTACCAGCAGCGGCGTGGAGATCCTCACCCGGGTGCCAGGCGACGATAACGACCTGTGAGCGAAACCGTGCCGGTCGAGTCGCTCGCCTCGCGCCTCGCCGGCGCGCAAGCGGATTCGGCTTGGCGTGAGGCCGCCAAGGCGGCCCTCGTCGAGCATCGTGACTCGTTGCAGCGCGCGTTCGGGGCTGGTGAGGCCGTCGAGCGGCTGATCGGCAGGCGCCGCACGCTGATCGACACGCTGGTCGGCGACGCCTGGCGGCGATGCATCGGACCCGAGCTTGCACTGACGCTGCTGGCCACCGGGGGCTACGGCCGGGGCGAACTGTATCCGTTCTCGGACATAGACCTGCTCGTGCTCGCGGAGTCAAAGGTACAGAGGCAATGCGAGCCGGCGATGGCGCGCTTCTTTGCGCTGTTGTGGGATGCCGGCTTGGCCGCGGGCCACGCGGTGCGTTCGCTCGAGCAATGCGTGCAGGCGGCGCGGGAGGACATCGCTACGCTGACTTCGATGATGGAGCTGCGCACGCTTGCCGGCGACGACGCTCGCCGCAGCGAACTCGCCTCGGCCCTGTCCACCAAGAAATTGTGGCCGCCGGGCAGGTATTTCGAGTCCAAGCGTGAGGAGCAGCGCGCCCGCCACGCCCGTTTCAATGACACCGCCGACAATCTCGAGCCAAACCTCAAGGAGGGTCCGGGCGGCCTGCGCGACCTG
>JANPDF010000304.1:0-2117 GCA_031431355.1 Gammaproteobacteria bacterium
CGAAGACAAGACGGTCAACTACCTGCGCGACCAGTTCCGGCGCTTGGGCCTGCAGCCGGGCAACGGCGACAGCTATTTCCAGACGGTGCCGATGATCGAGACGACGGTGGATACCGCGGTCACCAAGCTGACCGTGCAGGTCGGCGACAAATCGCTGCCACTGGCCTTCGGCGAGCAGATGGTGATCGGCACGCGCAGCGGCCAGACCG
The DNA here is from genome assembly GCA_031431355.1 of Gammaproteobacteria bacterium. GTDB lineage: Bacteria > Pseudomonadota > Gammaproteobacteria > Xanthomonadales > Xanthomonadaceae > Arenimonas. Next base: position 210 of record JANPDF010000304.1, read on the forward strand.
ACGTGCAGTTGGCCGACAGCCCGATGGTGTTTGTCGGCTACGGCGTCAGTGCGCCGGAGGCCGGCTGGGACGACTACGCCGGGCTCGATGTAAAGGGCAAGACCGTGGTCATGCTGATCAACGATCCCGGTTTCCACAACAACGACAGCCGTCTCTTCGAAGGCCGGCGGATGACCTACTACGGTCGCTGGACCTACAAGTTCGAGGAAGCGGCGCGCCGCGGCGCCGCCGCAGCGATCATCATCCACGATACGCCCGGCGCCGGTTACGGCTGGGACGTCGTACGCAGCAGCTGGAGCGGTTCGCAGTTCGACCTTCTGGTCGCCGACGACCCGGCGCCGCGCATGCCGATCCAGGGATGGATCACTGGCGAGGTCGCGAACACGCTGTTCACCCAGGCCGGTTTGAACCTGCCGCGCTTGCGCGCCGCCGCCGGTCGGCGCGGCTTCAAGGCCGTGCCGCTGGGCAAGGCCACGGCAACCGCCTCGGTCAGCAGCAGCATCCGCCAATCGCAATCGCGCAACGTTATCGCCCGGCTGCCGGGCAGCAAGCGCCCGGACGAGGCGATCGTCTACTCCGCGCACTGGGATCACCTGGGCACCCACGCCGATGAGCCGGGCGACAACATCTACAACGGCGCCATCGACAACGCGACCGGCGTCGCCGGCGTGCTCGAGGTGGCGGAACAGTTCAGCGTGCAGAGCCCGCGACCCGAGCGCAGTGTGGTCTTCCTGCTGGTGACCCTGGAGGAATCGGGATTGCTCGGCTCGGCGTACTACGCCGCCAACCCGGTGCTGCCGCTGGCGAAGACGGTGGCGGTGATCAATATCGACGCGATGCCGGTGGTCGGCCTGACCCGCGACCTGGTCGTGGTCGGCCTGGGCAACTCGGAACTCGAAGACATACTGCGGCCGATCACCGACAAGCAGGGACGCGTGCTGGTGGCTGAGAGCGCTCCGGAGAAGGGGCAATTCTTCCGCTCCGACCATTTCAGCTTTGCCAAGGCCGGCGTGCCGGCGCTGTATGCCAAAGGCGGCATCGACCATATCGAGAAGGGCCGCGAATTCGGCCTGGCGACGCTCGATGCCTACACCGCCAACCGCTACCACAAGGCCGCTGACAACTTCGATCCGACCTGGGATCTGCGCGGCATCGTGCAGGATCTCAACGCGCTGTACGGGGTTGGCAAGTCACTCTCGCTTGGCGAGGCCTGGCCCAACTATCGCAAGGGCAATGCTTTCCGCGCGATCCGCGACGCATCGCGCGCCGCGCCGGCAATCCAGGAATAGATAAATCGGATCCGCGCTCAGGGCGCGGGCACCAGCGGCCCGGTGATGAATCCGCGCATGGCCGCGGCAACCTTGCCCGGTTGCGCCATCATCGGCATGTGTCCGCAGCCATCGAGCAACACCGTCTGGCTGCGCGGCAGCCCGCTCTCGAAGATCCTGACGGCGCTGACGTCGATCACCTTGTCGTCGCGACACCAGAGCAACAGCACCGGCGACTGGATGCGGCCGAGTTCCTGCTCGAGTGCGAACGCTTCCGGTCCGCGGCCGATGCCATCGAGGACCTTTTGCTCGAAGCCGACATCGGCGCGGCGCTTGCGCACGATCGCCTCGTCGGCCGGCCAGGGCACGAATGGCGGATCCTCGAAGACGATGCCCAGGTAACGGTGCAGTTCAGCGCGCGTGCGCACCTCGAACGGATTGCGCCCGGCCATGACTTCGCGCCCGAAGGAGTTCTCCTCGAACTTCACGCCGGCCGAGGACATCAGCGTGACCGGCCCGAGTGCGCTGGGGTGCCGGGCCGCGAGCATGCCGACGAACTGGCCACCCATCGAATGGCCGACCACCAGCGCCGGCTTGCCCTCGAACTGGTGCAGGAACGCGGCCATCCGCTCGACCTGTG
>JANPDF010000305.1:0-9926 GCA_031431355.1 Gammaproteobacteria bacterium
CAGCCACTCGCTTTATTGCGCGGTGATCGTCAAGCAGGTAGATGCGAAGACAAGGTCGAAAACCTCGGTCAACGACTTGCTGCGTGGCGCCGTCGAATGAGTGCATCCGCGGCAACCTTGTACGGGCTGGCCAATTGCGACAGCTGTCGCAAGGCACGCAACTGGCTTGACCGTTTCGGCGTAGAACACCAGTTCATCGACTACCGGGAGCAACGAGTCGCGCCGGACGTCCTCAAGGATTGGGCGCACCGTTTGGGTGGCTGGGACAAGCTTGTCAATCGCGCGTCGACGACTTGGCGAAACCTCCCGGAATCGCGAAAGGCGCCCGGCTCTGACCCCGAGTGGACGCTGCTGATCAAGGAATATCCGGCGCTGGTAAAGCGACCGGTGGTGGTTGCCGCGGACGGCGCGGTCAGTGTCGGATTTTCAGACAACAGTTTCAAGAAACGTTTTGCGGGCAAGCCATGAGCAGCGTGCTCGACTTGGCCATGGAACTGGTTTCGCGCGAGTCGGTCACGCCCATTGATGCCGGCTGCCAGGACCTCGTCGCGGCGCGTTTGCAGAGCGCGGGCTTCCGGATTGAACGATTGCCGTTCGGTCCGGTCCAGAACCTCTGGGCCACACATGGCACCGGATCGCCGGTGCTGGTGTACCTCGGCCACACCGACGTGGTCCCGCCCGGGCCGGAGCAGGCATGGGCAAGCCCGCCGTTCCAGCCCAGCTTGCGTGATGGCTACCTGTATGGCCGCGGCGCCGCCGACATGAAGGGCAGCGTCGCGGCCTTCGTGGTCGCGCTGGAGCAGTTCGTCGCCGACCACCCCGATCACCGCGGTACCGTGGCGGTGTTGCTGACCTCCGATGAAGAGGGCGACGCCATCGATGGCGTTCGTCGTGTTGCCGAGCACTTCCGCGCAATCGGCCAGCGCATCGACTACTGCCTGACCGGCGAGCCCTCGTCGAAGGAAAAACTCGGCGACCTGCTGCGGTTTGGACGGCGGGGCACCTTGTCGGCGACGCTGACGATCCACGGCATCCAGGGGCACGTCGCTTATCCCGAGAAGGCGCGCAACCCGATCCACCAAGCGATGCCGGCCCTGGCCGAGTTGAGCGCAAGGCAGTGGGACCAGGGCTTCCCGCTCGAGGGCGAAAAGCTGTTCCCGCCGTCGAGTTTCCAGATTTCCAATATCCATGCCGGTACCGGCGCCAACAACGTCATCCCCGGCAGCTGCGAGGTGGTGTTCAACTTCCGTTTCAATCCGGCCTGGCAAGCGGCAGCGCTGGAGCAGGAAACGCAGGCATTGCTGGAACGCCACGGTCTGCAGTTCGACATCGCCTGGCATCGCGGCGGGGAGCCGTTCCTGACCGCGGATGGCGCGCTGCGGCGAGCCGTGCGCGAGGTGATGATCGACCGTTGCGGCGTGACGCCGGACGAGAACACGGGCGGCGGTACCTCGGATGCGCGCTTCATCGCTCCGCTGGGTGCGGAAGTCGTCGAGATGGGACCGGTCAACGCCAGCATCCACCAGGTTGACGAACGCGTCGCCGTGGCGGACCTGGAGCGGCTGCCGGCGCTGTACCGGGAGATCGCGGAAAAGCTGCTCGCCGGGCCCTGACCGGACCGCCTTGCCCCGGTTTTGTCGGCTGATTCCGCGACGCCGGACGCGCAGCGCGAAGTCCTCGAATAGTCCTATCGGCTCTCCGTCGGCGCCAGTTCCATGGCATGCACTGGCTTGCCTGGCAGGAATGCGGTCGGCAGTCCGCGCACCCAGGCCGCATGCCCAGCTCCCCAGAATGGCGACAAAGGATTACCGCTCTGGCCACCCGGCATGTGGATGATGCCGTCCTCCTCGTGTCCGGGCGAGACCACCATTCGTTCCGACGCGCCAAAGGTCGGGCTGGCGATGCGCGGCATGTTCAGGTCGCCGGGCAAGGCGTCGGCGGGCATGCAAAGCCAGCGGCGCAGCAGCGAAGGTAGGGCGCTCGCCAGCGGGTGGCAGATGCTCGCGCGGTTGCGCTCGCCCCATGTCCGCCGGGTTGCAGGTCCGCTGGCGCTCAGTTCCCCGGCGACTTCACGGGCGGCGTCGAGAAACAGCGCATCCCAACTCGCGTAACTGCGCGGCAACAAGTGAGCGGGTCGCTGCGAAACCAGTTGCCAGGTGACGCCTTCCACCTGCGGCAGGTCGGGCATCACGAAGTCGTCGCCGAGTGCCACCTGTGCAGGCGCTACCAAGCCCGATTTCACGCGGTCGATCACCGCTAGTCGCCAGGCGCGAACCACCCGATAGCCCACGGCGTCCGGTGATGCGCGCCCTTCCCAGCGGCGCGTGCGAGCTTCGAGCGCGGCCCATGCAGGATCCGTGGCGCCTCGCACCTGCGTCCTCAGTAAATTCCACCACCGCTGCAGGAGCAGGGCGCGATCATCGAGTTGGATCGCTAGCAGGTCGCGCTCGGCGAAGCGCTGCCGCGCGAACAGCGCGTCCCGAATCTGTCGTGCGCGCGCCCCGTTGGCATAACCGGCATCACCGAGCAACTTCAATGCCTCGCCATCGACGGTGCGTGCATTGGCTGTCCACAGCCGGCCAGTTGGCGGATCGACCAGTGCCGGATTGTCGCCAGCCGGACGCCAGCCTCTCCACGCGCAGCCCGCAGCGACGGCGACCGGTGCGCGAAAATCACATGCGCCCGTACGCAGCGGCAGCTGCGCAGTCAGCCGCCAGGCGATTCGCCCGCTGCGATCGGCAAGCAACAGGTTCTGCGCCGGCATGCCGATGCCGCCGGCAGTGGTCAGCGCGGTATCGAGATCGGCCGCCGTTGCTAGCGTCATCAATCCCAGATTAATCGAGCCTGGCTGGTGCGCAGTCCAGGCCAGCGCCAGCGAACGCGTCGGACCCAGTTCTTCGGTAATCGGTCCCCAGAGGGTTTCGCGCACTACGTAGTCCTGGGCGCTGCCGCCTTTCACGCGGATCGATTCATGCACGAGCTGCACTGACTGCGGGCCACTGGCCGTGCGATAGCGGGTGTGCGCCGCATCGAGCCAGTCCACTTCGAAAAAATCCAGCCAATCGCCGTAGGAGTTGGTGAACCCCCAGGCCACGTGACGGTTGCTGCCGACCACGACGCCAGGTATTCCCGGCAGCGTGAATCCGCTGACATCGACTTTGCCACCGGGAGCGGCTGCATCGTCGTAAAGCAGTCGCGCGCGAAACCAGATGTTCGGTGCCCGCAGCGTCAGGTGCATGTCGTTGGCCACGATGGCCCGTCCATCGGCAGTGAGCGCGCCGGACACCGCGAAGTTGTTGCTGCCCGGCGCCGCAGGTTCGGATTGGGCGCTTGGGTGTCCGGCTGCCGGCGTCGGCAGGGTCCGCAAATCGAGCTCGGAGGCGGGAGGCAACGCGACGTTGCCGCGGACCCAGCCCGCCAATGGTGCGTCCCACTCTGTGCCATCGGCATCGATCAGCCGGTACAGCGACGCGGGCACCGATTGCCGGATCCTCCACAAGGCAAGTTCACGGGAGTTCGCTTCGTCCTGCAGGTCGAAGAACATCGCGTAGCCAGCGAGCGAGGTATCAACGGGATTCCATGGCCTCGGCTTCGCGCCGAGCAGCAAGTAGGGCCAGGGCCGGCTGCGCAGCGCCCCAAGCCCGGCATTGACCCCTTCGGTATAGGCCACGAGCACCGGCATCTGCTCACCGGCAATTGCCGGCAGGTGCCGGGTGACACGGGCACGCAGGCGATGGACGCGAATTGCCTTGTCCTTCCCGAGCGCGATCTCGCCGAACAACTCGGACAGTTCTCCGGCAGCCGAGCGGCGCAACAGGTCCATCTCGAAGAAACGTTCCTGGCCGTGTACGTATCCCAGCGCGCGGGCGGCATCGGATTGATTGCGCGCGCGGATGGTCACTACGCCGAGTTGGTCCCGCTCGACGGTCACCGGCGCGCTCATCCCGGGAAGAATCTGGCTGCCGTCCAATTGGGCGAGGCTGCCGCGCACGGCCCACCATGCGGCCATGGCAGCTGCGAGCACCAGCAGCAAGAGCAGCAGCGCAATGCGAGCGAGCAACCGGCCCGCCCGCGCGGCCGTCACTACTTGACGAACCGCGAGCTGACCCATCCGGACAGGCAGGCGCCTCCATAGGGCTCGGCTTGGGCAATCGGCTTGGACAGGCCGCAGGAAAGGCCGGTGCGATCGGCGTAGACGATGCCGATCCAGTTGCCGTCGCCCGACCAGTCGCAGAGGTGGACCGGCTTGCCGTTGCCGAGGCGATCAACCGCCGGAAAGGCCGAGCCGGGACCGGCGCGGACGGTAAGCACGCCTTTGTGTTGCACGACCGATACCACGCCTGACTTGGCACAGGGATCACGAGTCGGATGGCCGCCGACAGTGACCGAGATCGGGCCGCGACCAGGGTTGGAGCGATCCTGGCCTGCATACGTGCCCGGGCCGCGCCCGTTGTAGCTTCCGCCGCGTACCTTGCATTCCGCGCCGGTGACACGCACCTGGCGACCGGCGGCGAGGTAGGTGGCATTTCGTCCCAGGGTGCGGATTTGTGGCGGCAGCCGGCATTCGACGATCATCTGGTCATCGTTGTCGGCGGCCAGCGTGGAGTTTGGGAAAACAGCCAACCCGAGGGCAGCGACGGCCAGCACGCCGGCGGCCATCGAGGCCGCGCGGCTGGGGAGGGGTTTCGGGAGCGATGCGTCCATGGGAATCTCCTTGATCGGCTGTCGCGTCTTCCTGGCGGGCTGGCTCGGCCCCGCACACCGGACTTATAAACCCATTTGCCCGTGCGGTGGTAATCCGCGCCGGCCGATGGGCCGGGCTTGCGCCGATGCCAAATCTGTTTATAGTCGGCCCATGAGCGCAGGTTTCAACAACCGCAATAGCAATAATCCGAACGCCCCCTTGCGGGTCGACGATTAGGCGCTGCGCTCCCGCAATTCCTGAATCCACCGACGGCCCGCACTGACAAAGTGCGGGCCGTTTCCATTTATGGCCTAAGCAAAAAGGACGTCACATGTGCTCCATCCTTGGAATCTTCGACATCGCGCCCGGCGTGGACCTGGCCGCATTGCGCCAGCAGGCGCTCGCGCAAAGCGCGCGCCAACGGCATCGCGGGCCGGATTGGAGTGGCGTGTATGCCGATCCGCATGCCGTGCTCGTGCATGAACGGCTGGCGATCGTCGGCGTCTCCTCCGGTGCACAACCGCTGCGCTCGGCCGACGGTGACCTGGTCCTGGCGGTCAACGGCGAGATCTACAACCACCGGGAACTCCGCCAGGAGCTGGCGGCGGACTACGAGTTCCAGACCGAGTCCGATTGCGAAGTCATCAACGCGCTGTACCGGGAGATGGGCAGCGGATTCCTCGACCGGCTCAACGGCATCTTTGCATTCGCCCTGTGGGACCGCGAGACGCAGCGTTACCTGATTGCGCGCGATCCCATGGGCGTGTGCCCGCTTTACACCGGCCACGATTCAGAAGGGCGGCTGCACGTGGCCTCCGAGATGAAGGCGCTGGTAGGCATCTGCGACGACATCGAGACGTTCCCGCCCGGCCACTATCTCGACAGCCGGATCGGCGTGCCGGTGCGTTACTGGACGCGCGCCTGGCGCGAACACCGGGTGACCAAGGGAGTGAGCGTGGCGCCGGCCGAATTGCGCATGGCATTCGAGTCGGCGGTGCATCGCCAACTGATGACCGACGTGCCTTATGGCGTTCTGCTTTCCGGCGGCCTGGACTCATCGCTGGTGGCCGCCTGCGCCGCGCGCTTCGCGCGCAACCGGGTCGAATCCGATGATCGGGAAGAAGCCTGGTGGCCGCGGCTGCATTCGTTCGCGATCGGGCTCGAGGGGTCGCCCGATCTCGCCGCCGCGCGCGTTGCGGCGAAGTCGCTGGGTACCAGCCACCACGAGTTCAAGTTCACCGTGCAGGAAGGCCTCGACGCGCTCGCGGACGTGATCAGGCACATCGAAACCTACGACGTGACCTCGGTGCGGGCGTCCACGCCGATGTACCTGATGGCGCGGCGGATCAAGGCGATGGGGGTGAAGATGGTGTTGTCGGGGGAGGGCGCTGACGAGATCTTCGGCGGCTACCTGTACTTCCACAAAGCGCCGTCGGCGGCGGCCTTCCACGAGGAAACAGTGCGCAAGCTGGATGCCTTGCATCTGTATGACTGCAATCGCGCGAACAAGGCGATGGCGGCCTGGGGCGTTGAGGCCCGCGTCCCGTTCCTGGACCTTGAATTCCTCGACGTCGCCATGTCAATGGATGCCGAGCACAAGCGGACGACGCCAGGCCGGATCGAGAAAGCCGTGCTGCGCGAGGCATTCGCCGGCGCGTTGCCGGACAGCATCCTGTGGCGGCAGAAGGAGCAGTTCAGCGATGGTGTCGGCTACGGCTGGATCGATTCGCTGAAGGCGCACGCGGAGGCAACCGTGAGCGATGCGGAACTGGCCAGGGCTGCCACGATCTTTCCGCACAATCCGCCAGCCACCAAGGAAGCACTGGTGTATCGGCGCTTGTTCGCCCGTGCATTTCCAGGCGAGAGCTGCGCGCGGACTGTGCCGGGTGGTCCGTCGATCGCCTGCTCGTCGGCGTCGGCGATCGCCTGGGATCCGTCGTTCGCGAAGTCGGCCGATCCTTCCGGCCGCGCCGTCGCCGGTGTCCACGTCGCGGCCCTGTAGCGAGCCGGCGTGGCGACAGCGCTGGCGCGCTAGCCCGCTTCCACCGAATCCACGCGCTGGAAACCGCGTGGCAGCGCGTGGCCGCGCGAAGCGCGCGTGCCTTCGTAGGCCTGCAGGTCGCGCCAGGCCAGGGTCAGGTGCCGCTGGCCGCAGTACAAGGTGATCTCGCCACCCTGGCGGACGCTGGCGACAGCGATGACGCGCTCCTCGCCCGACTTGAGTCGCGCCGGCGGTATCTGGATCAGCTTGTTACCCTTGCCCTTGTCGAGCTCGGGCAACTCGCTGATCGGGAACGCCAGCAAGTGTCCGGCCGACGTGACGGCAACGATCCAATCCTTGGCCAGATCGGCCACCGGCGCCGGCGGCAAGGTCTCGGCGGCGGGGTCGGTGTTGATCAACTGCTTGCCGGCCTTGTTGCGACCGGTGAAATTCTCGAAGCGGGTGACGAAGCCATAGCCGAAGCTGGAGGCGACGACGAAGCGCCCGTCATTGTCGGCGATTGCGGTGCCGGTGAACCTGGCGCCGGCAGGCAAGGCGAATCTGCCGGTGAGCGGTTCGCCGTTGCCGCGCGCCGAGGGCAGGGTGTGGGCCAGCGTCGAGTAACTCCTGCCAGCGCTGTCGAGGAAGGCGACCTGTTGTGTGCTGCGCCCGCGCACCGCTTGCAGCAGGCCGTCGCCTTCGCGGTAGTTGAGCGAGGCAGCGTCCACCTCGTGACCCTTGGCGGAGCGAATCCAGCCCTTCTCCGAGAGCACCACGGTCACCGGCTCGCTGGGCACCAGTTCGCTTTCGCTGATCGCTTGCGCGGCGCCCCGTTGCACCAGCGGGGAGCGCCGCTCGTCGCCGAACTTCTTCGCATCGGCGAGCAATTCTTCCTTCACCTGCTTCTTCAACTTGGCTGGGGAGCCGAGGATCGCAGCCAGCTTGTCGCGCTCGCGCGCCAGCTCGTCCTGCTCACCGCGGATCTTCATTTCCTCGAGGCGGGCCAGTTGCTTGAGCTTGGTGTCGAGGATGTAGTCGGCCTGTTCCTCGTCCAGTGCAAAGCGCGCAATCAGCGCCGCGCGCGGCTCGTCCTCGCTGCGGATGATCCGGATCACTTCATCGAGGTTGAGGAAGGCAACCAGCAGGCCTTCAAGAAGGTGAAGGCGGCGCTCGACGCGCTCGAGGCGGAAGCGCGTGCGCTTGCGCACTGTCTCCAGCCGGAAGAACAGCCACTCGGCCAGGAACGTCTTGAGGTTCTTGACCTGCGGACGACCATCCAGGCCGATGATGTTGAGGTTGACCCGGAAACTCTTCTCCAGGTCGGTGGTTGCGAACAGGTGGCCCATCAGCGCTTCGTAGTCGACCCGGTTGGAACGCGGCACCAGCACCAGGCGCACGGCGTTCTGGTGGTCGGACTCGTCGCGCAGGTCTTCCAGCCAGGGCAGCTTCTTGGCGCGCATCTGCGCAGCGACCTGCTCCATGATCTTCGACGGCGACACCTGGTAGGGCATCGCGGTGATCACCAGGTTCTGGCCTTCGCGCACAAAGGTCGCGCGAGCGCGGATGCTGCCAATGCCGGTCTCGTACATGGCCAGCAAGTCGGCGGCGGACGTAATGATTTCCGCCGCCGTGGGGTAGTCCGGCCCCCTGACGTGCTCGCACAGATCGCGCACGTTGGCATCCGGGTCGTCGAGCAGGCGCACGCAGGCGCTCACCACCTCGTTGAGGTTATGCGGCGGAATGTCGGTGGCCATGCCCACAGCGATGCCGGTGGTTCCATTCAACAACAGGTGCGGCAGCCGCGCGGGTAGCCAGCTCGGCTCCTGCAGCGTGCCGTCGAAATTGGGACTCCAGTCAACGGTGCCCTGGCCTAGCTCGCCAAGCAGGACTTCGGCGATCGGCGTCAGCTTGGACTCGGTGTAGCGCATCGCCGCGAACGAGGACGGGTCGTCGGTCGAGCCGAAATTGCCCTGTCCCTCGATCAGCGGGTAGCGATAGGAGAACGGTTGCGCCATCAGCACCAGCGCCGCGTAGCACGCGCTGTCGCCATGCGGGTGGAACTTGCCGATCACGTCGCCGATGGTGCGTGCCGATTTCTTCGGCTTGGCGGCGCCGCCGAGCGACAGCTCGCTCATCGCATAGATGATCCGCCGCTGTACGGGCTTCAGGCCGTCACCCAGGAAAGGCAGGGCACGGTCGAGCACGACGTACATCGAATAGTCGAGATAGGCGCGCTCGGCATATTCGCGTAGCGGTATCTGCTCGAAGCCATGGAAACTGGGGCGGGCGGGTTCGGTCATGGCGTCACGGGCTTGGGATTGCAGATTTGCGGGGTCAATTCTATCCGGTTTGCCGGTCTGGCCGGAACGCGCGAGTGGGTGAACGCACCGATCGCGCGTGCGGCTGGGCTACACTGCAGGCTGGTTCGCGAAGGATGTTTTGACTATGAGCTGGCTGGCGATCGTAGTGGTGATTGTCGGGCTGTACCTGGCAGTAAAGGTGGTCGGATTCCTGTTCAAGATCGGCCTGATCCTGGTGGTGATCGCAGCGTTGTACTGGCTGGCGACGCAGTACATGGGCGCACCGTCCCCGTTCTGACCACCGGATTGTAGGAGCGGCTTCAGCCGCGACCCGGGGGCTGATCGGTCGCGTCTGAAGCCGCTCCTACAGAGGCTTGGGGGTAGCGGCTTCGGAGGCTTGCTGTTGCAGGCGCCACATCGCCGCGTAGTGGCCGTCCTGTGCGATCAACCGTGCGTGGCTCCCGCGCTCGACGATGTTGCCGCCATCCATCACCAGGATTTCGTTGGCGTCCATCACCGTCGACAGGCGGTGGGCGATGATCAGCGTGGTGCGCCCGATCGCGATCCGGTCGAGTTCGGCCTGGATCGCCTTCTCACTGGCGGAATCGAGCGCTGACGTCGCTTCGTCGAAAATCAGGATGGCCGGGTTCTTGAGCAGCGCCCGGGCGATCGCCACCCGTTGCTTCTCGCCGCCAGAAAGCTTGAGGCCACGCTCACCGACTGACGTTTCATAGCCATCCGGCAAGCTTTCGATGAAGCTGTGGATGTGCGCCGCCTGCGCCGCCGCCTCGACTTCCGCATCGGATGCGCCCGGACGACCGTAGCGGATGTTGTAGCGAATGCTGTCGTTGAACAGCACGGTGTCCTGCGGGACGATGCCGATCGCCGCGCGCACGGAATCCTGGCTGAGTGCCCTGAGGTCGTTTCCGTCAATCCGGATTGCGCCGCCATCGATGTCGTA
>JANPDF010000306.1:0-6691 GCA_031431355.1 Gammaproteobacteria bacterium
GCTTGGCGGCGCGCTTGAGGGCAGCGGTACGGGACTTTATGAGTGAGGACTTGGCGGGCATCGCGCGCGGAATCTCGGGCTTGGGGTAGCGAAGACTATACGACGCGCACGACAGTTAGCGTCAGCGCGGATGCACCCAACCAGGCAAAAGCGATTCGGGATCGAGCCGCACGTCCTCGTTGAAGGCAACGGCGTGCTGCTTCAGCAACTCCTGCAGCCGGCCCTCCTTGAATGCCGCCATGGTGTCGGTGCAGCCGCCGATATACTGGCCGCCAACGAACACCTGCGGAATCGAGCGGCTGCCAGTGATCGTGTACAAGACGGCACGGATCTGCCCGCCGCGATCGTCGCGCTGGTAGGCGGTCGAATCCAGATCCACCGATCGATACGGAATCCCGCAACGCGCGAACAGCTTGCGCAGCGACCAGCAGAATTCGCACCACTCCAGCGCGAACAACACGAGCGGCTGCTCGGAATCGGCCAGCAAGCGCGCGACCAGGTCCTCGACTTCGAGCGCAGGCTTGGCCGCGTCGACCGCGGCGGCCGGCGCAACTCCGGAGCCAGGGGGCGGAGATGGCGCTGGGCCAGCCGGCGGCCCAGGCGACGGTTGGTCGAAACGCGCGCTCGGCGTGGAACGCGAGATCTCCAGTTCTTCAGCGGACATGTCCGCGCTGATGTCTTCGAACAATGGCGTGCTCAGGTAACGCTCGCCCGTGTCGGGCAGCATGCACAGAACGTTGGCGCCTTGTGGGGCGGTAGCGCACACCTGCAAGGCGCCCGCCAGCGTCGCGCCGGCGGAGATGCCCACGAAGAGGCCTTCTTGCTGCGCCATGTCTCGCGACAGCCGCATCGCATGGGCGCCGTTGATCGGCACGATGCGGTCGACCAGCTTCATCGCCACCGCGTCTTCGGTGAGGCGCGGAATGAAGTCCGGCGACCAGCCCTGCATGACGTGCGGCCGTGAACTGGGATGACTTTCCTTCACGCGCCCATCCGGGTGGCGTGACTGCGCGATGCCGCTACCAAGTACCGGCGAATTGTCAGGCTCGCAAACAACCACCTGGGTGTCCGGACGCTGCGCCTTGAGCACGCGGGCCACGCCCTTCAGCGTGCCGCCGGTACCGTAGCCGGTCACGAAATAGTCCAGTCGCTCGCCCTCGAACGCAGCCAGGATTTCCGGCGCGGTGGTGCGCGAATGCATGTCGGCATTGGCCTCGTTGTCGAACTGACGGCACAGGAACCAGCCGTGCGCAGCCGCGAGCTCCTCCGCCTTGGCCAGCATGCCGGTGCCACGCAGCACCGCCGGCGTCAGCACCACCTGCGCGCCGAGGAAGCGCATCAGCTTGCGCCGCTCGACGCTGAAGTTCTCCGCCATCACCACTACCAGCGGATAGCCCTTCACCGCGCAGACCATCGCCAGGCCGATTCCGGTATTGCCGCTGGTGGCCTCGATTACCGTCTGCCCGGGCGACAGCATGCCGCGCCGCTCGGCGTCCTCGATGATGCCGAGCGCGAGCCGGTCCTTGACCGAACCCATGGGGTTGAAGGCCTCGACCTTGGCGAAGACATTGATGCCCGGCGGCGCCAGCTTGCCGAGCCGGATTATCGGTGTGCGCCCGATCGTTGCCAGTACGTTTTCAAGTTTGCCGTTCAAGGTTGCGGCCTCGCGATTGTTTCCAGTTGCCTGGTGGCGGCGAATATGCAGAATGCTACGCCCTCGGCCCGTGCAGGGAAATCACCCGGGCTACACTATGCAAATCGAGGATGGGTCAGTCTTCGTCGACCCGCGCTTCGTCGGAACCTGAATCTCAACCCTAGGCTCCTTGCCCTCATGCAGACCCCGCTAGATTCTTCTCGAGCCGCCGCAACGGGCCATCCGGCCGGCGGGAACGGCGGGCTTGTCGCACTAACGGTTGCTGCGGTTGGCGTTGTGTTCGGCGACATCGGCACCAGCCCGCTGTACACGATCAAGGAGATGTTCAACCCGCATTTCGGATTGGTGCCCGATTCGGCGACGGTCAAGGGCTTGCTTTCGCTCGGCTTCTGGTCGCTGATCCTGGTGGTGACGCTCAAGTACGTCCTGGTCATCATGCGCGCCGACAACGACGGCGAGGGCGGGATCATGGCCCTGACTGCGCTGGCGCAGCGCAGCCTGAAAGCCGGCTCCCGTTGGAGCTATGTCGTGGGCATCCTCGGGATATTCGGCGCGGCGCTGTTCTTCGGCGATGGCATGATCACGCCCCCTATTACAGTGCTTGGGGCGGTCGAGGGACTCGAGGTGCTGTCCCCGGCCTTCAAGCAATGGGTAATGCCGCTCAGCCTGCTGATCCTGACCGGCCTGTTCGCTTTCCAGCGCATGGGCACCGCAAGGGTGGGTCGCGTGTTCGGGCCGGTCATGGTCACGTGGTTCATCGCGCTCGCCGGCTTCGGCCTGCTCAACATCGCCGACGATCCCCAGGTGCTGTCCGCGATCAATCCGTATTGGGCCTTCTACTTCTTCGCAACGCACGGCTGGCACGCCGCGCTCGTGTTGGGCGCTGTGGTGCTCACGGTCACCGGCGGCGAGGCGCTGTACGCCGATCTCGGTCACTTCGGCAAGCGCCCCATTCGCTGGGGCTGGTTCGGCTTCGTGCTACCGGCGCTGGTGCTGAATTATTTTGGCCAGGGCGCGGTACTGCTGAAGGACCCCGCGGCGGTGTCGAACCCCTTCTACCTCTCGATTCCCGGTTGGGCGCAGATTCCGATGATCATCCTCGCCACTACCGCGGCCGCCGTGGCGTCGCAGGCGGTGATCACCGGTGCGTTCTCGGTGACCGCGCAAGCCATCAAGCTCGGCTACTTGCCGCGCCTGAAGATTCGCTACACCTCGCAGGATGCGATGGGACAAGTCTACGTGCCCTCGGTGAACATGATCCTGTTCGTTGCCGTGGTCGCGCTCACGCTTGGATTCGGCAGCACCGCCGCGTTGGCGACAGCATACGGCCTCTCCGTCACCGGCACGATGCTGATAGACACACTGCTCCTGGCCGTAGTCGCCTACACCAGCTGGCCGTCGGCGCGCCGATGGGTCCTGCCACTGTGCGTCGTGTTCTTCATCATCGATGTGGCATTCCTGCTGGCCAACGGCGCGAAACTGTTCACCGGTTTCGGCGCGTGGGTCCCGCTAATCATCGGCGTGGCGGCCTTCATCATGATGCGCACCTGGCGGCGCGGTCGCGAACTCCTGCACGCCGAACACCAGAAGGACGGCATCCGCGCGCAGACGTTTGTTCCCGAACTGCTTCTAAATCCTCCCGTGCGCGTCCCGGGGACCGCGATCTACCTCACTTCGGACAAGGGCATGGTGCCGACGGCGCTACTGCACAACCTCAAGCACAACAAGGTATTGCACGAACACAATATCTTCCTGACGGTGCAGGCGATGCCCGCCCCCTACGTCGCCAGCAACGCGCGGCTGACGTCCGAGACAATCGGCGACGCGTTCAGCGTGATCACGATCCGCTACGGATTCATGGAAGCGCCTGATGTCCCGCAGGCGC
The DNA here is from genome assembly GCA_031431355.1 of Gammaproteobacteria bacterium. Taxonomy (GTDB): domain Bacteria; phylum Pseudomonadota; class Gammaproteobacteria; order Xanthomonadales; family Xanthomonadaceae; genus Arenimonas. Next base: position 3,540 of record JANPDF010000306.1, read on the forward strand.
TCATGGCCTTGGGGGATGACGGAGGGATGGTATTCGACCCGATGGATTCCACCTATTTCACGAGCCGAGAAAGCGTCCTTGGCGGCCGCCATCGCGGCATGGCCTGGTGGCGCGACAAGATATTCCAGGTCATGCACCGCAATGCCGCGCCCGCCAGTGGCTACTATCGCATTCCTCCCGGCCAGTTGATGGAAGTCGGCTCGCAGGTGCAGATCTAGCGCCGAAGCCGAACCTGGCTAGATGGCCGCAGCGTTGCGCATCGCGCTGAACCGTGCACCATATCCCGATGGATCCAGGCCCACTCGCACTCGCGCTTGACCAGGGCGGCAGCGCCAGCCGCGCGCTGGTGTTCGATTCGCAGGGCCGTGAGTTGGCTTCGTCGCGGGTCGAAGTTGCGGAAAGCCGACTGCGCCCTGGCTGCGTCGAGCAGGATCCGGAAGCCGTCGTTGCCTCGCTACGACAGGCGGCCGAAGGAGCCATGTCGCAACTCGATCCGGCTCAACGCAACCGCGTTCGCGTGTGCGGGCTGAGTTGTCAACGCTCCAGCCTGGTCTGTTGGGATCGTGATAGCGGCAGCGCGCTGTCGCCGATCCTCAGTTGGCAGGACACCCGCGCTGCCCACTGGCTGGGCGCGCAGGCGCTGGATGGCGAGGCCATCCGTGCCAGCACCGGCCTGTATCCGAATGCGCATTTCGGCCTGAGCAAGATTCGCTGGTGCCTGGATCATCTCGATGAAGTGAAGCAGGCGGCCGCCGACGGACGCCTGCTGATCGGACCGCTGGCCGCCTTCCTCGCCTTCCGTCTCCTGAAGCAGCGACCGCGCGTGGTGGATCCGGCCAACGCCTCGCGGACCTTGCTGTTCGACCTGGCGAGCGGCGACTGGAATCACGCGTTGCTAGCGCGCTTTGGCATCGAACGTCGCTGGCTGCCGGAGATCGCGCGCAGCGACGCCGAGTTCGGCGACCTCGACTTGCCAACGACAAACATGCCACGCCTGCCGATGCGCCTGCTCAGCGGCGACCAGTCGACCGCGGCGTTCGCCCATGGCGAGTTGCGCGCCGAGGCGGCCTATCTCAATGTCGGCACCGGCGCGTTCGTCTATCGCCTGGCGCAGCAGGCGGAAGTTCCTGCCGATGCAGCGCATCGCGCGCCCGAAGGAGCGCAGCAGGAATCGCCCCAGGCCTCACGACTGCTGCGCAGCGTGATCCATTGGAGCACGGCGCCGCAGTACGTGGTCGAGGGCACGGTGAACGGCGCCGGTTCGGCGCTCGCCTGGCTGGCCGGGCAGCAAGGCATTGCCGATGTCGGTGCGGCCCTCGAACAGAATTGGGTGGGCGACGCGCCGGGCGATGCCGTGTTCCTCAACGGCATCGGCGGACTGGGCTCTCCCGACTGGCAGGCACAGTTCGAGTCCCGCTTCATCGGCACCGCAACAGTGCAGCAACAGCTGGTCGCAGTCGCCGAGAGCATCGTGTTCCTCGTACAGCGCAACCTCACCCTACTGCAGGACATCGGCGCGCCCTGCGCCTACGTGCTGATCAGCGGCGGAATATCGCGCTCGGACCGGTTCTGCCAGACGCTTAGCGATCTGAGCGGCCTGCCCGTCCGCCGCCCCGCGCAATGCGAAGCGTCGGCGCGCGGCAGCGCCTTCCTGCTCGCCGGTCGACCGGCCAACTGGGCGCAGCTGTCGGGGCAACGCTTCGAAGCGCAGACAAATCCCGCGTTGCTTGCACGCTATCAGCGCTGGAACGACGCCATGGCGTCGGCGCTGCTCAACCCGCGCGCGTAAGCGGCAGCGTCGAGGTATCCGCCTTCTGGTCGCGCGGCCCGAGCGCCTGGCGCACTTTCGCCACCACGTCCTGGCCGGTATGCCGGTAACCGGTCAACTTGCCGCCGTACAGGCTGAGCAGGTTCGGATGCTGCGGATCGACATGGAACACGCAATCGCGCGGGCGCGTGAACGCACGGCCGTCGCCGTGCGGCAGCACGCGCACGCCGGCGAACTCGTCGACGATTTTCGGCTTCACCTTGGGAAAGTAGTGGCGCAGAGTAGCGAGCAGGTACTCACGATCGGCTGCCGAGACCGCAGCGCACTGCGGATCGCCATCAAAAGGACGCTCCGTGGTGCCGAGCAGGGTCTTGCCTTTCCACGGCAGCACGAACACCGCACGCTGGTCTATCGGTGATTCCAGATAGAAGGCCTCGTCATGCAGCGCCGGCTCGAGGATCAGGTGACTACCAAGCACGCGGTCGATCGGTCGATGCGCCGCTTTGGGTGTGATCGTAGCTAGCACGTCGTTGACCCAGGGGCCGCCGGCATTGATCAGATAGTTGCAGCGCAGTTCGCGTGCGTGGCCCCGCTCGTCCAGCTGAAGGCGATAGCCATCGCCCGCGCGCTCGGCAGAAACCAGCTGCGCCGGACACCGGGCCTCGGCACCCAATGACTGCGCCGACTGCAACACGGCCCGGGTCAGCTGCACATCGTCGGTCTGTGCATCCCAGTAGCGGAACACTGCTTGCAGCCCCTCGGTCTTCAATCCATTGGCACGCAGCGCCGATGGCAGTCGACGCGGCGAAATGGTGCTGAATCGCGCCAGTCGCGTCCAGCCGGCAAGTAGCGCGTACAGGCTCAGGCCCGAAGTGAGTTCCCAGGGTCGGCGCTTGGTCGCGCCATAGACCGGAATCAGGAAGGCCAACGGCTTCACCAGCTCCGGTGCGATCCGCAGCAGGATCGCCCGCTCGCGCAGGCTCTCGCGCACCAGCGAGAGCTGTCCCGATTCCAGGTAGCGCAAGCCACCATGAATCAACTTGCTGGAACGACTTGAGGTGCCGGCCGCCCAGTCGGTCTGCTCGACGATCACGCAGCGGTAGCCGGCCGCCGCGCAGGCCTGCGCGGCCCCGCCGCCGAGGATGCCCCCGCCGCTCACGGCAACTTCGTAAGCAGCGTGCATGGCCGGCCTGTGCGACACGCTGGCCCTACTTCGCCAGGGGTAGATCCGAGCTGGGCCTTGCAGGCAGCAAGATCCTCTGGCTTCTCCTCAGCCAGGATGCGCGCCGCTGGCGCCACCGCTTCGGCGGCCAGTGCCACGGCGCTGCAGGCGAGCAACAACAGTGCCAATACGACTCGCTTCATGTGGCCCCTTCGATCCATG
>JANPDF010000307.1:0-5796 GCA_031431355.1 Gammaproteobacteria bacterium
CCAAAGGCCGGCAGGATCATGATGTAGACCTCGGGGTGCCCGAAGAACCAGAAGATGTGCTGGAACATCACCGGGTCACCGCCACCGGCCGCATTGAAGAAACTGGTGCCGAAGAACTTGTCGGTGAGCAGCATAGTGACCGCGCCGGCGAGCACCGGCATGACCGCGATCAGCAGGAACGCGGTGATCAGCCAGCTCCAGACGAATACCGGCATCTTCAACAAGTCCACGCCCGGGGCGCGCATGTTGAGGATGGTGGCGATGATGTTGATCGCGCCCATGATCGAGCTGACGCCCATCAGGTGGATCGCGAAGATCGCGAAAGCGGTGTTGTTGCCGCCTTGCAGCGACAACGGCGGGTATAGCGTCCAGCCGCCGGCGGGACCACCACCACCGATACCGAAGCCTTGCAGGATCAGCGGCATCAGCAGCAGGGTGAAGGCGAACGGCAGGATCCAGAACGACCAGTTGTTCATGCGCGGCAGCGCCATGTCCGGCGCGCCGATCATCATCGGCACCATCCAGTTGGCAAGGCCCACGAAGGCCGGCATCACCGTGCCGAAGATCATCACCAGCGCGTGCGTGGGGGTCATCTGGTTGAAGAATTCCGGGGCCAGGAACTGCAGGCCCGGCTGGAACAGTTCGAGGCGGATCAACAAGGCCATCGAGCCGCCGATGAAGAACATCACCAGCGAGAAGATCAGGTACAGGGTACCGATGTCCTTGTGGTTGGTGGAATGGAACCACCGCTGGAAGAAGCTCTGCGGGTGAGAATGGTCGTCGTGGCCATGCTCATCGTGGGCGGCGCTGTAATTAGCCATGTCGCTTGCCTCTGGAATGTTTCAATTCGAATGGGATGGATCGTGTAGCGGCGCCAATCAACCGGCGTCGGCGGCCTTCTGCGCAGCCAGCCAAGCCTGGTATTCCGCCTTGGGAACCACCTTGACCACGATTGGCATGAAGCCATGGTCCTTGCCGCACAGTTCCGCGCACACGCCGCGGTAGGTGCCCGGCTGCTTTACTTCGGTCCAGCCCTCGTTGATCACGCCCGGCACGGCGTCCTGCTTCCAGCCCAGCGCCGGTACCCACCACGCGTGGATGACGTCGTCGGCGGTGATCACGAAGCGAATGCGGGTATCGGCCGGCAGTACCAGCGGCCGGTCTACGTCACGCAGGTAGTTCTTGTGCCCGGCGAGCTCGGCCTGGCTGACGGCCTTGTTTTGGCGCAGCCGGTCCGACTCGCGGTCGAGGCGGCTGACGAACTCGACCCCCTGGTCGACATACTCGTACTTCCACATCCACTGGTAGCCGGTGACCTTCACCGTCATCTCGGCCGGCTTGGCGTCGTGGTCGGCGTTGTACTGCGACACCACCATGCGCGTCGCCGGGATGGCAGAGCCGATCAGGATCACGATCGGGATCACGGTCCAGAGCGCCTCGAGCACGGTGCTGTGGGTGAACTTGGTATCCGGCACCGCGCCTTTGGAATGGCGGAACTTGAACATGGCGTAGGCCATGGCGCCGAATACCACGATCCCGATCACGATGCAGATCCAGAGCATGATCATGTGCGCGTCGTAGGCGTTCTGCGACGTGGCCGTCACGCCCGGAATCATGTTCAGCTGCCAGCGCACCGGCTCCGTGCCGCCGTGGGCCGAAGCGGCGGAGCTTGCCAGCGCAAGCAGACCGGTGGCGAGGCGCGACAGACGCGGGGCTTTCATCACTGCACTCATGGGGATCTACCTCGAACTGTGATCTATGCCGGGCAGCGAGCCCCGGGGGGCGCCGCCAGTATTGTTTTTTGGGCTGGAAAACCTGCGGATTTTACGCTGTGACCCGCTCTGGCGGCAAGCCGATCAGGAGCGATGCCGGCCGCACGTGAGTCGTGACGACCGCCGTCACAGGGCGATCGTGGCTTTGCCCCCCGGGGCTGCGGCGACTAGAATCCGCAGTTCGCACGCGCGCAGCGTAGCTTCCGCCGGGACTTCCGTGACGCCCATCATCAGCTCAGAACTGCCAGCGGCGCTGTCGCCGCTCCGCCAGCGCATCACGTCCGCCTATTTGCGCGACGAAAGCGAACACCTGGACGAATTGCTCGCCCAGGCACTGTTGCCGCCGTCCGAACAGGCCCAGGTGCAGGCCACGGCCGTGGCGCTGGTCCAGCGGACGCGGATCCGGGCCGCCGATCCGGCGATGGTCGAGGCGTTCATGCGCGAATACGACCTGAGCTCGGAGGAGGGCGTCCTGCTCATGTGCGTGGCCGAGGCCTTGTTGCGCATCCCCGACCAGGACACCGCCAACCGCCTGATCCGCGACAAGCTCGGCGATGCCGACTGGGACGCCCATGTCGGCCGCTCGACCTCGGTGCTGGTCAACGCCTCGACCTGGGGGCTGATGCTCACCGGCCGGATCGTCAACCTCGCCGACGAGACCCGGCGCAACGCCACCGGCGCCTTCCGCCGTCTGGTCGGGCGCATGGGCGAGCCGGCGATCCGCCTGGCCGTCCGTCAGGCGATGCGCATCATGGGCCACCAGTTCGTGATGGGACGCAACATCGAAGAAGCCCTGGAGCGCTCGCACAAGGGCGACAACGCCGCCTATCGCTATTCCTTCGACATGCTGGGCGAAGGCGCCTTCACGGCGCACGACGCTGCCCGCTATCTCGAGGCCTATAGCCTGGCGATCCTGTCGATCGGCGCTGGCGGTCCGTATCCGGACGTGTTCGCCGCGCCCTCGATCTCGGTCAAGCTGTCGGCGCTGCACCCGCGCTATGAGTTCGCCAAGCGGGCCCGGGTGCTGGCCGAACTGACCCCGCGCATCATCGAACTGGCCCGGCTGGCCAAGGCTCAGGGCATCGGCTTCACCATCGACGCCGAAGAATCCGAGCGCCTGGAGCTGTCGCTGGACGTGATCGCCGGCGCCTACGCCGATCCCTCGCTCGACGGCTGGGAAGGGTATGGACTGGCGGTGCAGGCCTATCTGAAGCGCGCACCGTTCGTGCTCGATTTCGTGATCGACCTGGCCCGCCGCACCGGTCGACGGATGCCGGTGCGCCTGGTCAAGGGCGCGTATTGGGATTCCGAGATTAAGAAAGCGCAGACCGAGGGCCTGGCCGGCTATCCCGTGTTCACGCGCAAGCCCAATACCGACGTCAGTTACCTGGCCTGCGCGCGCAAGATGTTTGATGCCAGCGACGCGCTTTATCCGATGTTCGCCACGCACAACGCGCAGACCATCGCCGCCATCCACCATTTCGCCCGCGGCCGCGATTTCGAGTTCCAGCGCCTGCATGGCATGGGCGATCACCTGTATGCAGAGACCATCGGGGCGCAGCACCTCAACGTGCCCTGCCGCGTGTACGCGCCCGTGGGATCGCACGAAGACCTGTTGCCGTACCTGGTCCGTCGCCTGCTGGAGAACGGCGCCAACTCCAGTTTCGTCAATCGAATCACCGACGAAACGCTGCCGCCGGAAGCGCTCGTCGCCGATCCGGTGGCCACCGTTGGCGCCTTCGCCAGCAAGCCGCATCCGAACATCCCGCAGCCGTCCGCCATCTTTGCCGACAGGAAGAATTCCATGGGCGTCAACCTTGCCAATGATCTGGAACTCGCCGCGCTAGCGGAGCGGGTCAATGCAGCCGTGAAGCAGTGGCGGGCGACGCCGCTGGTGCCCGGCGCCGCCGGCAGCGGTGCGCTGGCCAACGTCAGCAACCCCGCCGACCGTCGCGAGACCATCGGCCAGTGGCAGGCCAGCGATGCCGGCCAGGTCGAACAGGCGCTGGTCAATGCGCAGGCCGCATTCAACGACTGGGACCACCTGCCAGCCGCGTCGCGCGCCAAGATCCTGGAGTTCGCCGCCGAGTTGATGGAAGCGCGCATGCCGGAACTGATCGCGCTATGCGTGAAGGAAGCCGGCAAGTCGCTGTCCGCCTCGGTGGCGGAAGTGCGCGAGGCGGTCGACTTCTGCCGCTATTACGCAGTGCAGTCGCGCAAGCTGTTCGGGCATCCCGAGAAACTGCCGGGCCCGACCGGCGAATCCAACGAATTGCAGCTGCACGGGCGCGGCGTGTTCGTCTGCATCAGCCCGTGGAATTTCCCGCTGGCGATCTTCATGGGCCAGATCGCTGCCGCGCTCGCGGCTGGCAACACGGTGATCGCCAAGCCAGCCGAGCAGACCAACCTGATCGCGCATTTCGCGGTGAAGCTGCTGCATGAGGCCGGCGTGCCGGAAAACGTGCTGCAGTTCCTGCCGGGCGACGGCGCCACGGTCGGCGCGGCGCTGACCCGCGATCCGCGCGTCAGCGGCGTGGTGTTCACCGGTTCCACCGAGACGGCCTGGGCCATCAATCGCGCGCTCGCCGCGCGCCAGGCCGCGTTGGCGACGCTCATCGCGGAAACCGGCGGCCAGAACGCATTGATCGCCGACTCCTCGGCGTTGCCGGAACAACTGGTGAAGGACGCGATGACCGCTGCCTTCGACTCGGCCGGGCAGCGCTGTTCGGCGGCGCGAATCCTGTTCGTGCAGAGCGACATCGCCGACAGGGTGGTGACGATGCTGTCCGGCGCGATGGACGAGATCGTGGTCGGCGACCCGGCGTTGCTGTCCACCGATGTCGGGCCAGTGATCGACGCAGACGCGCTGTCGCTGCTGGAAGCGCATGCCGCGCGCATGGACAAGGAGGCCAGGCTGATCAAGGCGGTGCGCCTGGGCGCGGGCTGCGAGCATGGCAGCTTCTTCGCGCCGCGCGCCTACGAACTCGAGTCGCTCGATCAGCTGACGCGTGAAGTGTTCGGGCCGGTGCTGCACGTGATCCGCTACGAAGCCCGCGACCTGGACAAGGTGCTGGCCGCGATCAACGCGACCGGCTACGGGCTGACGCTGGGCATCCACTCGCGCATCGATGCCACGGTGCAACACATCGTGCGCAGCGTGCGGGTTGGCAACTGCTACGTGAATCGCAATCAGATTGGGGCGGTGGTTGGAGTGCAGCCATTCGGCGGCGAAGGACTGTCCGGTACCGGCCCAAAGGCCGGCGGGCCGCACTATCTGCTCAAGTTCGCCAGCGAACGCACGCTCACCATCAACACCACGGCGGCTGGCGGCAACGCGTCGCTGCTTACCCTGGCCGAGTAGGCGGCAACCGCGCGTCCGCCGTACCGGCGGACGCGCGTATTTTACTTTCCGGCGCCGGCAGCTGGCGCAACGACGCCCGGGCCGATGTGCTTGCCGAGGAAAGCTTCCATGCGCCGGTACAGCTCGGCCACGTTTTCCGGCTTGTAGAAGCCGTGGCCCTCGCCATCGACCAGCATCACTTCGAACGGTTTTCCGGCTTTCTTCAACGCCGCCTGCATAGCCTTGAACTGGTCCAGCTGCGCGGTCTCGTCGAGCTTGCCGTGGACCAGCAGCACCGGCACGTCCACTTTGTCGGCGTGCAGCGCCGGAGACGTTAGCGCGAGCAATTCGCGGTCGGTGCCAAGCGTGCGATCGAAGAAGCGCTTGGTGGCCTTCCATCGCGTGACGCTAGGGTCCTTGACCATCAGGTTGAGGTCGTAGACGCCGATGTAGCCGATCGCGCACTTGTACATGCCGGGATTGCGGATCGGGTTCATCAGCGCGGAGTAGCCACCGAAGCTGGCACCGTAGATGCACACGCGGCTGGCATCGGCGTGGCCGCTAGCCGTCGCCCAACGCACGCCGTCGGCCAGGTCGTCCTGGAGCAGGTCGCCCCAATGCTTCCATCCGGATTCCTCGAAATTCTTGCCACGTCCGCCGGAACCGCGGAAGTTCACCTGCAGT
>JANPDF010000308.1:0-5155 GCA_031431355.1 Gammaproteobacteria bacterium
CGAATTCCGAATCGGCGAACTGCAGACCCTTGGCAAGCAGGACGTCTGCGATGGCCAGATCCTCCGCCGAGAACACTCCGACACCGGCCGTACCACGCACAGGCTCAGCGGCTTCCTCGATAGCAGCCGCGTCCTCGGCAGTTGGATAAGCGGCAATCATCCCCGCAAGCGCGGCATCGGTTGCTTCAGCATCGGGTGCATCGTCGAATGCGGCCTCATCGCCCGCCCCGGCCAGTTCAGGTGCGTCAAACGCCGGTGGTTCACCGGGTTCGGCCTGCTGACGCAATTCCGCCGAGTCGGCGGCTTCCGGCGCTTGCTCTGCGGCGGCAGCCTGTTCGGCCGCGGCTTCCTGTTCGAACGAGGCGGCATCGGCGGTCGAGATCGGCGGCAGGGCAGCGTAGGCATCGACCCCGGCGAAGTCGCCTTCCTCGATCTCCAACGTGGGTGCCGGCTCCGCTTGCACTTGCGCAATCTCCAGCGAGTCACCCGCGGCCGCGCCGGCAACTTCGAGTTCCATCTCCGTCGAAGCCTCGGACGCCGGCTCCTCGACATCCATTGCGTGCCCGGCGTATTCCTCGGACTCGTCGATTTGCATCACCGACATCGACGCGTCCGGCTCGACTTCAGCAAAAGACAGAGCGGTCTCATCGTCGGATCCCTGGCGCAGGAAATCCTCGAGCGAGAACATTTCGCTTTCCGGCAACTCGGCGTATTCGATCGGTTCCTCGACTGGCTCCTCGGCCTGGGCCGATTCGGCTTCGAGCGCGGCTGGCTGTTCGTAAGATTCAGCCACTGCTTCAAGCGCCGGCGGCGCTGCTTACGCAGCGTAGATGGCGCCGAGGGATTCGGCGGGTTCGTAGGACGCGTACGCCCCCGTCTCCACCACTTCGGAAACTTCCTCGAAAGAAACGGGAATTTCTTCCAGCGCGAACTCGCGATCCGGCGCCGTCGTCGCGGCTTCCTGCTCGAAAGCTGCAACTTCCGGCGCGAACGATGCCGCTTCCTGCTCGAAACTGATTGACTCCTCGCTCAGCGCAATCGTCTCTTCCTCGAAGGACATCGGCGCCTCGACCGCAGTCGCCTCAATCTCGGAGGCAGCGGGCACTTCCTCGAACGCAGGCTGCGCCGCTTCGATTTCGACCGCGTCGAGTTCTTCCGTCGCTTCCGGCTCGTCTTGGACGGCGGGCTCGCCATCGATCTGCACCTGTGCCATTTCGCCAAGATCCAGGCCCATTTCGAGCGCCACTTCGGGCTCGGCTTCGGGCTCCGGGCTTGGCTCGAACTGCGGAATAGCCGAGACATCGGCGGCTTCCAGCATCACTACTTGCGGCATCACCGCCGCTTCTTCCTCGACCTGCGCCGGCACGCTGGGCAGCATCGAGTCTGGCAATGCATCGCGCAGCGCGCAGGCGCGCGCGGCGAGTTCGTCGAAGTGCGGCAATACCGGGCGCGGCTTCTCGATCGCGGCAATGGTTGCGCGAATGGCCTTGGCGGCTTCGGCGACCACGGCCACGCCTTCGGCCGTCGGCGTCTGGTGGTGCGCCAACGCACGCTTGACGAAACCTTCCAGCGGGGCGGTGACGTCCGTGATCATCACCACTTCGGTCATCGCGAAGGCGCCGTTCATCGTGTGGATCGAGCGCAACAGCGGATCGGTAACCGGCTGGGGTCCGCGCACGGCGCAGGTCGCCAACCATGCGTCCACGGTTTCCAGGTGCCCGGCGACTTCCGGCTTGAGGATTTCCAGCAACACTGGATCAATGGAGAACACTGCGGCCGACATATCCCCATCGGCCTCGGCGGCCTCGACGACGGACTCGGGTTCGGGCTCAGCGACTGGCGCCGGCTCGAACGCCATTTCCGCAGGAGCGGCCGGTTCGGTTCCGGCCACATCGGCGCCGGCGGCAGCCGGGGCGGCGGCATAGCTGACTTCTTCACCTGCGGCGAGAAGGTCGGCGATGGCTTGCAGGCCTTCGAGGTCAGCGCGAACTTCCTGGCCCTGCAGCGCGGCGCGCAACAGCGGCAGGTTGTCGAGCGCCAACTGCACCAGGCCGATGACCTGCGGGCTGGCCGGACGACTGCCGTCGAGCACGCGGTTGAGCAAGCTCTCGACCTTCCAGCTGAACTCGCCCAGGGTCTTGGCGCCGACCAGGCGGCCGCTGCCCTTGAGCGTATGGAACACGCGACGAATCGGACGGAGCAACTCCGCATTGGCCGGATCGTGTCGCCACGCGGGCAATAGCTGCGCCAGGTTGTCGATCTCTTCCTCGAATTCCTCGAGGAACACTTCACGGATTTCGTCGTCGATCTCTTCGCTGCTGCTGCCGTCGAAACCGGGCACCACGGGGAAGGCAATGGCGGCCGCCGGGACGGCGGGTGCTGGCGTCGCCATCGGAGCCGACGCTGCCGGCGGCGGAGCCGGGGCGGGCGCTGGTGGCGCTGGTGGCGCGGGAGCGGCAGGAGGCGGAGCCGGTTCGGCGACGATCGGCAACGGAACCGAAGCTTCCGGCGCTTTTGGCGGAGGGGGCGGAGCTGCCGCGGCGGGCACCGGCGCGGGCAGCGCTTCGGCAGCCTTGGCGGGCGCGGCTTCGGCCACCGGCGCACTGGCGCGCATTTCCGCGGTCAATGGCCAATAGCCGAGCGAAGTCAGGCTCTGCCTGGCCACTTCCAGGATCTGCTCGCGATTCGGGCGGCGGTCGCGCAATGCCTCGAGGAAATATTCCAGGCTGGCCAACGCATCGGCCAGGCGATCCATCTGCTGGCCGTTGGGAACCTGCTTGCGACGGAGCAGTTCATTGTCGGTGAATTGGCGGACGCCGATAAGATAGTCGGCCGGTTCCTGGATATTGAGGATGCGCAAGGCGCCGGAAACCTCGGTGAGCAGGCGCGGCACCTGGGCCAGTTGCGAGTGATCCCAGTGGGTTTCGACGAAAGCTACGAACGCCTGCCGGGCCTCGGCAAAATTGACGATCGCTTCCTTGACCAGCACCTCAAGCAGGCGCCGCGATTCATTGCTTGGAGGCGCGGTCGTGGCATCCCCAGTCGCGGTGTCTTCCTTGCCGAGGCGCTCGACTTGGTCGTCGAGCGCGGCTTCCACGTAGAGCAGGGCGCCAGCAATATCGAGCAAGGTTTCTTCGTCACCCTTGCGCTGGCCGGAGATCACGTCGTTGATGGCGGTGCGCTGGTCCTGCACCACGCGACGCGGCACGCCAAGACCGAGCATGCCCAGCGTATCGGCAACGCGATCGAGCGCTTCGACCTGGACGCCCAGGTCGGTGACCGACGCGCCCGGCGTGCGCAAATGCAGGTCCAGTGCGTCCTTGACCCGCAACAAGTCTTCCTTGATCGCCACGGCGACCGTTTCAAGCAGCGCGCGGTTGTTGCCGCTCAGGCTGCCGCGCGCATGCGCGAGCTCCGCTTCGCTGGGCTCGGTGCCACTGAGGCCGAACACATTGCGGATTTCACCGATGCGCCCGGTATCGGAACCCTCGTGCGCGACGAAGTAAAGCAGCTGCTTGGTCAGCTCGATCGGCGGGTTGGAGCGGAACGCGGCGTCGCCGCCTTCGGCGAGGCGCTTGATCTCGCGCTCGACCTTGCTCAGCGCCTGCTTGAGCGGGTTGCTGACCGGGAATGCATTCTTGCCCAGCGCATCCAGGGTGCCTGCGGCGACCCAGAACAGGCGGCGGGCGGGCTCGGCCCAGGTGATCGGGACCAGTTGCTCACAGACATCGGTCAGGTCGCGGATGGTCGCCGGGCTGTTGTCGTCCTTCAGCCAGCGCAGCAGCGCGCCCTGGTACAAACCGCGCAGCGTTTCCGCGCGGCGGGTGAGTTCGGCCGGATCCATCGGCATGGCCGGGCCCTGCGCCGACGCCGGCAGGGGCCGCGACAGGTCCGGCGAAAAGAGCACGCTCTCGCTGAGTCCCTTCTCGCCACGTGATTCGCGCAGCTGGTTGAGCAGCGGCAGCAGAACAATGGGAATGTCGCGGTGTCCGCTCTGCAGTCGCTCCAGGTAGTCGGGCAACTGCACGATTCCCTGCATCAGCACGGCGTAGGCGTTGTCGCGATTGGCGACCTTGCCATCAATCAGCGCGCGCGAAAGCTGCTCCATCTCCTCGGCGACCATTGCCGCGCCATACAACTCGACCATGCGCAGGGTGCCCTGCACCTGGTGCAGCAGGTCGGAGCAGGTGCGCAGCTCGGCCGGGCTCTCGCCCTCCTCCACGTAGTTCTGCAGCGCGTTGCGCGCCTGCCGAAGCGTCTCGTCGAGCTCCGGCTTGACCCAAGTGAGCGTGGTGAAATCGATGTTTTCGTGCAGCCTCATGCCGAGGTCCTGTCGTTACGCAGGCGCCAGAACGGGCACCCGTGCCAAGCCATTGCGAACAAAATCCGGGCCGATCAGAGCGCGGGCAGTTTGAAGTCAGCCACCGAGCGACGAAGGTCGGCGGCGAGCTGAGCGAGGTTTCCAATCGACTCGGCGGTCTGGTTGGCACCTTGCGAGGTCTGCGTGGTGATCTCCTGAATCACCGACATGGTCGCGGTGATGTTGGTTGCCGCCACCGACTGCTGGCGCGCCGCCGTCGAGATGTTCTGAATGAGGTCTGCCAGGTCGTTCGAGACCTTTTCGATCTCGCCCAGCGCCAGGCCCGCGTCTTCTGCCAATCGTGCACCGGCGACCACTTCCGCGGTGGTTTGTTCCATCGACGACACCGCTTCGTTGGTATCGCTTTGAATGGTCTGGACCAGGGTTTCAATTCGCTTGGTCGCGTTCGACGCGCGTTCTGCCAGTCGTTGCACTTCGTCGGCCACCACCGCGAAGCCTCGGCCCGCCTCGCCGGCGGATGCCGCCTGAATAGCTGCGTTAAGCGCCAGGATGTTGGTCTGTTCGGCGATGTCGTTAATCAGTTCAACGATCGAGCCGATTTCCTGCGAGCTTTCGCCCAGTCGCTTGATTCGTTTCGAGGTTTCCTGAATCTGGTCACGGATGTTGTCCATGCCCTGGATGGTCTGGCGCACCACTTCGGCGCCTTTCGCGGCGATTTGCACCGACCTGTGCGCCACGTCGGCCGACTCGGCCGAGTTGCGCGACACCTGGTCAATGCTGGTCGCTACGTCTTTGATCTGCGCGGATGCCGAGGTGATCTGTTGCGCCTGGTGT
>JANPDF010000309.1:0-3945 GCA_031431355.1 Gammaproteobacteria bacterium
CGACTACTCGCACCCATTCATCGACAAGGAACATTCATGAACAACATTACCCGACTCGCGATCGCCGCCACCGTCGTGGTCGCCATGGTTGGCTGCACCAAGAAGGTCAAGGAAGTGCCGCCGTCCGACGGCGCATCTGCCGATACCTCCGGTGCCGTCACTGACGCACTGCCAGACAGCACCCCCGGCCGCTACTCGCCATCCGACCTGGATTCCGATTCCTGCCTGCGCCAGCGGGTGTTTTACGTCGACTTTGACCAGGACACCCTGCGTCCGGAGTTCCAGGCCACGATTGCCTGTCACTCCAAGTACCTGCGTGACCGTCCCGAGTCGCGCATGAACATGGAAGGCAACGCCGACGAGCGCGGCACCCGCGAATACAACCTGGGCTTGGGCGAGCGCCGCGGCAACGCGGTCGCGGCCGCGATCGGTTCGACCGGCCAGGTAACCGTGATCAGCTACGGCGAGGAACGCCCGACTTGCGCCGATTCCAGCGATGAGTGCTGGTCGCGCAACCGTCGCGTCGAAATCGTCTACACGGCCAAGTAACGGGTGCGGACGATGACAGCCCGCATAGCCTGGATGCTGGTCGCCCTGTTGGCGGCCGGCCCGGTGCTGGCGCAGAAGCAAAGCCTGGCCGATCGCGTCGCCAGCCTCGAGCGACAGGCCGCTACGCAGAACAGCAGCAGCGGCCAGGCCAACGTCGAGTTACTCAACCGACTGGCGCAGATGCAAACGGAAGTGCAGGCACTGCGCAACCAGGTGGAGCAGTTGCAGAACGAGAACGCGCAGCTCGCGCAACGTAACCGCGAGCAGTACGTCGACCTCGACACGCGCCTGCAACGCATGGAAGGCGGCGCGGCGAGCGCTCCGCCGGCCGCTGCGGCGCCGCCTGCCTCATCGCCGCGCAATAGCGTTGCTTCGCCTCCGGCGCGCCGGGAACCGGCTGCAGTGGCGCCATCGTCGGATGACCAGGGTGCCTATGCTGCGGCGTTCGATGCGCTCAAGCGCGGCGACTACGTCGAATCGGCGCGGGCATTCCAGGCCTACCTGCGGGCATACCCGCAGGGACCGCTGGCCCCGAACGCCTGGTACTGGCTGGGCGAGAGCTACTACGTGACCCAGAACTATCCGATCGCGCTGCAGGCATTCGAAACGTTGCTGGGCGAATTTCCCGACTCCGGCAAGGCGCCCGATGCACTGCTCAAGAAAGGCTACTGCCAGATCGAGCTGGGCCAGGGCGGGCCGGGCAGGCAGACGCTCAATCGCGTCATCAACGAATTTCCCGGCACCGAAGCGGCTCGCCTGGCTGCCAGCCGCCTGCGCGCGCTGAGCCTCGAATCCCGATAGCCGGGGCGGTTCTCCTATGGAAGTGGACTCGGCTGGTCGCCTGCGACTGACGGAAATATTCCTGTCCGTCCAGGGCGAAGCACGCAGCGTCGGCTGGCCGACGGTGTTCGTTCGCCTCACCGGTTGTCCGTTGCGTTGCCAGTATTGCGACACGGCCTATGCCTTCCATGGCGGCCAGTGGTGGGACATCGATGCGATCCTGGCCGAAGTGGCCGGCCACGGTGTCCGCCATGTCTGCGTCACCGGCGGCGAGCCGCTGTCGCAGAAGCGTTGCCTGCTGTTGCTCGAACGCTTGTGCGAGGTGGGCTACGACGTTTCGCTAGAGACCTCTGGCGCCATCGACATCGCCGGGGTCGACCCCCGGGTATCGCGAGTGGTCGACCTGAAGACGCCCGGTTCGGCCGAACAGCATCGCAATCTCCTTGGCAACATCCCGCTGCTGGTGGCGCACGACCAGGTCAAGTTCGTGATCTGCGATCGCAAGGACTACGAATGGTCACGGGAGATGGTGGCCGAGCATGGGCTCGACGCGCGCTGCGACGTGCTGTTTTCGCCCAGTCATACCCAGCTGGCAGCACGGGAGCTGGCGGAATGGATACTGGCCGACAAGCTGCCGGTGCGCTTCCAGATGCAATTACACAAGCAACTGTGGGGCGATGCGCAAGGCCGCTAGCAGGCTGCCGCCTTCCGTAGTTCACAGCGCGGCCCATTCCGCGAGACAATGACGCGATGAATAGCAGACTTCCCGCGCCGGCCCGCGCCGTAGTGCTTGTTTCCGGCGGCATGGACTCGGCCGTGACCATGGCGCTAGCGCGCGAGCAGGGCCTGGATTGCTATGCCTTGTCGGTGAGCTACGGGCAACGGCATTCGGCCGAGCTGGCCGCCGCCGCCGAACTGGCGCAGGCCTGCAGTGCGATCGAGCACAAGACGGTCGTGGTGGACCTGCGCAGCATCGGCGGCTCGGCATTGACCGCGGATATCGCCGTGCCGGAGTGCGCCAGCGAGGGCGTGCCGGTCACCTACGTGCCAGCGCGAAACACCATCATGCTGTCGGTTGCCCTTGGCTGGGCCGAAGTGATCGGCGCCGAGCAAATCTTCTGCGGAGTCAACGCGGTCGACTACTCGGGCTATCCGGATTGTCGCCCGGAGTTCATCGCCGCCTTCGAGACACTGGGCAACCTTGCCACCAAGGCCGGCGTGGAAGGCCGGCAGCTGCACGTGCGCGCGCCGTTGATGCGGATGTCGAAGGCGGACATCGTCAGGGAGGGCATCCGGCTCGGTGTCGATTTCTCGCGAACGGTATCCTGCTACCAGGCCGACCAGCATGGACGCGCGTGCGCGGTCTGCGACGCCTGCCGCCTGCGCGCGCAGGGTTTCCACGAAGCAGGCGTGCCGGATCCGACCCGCTACCGCTGAGGCGCGCGACGTCGGCGCGGCCGGCGTCCTTAACAGCCGACTTCGATTCGGTTAGAATGCGCTCCCCGGCCAAGCCGGGCTGTTTTTTTGATGGGTCGTTAGCTCAGTTGGTAGAGCAGAAGACTTTTAATCTTTTGGTCCCGAGTTCGAGTCTCGGACGACCCACCATCCGCAACGAACAACGGAGACCTTTCGGCCTCCGCTCCGGACAAGCTTCCGCCGGTCCCGCAGCGCTTGCTGTGCCGTCAATTCCGCCAGCGTGTGCTTTGCCGGCCTCGTCTCAGGCCGCGCGGTTCTCGTCGAGGACGGCCAGCATTCGCTGGCCATATCGCTCCAGCTTCGACAGGCCGACGCCATTGATAAGGGCCAGTTCGTTCAGCGAGCGGGGTCGCTGGGTTGCCATGGCCCGCAGGGTCGCGTCGTGGAAGATCACATACGCCGGCAGGTTCTGCTCGCGGGCAATGCTTGCGCGCAAGGCTCGAAGCGATTCGAAGACTGGCGCATCCGACGCCGACAGGGCTTGCGCGGGCGAAGACGTTGCACCGCGCGCCGTCCGCTCGCGCCGGCGCTCAGTCTCCCTTCGTAGCGAGATCGGCTGTTCCCCGCGCAACACCGGACGGCTGGCCTCGGTCAGTCGCAGCCCGCCGTGTCCCTGTCCGTCAGTGGCGAGCAGGCCCATGGCCAGCAGTTGCCGGAATACGCCCTTCCACTGCCGGGCATCCAACTCGCTGCCGACGCCGAAGGTGCTCAGCGCCTGGTGGCCGAACTGTTCCACCCGTTCGTTGGCGTTGCCGCGCAGGATGTCGATCAGGTGCGTCGCGCCGAAACGTTGTCCGCTGCGAAAGACGCAGGACAACGCCTTCTGCGCGGCAATCGTTGCGTCCCAGGTTTGCGCCGGCTCCAGGCAGTTGTCGCAGTTGCCGCAGGCGCCGGGATGGATTTCATTGAAGTTGGCCAGCAGCACCTGCCGGCGGCAGACCGTGGACTCGCAATAGCCGAGCAGCGTGTCGAGCTTGCGCCGCTCCAGCCAGCGCCTCTCCTCGCCTGCGTCCGATGATTCGATCATCTTCTGCAGCATCACCAGGTCGCCGAGGCCATAGGCCAGCCAGGCTTCGGCCGGTTCGCCATCGCGGCCGGCGCGGCCGGTCTCCTGGTAATAGCCTTCCAGCGACTTGGGCA
>JANPDF010000310.1:0-2818 GCA_031431355.1 Gammaproteobacteria bacterium
GGTGCATTCGTCACCATCGCCCCGGGCAAGGATGGCCTGGTGCACGTGTCGCAGATCTCCAACGAGCGCGTCGAGAAGGTTTCCGACAAGCTCAAGGAAGGCGACATGGTCAAGGTCAAGGTGCTGGAAGTCGACAAGCAGGGCCGCATCCGCCTGTCGATGAAGGCTGTCGAGGAAGGCGAAGGCGTCGTCTGAATTTTTTCCGGGTCATTCCGGACAAGAAAAAGCCGCCTTCGGGCGGCTTTTTTTGTTTGTGTCATCGTGGCCGTCGTCAGCGCTCCAGGGCGACGATCGCCTGGGCCCAGAGCGTTTGACTGGCAGCCGCAATGACGTGCCCGTCGGACTGCAGGGTCAAGGCCTTGCCCTGCCAGTCGCTGACCTTGCCCCCGGCGCCCTCGATCACCGGCACCAGCGCCATGAAATCGTAAGGCTGCAGCCCGGTTTCGACGATCAGGTCGCAATGTCCCGACGCGAGCAAACCGTAGCTGTAGCAATCGCCGCCATAGCGGCGGATCGCAGCGCGTCCGCTGAGCGCGTCGAAGCGTTGCCAATCCTCGGCTGCAAACATGTCCGGCGAGGTGGTGAACACCCTTGCATGTTCGATTCGTTCGCAGGCGCTGACGCGGGCCGGCGCAGCGTTGAAGCTGCTCGCCGCCCCGACCATGCCCGTCCAGCGCTCGTCCATGGCTGGCATGTCGATGATGCCAAGGACTGGTTGCTGCCCGTGCAGCAGGGCGATCAGCGTGCCGAACAAGGGCAGTCCGCAGAGGTAACTCTTGGTGCCGTCGATCGGATCCAGCACCCAGGTGAATTCGCTGCCAGCCGAGTTGCCGTATTCCTCGCCGAGCACACCATGCGAGGGAAAATGTTCCCCGATCAAGCGGCGCATTTCGCCCTCGATAGCCCTATCGGCTACGGTCACTGGACTCTGGTCGGGCTTGATTTCAATCGCCAGCGCCTGGCGGAAATAGCCCAGGGCGATCGGCCGGGCGGCATCCGCGAGGCGCACCGCGAGCGCGGCGGCTTGTTGCAGGATTGGCGACTGGGACAGGTCCATGCACGGTTCCCTCGAAGCTCGGCACAAGTCGTGCAAGTATAGGCAGCAAGTCGCCCGGAAACAGACCATGAGCGAGCAGTCCTTACTCGATCAGATGGCCCAATTGCCCTGCTGGTCAGGGCGCGTCGAGATATCCCCCTTGCCCGGCGGCATGACCAATCGCAATTTCCTGGCTGCCGATCCCGGTGGCGGGCGATTCGTGGTGCGCGTGGGTCGCGACCTGCCCGAGCATGGCGTGATGCGTTTCAACGAGCTCGCTGCTGCGCGTGCCGCGTACGCGGCAGGCATTTCGCCGGAAGTGATCCATGCCGGTGGCGGATTCCTGGTCAGCCGATACATCGACGGCCACACTTTCACGCCCGGGGACGTGTGCCAGGCGCGCAACCTGGAGCGGATCGTCGAGTTGCTGCGCCGTTGCCACCTGGACATCCCGAGACATCATCGAGGACCGGCGCTCATCTTCTGGGTGTTCCAGGTCATTCGCAACTATCTGGCGGTGCTGCTCGAGGCTCCAACCAATCCACTGGGATTGGATCTGCCGCAATTGGCGACACGAGCGCGACAGCTTGAGCAGCTGGTCGGCCAGGTCACCTTGGTTTTCGGGCACAACGACTTGCTCGCCGCCAATTTCATCGATGACGGCCGACGGCTTTGGCTGATTGACTGGGATTACGCCGGATTCAACAGCCCGCTGTTCGACCTGGCCAACCTTTCCTCCAATAATTCGCTCACACCTGAGTTGGAGGCGGAGTTGCTGGTCGCTTACTTCGGCGTGGGCATCGATCCCGCCTGCCGGCGTGGATTCGCCGCCATGAAGTGCGCGTCCCTGCTGCGCGAACTGCTCTGGGCCGCGGTATCCCAACTCAAATCGACGATCGATTTCGACTACGCAAGCTATGCGCGTGACTACATCGAGCGCTTCGAAATCATGTGGCAAGAGATGCAGGCCGATTCCGGCCAGGCTGTCGCGCAATTGCATAATTCCTGAATCCGGATCGGACAGCAGATGGAAAATTTTCCAAGCCAGGCACGCGCGGTGGTCATTGGCGGGGGCATCGTTGGTTGCTCAACGGCCTATCACCTGGGCAAGCTCGGGTGGCGGGATACGCTGGTCATCGAGCGGCACAAGCTCAGCTCGGGCTCGACCTTTCATGCCGCTGGCCTGGTTGGCCAATTGCGAACCAGCGCCAACATTACCCAGATGCTCGGTCACTCGGTGGCCTTGTACTCGGGCCTTGAAGCCGAGACCGGATTGGCGACCGGCTGGAAAATGAATGGTGGTTTGCGCCTTGCCTGCACGCCATCGCGCTGGATCGAACTCAAGCGCCAGGCCAGCACGGCGCGCTCGTTCGGTCTGGAAATGCAGTTGCTGACGCCACATGAGGCGCAGCAGCTATGGCCGCTGATGGATATTTCCGATGTGATTGGTGCCGCGTTCCTGCCAACCGACGGCCAGGTCAATCCATCCGACGTCACCCAGTCACTGGCCAAGGGTGCGCGGATGCAAGGCGTCAGGATAATCGAAGATACGAACGTGCTTGGCATCGAGGTCAGTCGCGGGCGGGTGGTCGCGGTCCTTACCGAGCACGGAAGGATAGCTTGCGAGGTAGTGGTGAATTGCGCCGGCCAGTGGGCACGCGAGGTCGGCCTGATGGCTGGGGTCAACGTGCCGTTGGTGTCGGTGCAGCACCAGTACCTGATTACCGAAGCAATCGCTGGCGTGAGCCGTGGATTGCCGACGCTGCGAGACCCTGATCGCCT
>JANPDF010000311.1:0-3239 GCA_031431355.1 Gammaproteobacteria bacterium
CGGTCGGTCCGACGCACGGCAACCGCTAACCACCGCCTATGGGTAAAGCAAAGCGCACGAACCGCGCGCTGGTGCCAATCAAGGATGACCCAGCGAGCGAAGCGACGCGTTGCCATCGCGACCAACGCCGGCGGAGGGCGACTGGCGGGCCGACCGAGCGCGAAGTGCGAATCGGCCACTGGGCGGCCTCCGTTGGCGACCCAACTTCGGGATGCCGCTCTGAAACCAAAACCGGCGTTGCTTCGGGCGGGCGGCTGTCGATTTCCATTTTTACCAAGCCGGTATCGGGCGGCGACTAAAAATGGGAAGCGACAGCCGCCCCTTCGCGACCAAGCTTCGGCTTCGGCTTCCGCTTCGGCAAAAAAAAGGCGGCCCGAAGGCCGCCTTTCTGGTCATCAGTAACGCCCGGCTTACTTGACGCCGTGCATCAGCTTCTGGATCACCGGGGCGAGCAGGAACAGGATCACGCCCGAAATCAACAGGGCCCAGAAGCCGAACATGTAGCCGCTCTGCGCCGAGGCCGCGGTCATGCCGGTGTCGCCGCTGACATGGCTGGCGAAGATGCCCGACAGGTTGTTGCCGATGCCGGTGGACAGGAACCAGCCGCCCATGCCGAACCCGACCAGGCGAAGCGGGGCCAGCTTGGTGACCATGGACAGTCCGATCGGCGACAGGCACAGCTCACCGACCGACTGGATCACGTAGACCATGAACAGCGTCCAGAACGGGATCTTGCCCGAGTCGAGCATGGTGGACAGGGCGTAGACCAGCAACAGGAACGCCGCGCCGTTGAACAGCAGGCCCAGGCCGAACTTGCGCGGGATCGAGGGATTCAAGTTCTTGCGCGCCAGCGCCACCCAGACCCAGGCGAGTACCGGGGCGAGCGCGATGATCGCCAGCGAATTCACGCTCTGGAACCACGCGGTCGGGAACACCCAGCCGCCCAGGTCGCGGTTGACGATGTTCTCGGCCAGGAAGGTGAAGCTGCTGCCGGCCTGTTCGAAGAACATCCAGAACAGGATGTTGAAGGCGAAGATGATCAGCATGGCGATGGTCTTGTCGCGGGCGACCGCGCCGTCGCGGATGCCTTCGGCCATCAGCATGCCGGCCAGGCCGACGAACATGACGGTGAGCACCCACTGCAGTCTCTGCGCGCCGATCGCGAGCAGGAAGTAGACCAAAGGAATCGCGACAATCGCGCCAATGGCCACATAGGCGACTTTACTCTTCTCTGCTGACCCTTCCGGTGGACGACCGACCGTGAGCAGCTGCCGACGACCGAACCAGAACCAGACTAGGCTGATCAGCATGCCGATGCCGGCGGTGATGAACACCACCTTGTAGGCGGGCGTACCGTCGGTGCCGAACACTTTCTGCGCAAGGTACTGGGTAAAGATCGGGGCGAGGAACGCGCCCATGTTGATGCCCATGTAGAAGATCGTGAAGCCGCTGTCCCGGCGCTCGTCCGCCGCAGAGTACAGCTTGCCGACCATGGTCGAGATGTTCGGCTTGAACAGGCCGTTGCCGACGATGATCGTGGCCAGGCCGAGCTTGAACACGTTCGGATCGGGCATCGAGACCATAAATAGTCCGGCCGCCATGAACACCGCGCCGAGCAGTATCGATCGCTGGTAGCCGAGGATCTTGTCGGCGATCCAGCCGCCGAAGATGGCGCCTGCATAGACCAGGGCCAGGTAGGAACCGTAGGTCAGGTTGGCGTCGGCTTCACCGGTGGCGGAGCCGCCGTGGAACTGGGCAACGATGTAGAGCACGAGCGCCCAACGGATGCCGTAGAACGCGAAGCGCTCCCAGAACTCCGACATGAACAGCATCCACAGCGGTGCTGGATGGCCCATGACTTGTTTGAATTCAGGAATCGGCGCCTCGGAACGAGGCATGTCTGCAGCACCGCTCATGCGGTTTCTCCCAGGAAAGTGCATCAGGTTGGATTATGCGGCGCTACCCATTAAGGTCGTGGCAGGCCGGCACGACTGGCAACATGTAACCGCTCAGGGCCAATCCGTCAAACTTTGCTGCGATGCAGCATTACTCTGGCGTGCCCAGCACCGTCCGGACATCGAGCAACTCCGGGAAAAAGGTCAGTTCCAGTGCCTGCTTGAGAAAGCCGACGCCCGAGCTGCCGCCGGTCCCGCGACGGAAGCCAATGATCCGCTCGACCGTCTTCATGTGACGGAAGCGCCAGAGCTGGAAGCTCTGTTCGATGTCGAGCATCTGCTCGCACAACGCGTAGGCCTCCCAGTGCGACTCGATGTCCTCGTAGATGCGCCGGAGCACCGGCACCAGGCGCTCGTCGCGCGCGTGCGGTTGGGTCCAGTCGCGCTGCACGCGATCGGCCGGCACATCGTGGCCATGGCGATGCAGGTAGCGCAGGAACTCGTCATACAAGCTCGGCTCCTCCAGCGTCTGCCGCAACTCGGCCTGGCCGATGGGATCGTGGGCGAACACGGCGACCATGTCGGCGTTCTTGTTGCCGAGCAGGAATTCGAACTGCCGGTACTGCAATGACTGGAAGCCCGAGGCCGGGCCGAGCACGTGGCGGAATTGCAGGTATTCATTGGGCGTCAGCGTTTCCAGCACGCCCCACTGCTCGAACATCTGCCGCTGCACCTGCTTGACCCGCGCCAGGATTTTCTGGGTCGTGCCCAGCTGGTCCTGCTGCAGGTGCGCGATCGCCGCGCGCAGTTCGTGGATCACCAGCTTCATCCACAGTTCGGCGACCTGATGCTGGATGATGAACAGCAATTCGTCGTGGTGGACCGGGCTGGACAGCGGCTGCTGCGCCGACAGCAGGCGATCGAGCTGCAGGTAGCCGGAGTAGCTCAGGCGCTCGCCGAGGTCGGTGATGACGCCCTGCTCGATCGGGCGCTGGTTGGGAGGCTGGGTCATGAGGGCCGAAATAGCGGGATCCGGGACGGAAAGGGTAACGCATCGGCACGGTACAATGGCCCCGATGGCCTGCCTGGGAGGGCTTCATGCCAACTGTCGCAACGTTTGAAATCGAATACCTGCAGTACCTGGGTCCGGACGGCACGCTGGTGCGCGAGGATCTTCCCGAATTCGCCAAGGATCGGCGCGTCCTGGTCGAGCTGTTCAAGCAGATGCTGCTGGTGCGCGCCTTCGACACCAAAGCGGTCGCGCTGCAACGCACCGGCAAGCTCGGCACCTACGCTTCCTGCCTGGGCCACGAAGCCACCCACATTGGCATCGGCAGCTCGATG
>JANPDF010000312.1:0-5278 GCA_031431355.1 Gammaproteobacteria bacterium
CCTGCTGATCTGCCAGTACTGCCGCCACGAATGGCACGGCCAGCGCGTCGAAGAGGAATTCGGGTTCGGTGAGGGCCTCGACAGCCTCCAGGGCACGATCATCGCGTCCGGCGCGCAGGACATCGCGGCCGACGCCGCCATCCTGGTGAGCTTCAAGTGCACCGGCTGCGGCGCCGAGGTGACGGTCAATACCGAGAACGCGATGACGGCGCGTTGCCACTGGTGCCGGCACGTGTTCGGCGTCAACGAGCAGGTGGCCAATGGCGCGGTGCCCGACGCGGTGCTGCCCTTCCACATCAAGAAGGAGGATGCGGTCGCGCGTATCCGCCAGTTCGTCGACAAGCGGCGATTTTTTGCACTGAAGGCATTCAAGGAGCAGTTCACGCCGGAGAATGTCAGCGGCGTCTATCTGCCGTACATGATCGTCGACGGCAACACCAGCGTCGACGTCGCCGGCCAGGGCGAGATCAAGACGCGCGAATACACGCAGGGCAGCGGCGACAAGAAGAAGACCTACTACGATGCCGACGTGTACAAGGTGGAACGGCACGTGGACTTCACCGTGGACGACCTGCCGCTGGAATCCTCCAGCGAACGCGGCAACCTGGACACCGGTACCAACACCAACAACATCATCAACACGATCCTGCCCTTCGACACCAAGAACGCAGTGAAGTGGAACGCGTCCTACCTGGCGGGCCTGAGCTCGGAGAAGCGCGACATGGACGTCGAGCATCTGCGACCGCGCCTGGAGGAGGCGTTGCTGTCAATCGGCCGCCACCAGGTCGAAAAATCGGTTGACCGTTACGGTCGCGGCGTTCGCTGGGAACAGGAACGCCTCGACGTGCACGGCACGCGATGGGTGTCGATGTACCTGCCGGTATGGCTTTATTCGTACCACCAGCCGGGTTCGAACGGCGGCATGCTGCACTACATCGCGGTGAACGGCCGCACTGGCGAGACCATGGGCAGCGTGCCGGTGCAGCAGTGGAAACTGCTCACGGCCGCACTCACCGTCGGCACCTTCCTGGAAGGCATTGCACTCTGGATCCTGGGGAGCTCTTGATGAGCGACGATGGCGGACTCTCGATTCTCCTGCTTGGCCCGGCCGGCGCAACTGGGCTGTATTGGTTCCTGTACCGGTATTACCGCAACACCGACAAGTCGCACGCCTTCGAGCACGAAACGGCGGTCGTTGCCAAGCCGGTGACCGGCTCGGACGAAAAGGTGGGCGAGGTGAAGGGAACGCGGGAGACGCGCATCTCCGGCGACAACGTGCACGACTACCGCGACCGGGTGCAGCGGCTAGAGGACGACCCATCGGCATGACGACGCATCCCGACCCGTATCCGATCGGCATGCCCGGCCAGCCGTGGGCCGAGTCGCACAAGCTGCAGTGGCGGGCCGCGCAGCGAAAGCTGCGCAGCTATGCCGACGACGTGCTGTCCGTGGTTGACCGGCTGCGCCCGCGCTTCGACGTACAGCAGTACGGCGAGCTCGACTACGGCGCCGACGGCCGTTACCCCCTTTACGCGCTGCGCTCGAAGGACTGGGATGATTCCCTGCCCAGCGCGCTGATCACCGGTGGCGTGCACGGCTACGAAACCAGCGGCGTGCATGGCGCGCTGGGTTTCGCCGAGAGGCACGCGGCACACTATGCCGGCCGCATGAACCTCATGCTCGTGCCCTGCGTCAGCCCCTGGGGCTACGAGCGGATCCACCGCTGGAACGCGCTGGCGCTCGATCCCAACCGCAATTTCCGCGACGACAGTCCTGCCGGAGAGTCGGCTGCACTGGTGCGGCTGATCGCGCCGTTGCGTGGTCGCTTCCTGGTGCACATCGACCTGCACGAGACGACCAACAGCGATGAATCCGAGTTCGGCCCGGCCTTGGCGGCGCGCGATGGCAAGCCCTTCGAGCCGCATGGCATACCCGACGGCTTCTACCTGGTCGATGACGCGGGCAACCCGCAGCCTGCCTTCCAGCAAGCGATGATCGAGGCGGTGGCGAAAGTAACGCATATCGCGCCGGCTGACGCGGACGGCAGGATCATCGGATCGCCGGTCGTGGCGCCCGGCGTGATCGAGTACGCCGTCAAGGGGCTCGGCCTGTGCACCGGCTTGACCGACGCGCGCTACACGACCACCACCGAGGTCTACCCCGACAGCCCGCGCGCGACGCCCGAACAGTGCGTCGCCGCACAGGTAGCCGCCGTGCGCGCAGGGTTGGACTTCGCCCTCGCGCATGCATGAAACAACGTGCCGGCGTCATGCGCGGCAACCGTTTTTTTGAGTACAGGCCATCCATGCCAAAGTCGGCCTGGGTCTGCCCCGTTTGGCGGAAGTGCCGATGCCCTCAGGCGGGAAGCACGAACTTGCTGGAGAACCTGCGCTCTACGCCACTCAGCGGATCGATGAACGCCAGCCGCTTGGCCAGCAATTGCAACGGCGCTGAGTAGTCGCCTGGCGCGCGGTGGAGCAGTGACGGATACATCCCATCGTTGGCAATCGGCGCCCCCAGCGCGGCCATGTGCACGCGCAACTGGTGCTTGCGGCCGGTGACTGGCGTCAATGCGTATCGCCAGTCCCCATCACCGCGCGCGACGACGTCGATCCGGGTTTCGCTGTTCGCCGGGCCTTCGATCTCCTGCATGCGGAAGAACGGTTCGCCGGCGACCATCCGGCTGCAGCGGGTGCATGGAAAATCGACGTTTGGCAATGGCGATGCAATCGCCTCGTAGCTCTTTTCGATCCGTCGCTCGCGGAACAGCGCCTGGTAGCGCGCGCGGCTGTCCGGGTTGACCGAGAACAAGACCAGTCCGGCCGTGTCGCGATCGATCCGGTGCAGTGGCGCCAGCGCCGGGTTGCCGGTGCGGCGGATCAATCGGCCCAGCAGGGTTTCATGGACATGGGAACCGGCAGGCGTGACCGGCAGGAAATGCGGCTTGTCCGCCACCAGCAAGTCGGCGTCGCTATGCAGCACGACTTCATGGAACGGGATCGGCGGTTCGTTGGAAACTTCGCGGTAGTAATGGACTTCGAGCCCGACCCGATACGGCGTGTCCGGCGTCAACCATCGCCCATCGCCGTCCACGACTCGCCCTCGCGTCATGCGCTCGAGCCATTGCGAGCGCGGCACCGCGGGGAACCGCTCGCACAGGCAATCGAGCACCGTCGGCCAAGCGCCTGGCGGCAACTGCAGCGTGCTGGCCGCAAGGCCATCGATGCTGGGGGGACGTCTGCGCATGCCGGCAGTGTGGCAGCTATCCATCGCAGGCAAGACGCCGCCAGTCAGGCCGCCTCGATCGCAGCGCGAATGCGCTCCATCATCAGCGTTCGCGAGCGCGTGTTGGAGTTGTACGCCAACACGGCGGGGTGGCTTTGACGAGTCACGGCAAGCATCACGAAGGGCTTGGCCTCGGCGTCGATGATGCCTTCGAATACCAGTTGCGCCAGCGCGCTGGAGATGATGTTGGTGTCGCGTCGCCATACCTCGTTGTGGAAATCAAACTGGCCGGCCTTCGCCGCCGCGATCCACTCGGCTAGCAGCGCATCGCTGATTTGATCCGCGCGCAGCGGCATTTTCCAGTTCGAGTTGTCCTCCGAGTCCATCGTCCAGGCCAGGAAATCGTGCAGCGGCGCGCCGGGATTGGCCGCGCGCCAGGCCGGGAACTCGTCGAGCGCCGCGTTCCCCTCGTCGCTGCCGAATGGCGCGTTCTCGTTGACGATGTCCCACAATGCCGCCTGCGGCATCAGCTTCTTGGCGCGTGGATGCGCCCCTTTTTTCAGGTTGTGTGGATAGTGGAAAGCCCCGGCCGGAAACCTGTCAAGCGCCGCCAGGCCGTCCGGTCGTGGCGCTGGCTGCAGGAGTTTGCGCTTTGCCTGCGCGGGCGGCAGTGATCCATCCGCTGCCAGTTCATGCCAGGAGTTGCCGCAGCGACGGCACAGTCGGGTACGCTCGTTGCGAACGCGCGTCTGGCAGTACGGGCACCGGGGCAAGCCTTCGCTGGGCAGTGCTGCGAAGCCCTCCAGCCCCCGCAGCCACTCAAGCAGCCGCGAGTCGTCGCCCTTGCTGCTGCGCACAAGCATGGCGATCCCCGTGACGGCCGCGATCTCGACGCGATGCAGGATCTCCGAAGCTTCGAGCCACTCCAGGCCTTCGCCATCGAGGACCATCTCGAGCCCCAAAGCCTTTCGCGAGGGCACGGTGTCCAGGTTCGGCACCAAATCGAACTTCGCATCGGAGTAGGTGCTGAACTTTACGGACAGTTCCAGCAGTTTGGCCTTCTTGTCGAACCTGGACAGTTCGGCCAGCCCATTCGCCTGGATTTTCGTACCGAGTTCGGCCAGCGCATCCGGAAACGGCGCAGACGCGAGGCCCTGCTGCTCGGGCGAGTTGAAATGGCCGCCAGCGATGTCGACGCGGATTTCGATGGAGTCCATCCGTGAACTCTACCGATCCTCAACGCGGTAGTCAGGATTGGCTTCGTCCGCGAGTCGCACGCGCAGCTTCTCCGCCACCACCGCGGCATAGTCGCGACAGCCCTTCGGATCCACGAACGGATTGTTCGTCGCCGTCCTCGCCGCCTGCTTGTCGAGGGTGTCGGTAGCCCCCGGATGCGTCGATAGCACGATGTCACAGTTCAACGCGGCCAGTTTCGCGATGCTGGCGGCGAAGCTTGTTGAAATGTCAGGTCGTCCGTTGCCGCCGCTGAATCGGAAGTCGTCCGAGGACACCGGGTTCAGGCTGTCGGCGTAGACCACGGCTCGGCACTGGCCTGCCTCGCAGGAGCTCCAACTCCAGGTGGTGGCGCCAGGCGTGTGGCCCGGGGTGGCGTGCGCGGTCACGGAGATCGTGCCGACTTTCAGCGCCTGGCCGTCGACTACTTCGCTGACCTTGGCCACCTTCGGAATGTGGGTCGGAGACTTGGCGTCGAACTGCGGATCGTCGCTGCCCGGCGTGCCCTGGCGCAGCACCAGCGCGCCGACCGCGCTGGCCGCCACGGTGGCGCCACTGGCGCGCTGCAGCGCGGCGATGCCGCCGGCGTGATCGAAGTGCTCGTGGGAATTGACGATCAGTTTGACGTCGTCGATTCGGAATCCCAACGCCTCGATATTGGCCTGGATCTGCGCCGCCGACTGCGGCAGCGCGCGGCAACAGCTCGTAGCTTTCGTCCATGCGGGCGATCACCAATGCGCCGGAGGACAACTTCTTGCGCAGTTCCTCGTTGACCAGCAGGGTGCGAATGGCGCCGTCTGCCGTGAAGCGATACTCACTT
>JANPDF010000313.1:0-8643 GCA_031431355.1 Gammaproteobacteria bacterium
GCGATTGGCTCGGGTAGCGATGGCGCCGCTCGGATGGCCCAAGGCACAGGCCCCGCCGTGCACGTTCAGCTTGGCATGGTCGATCCCGAGCTCGCGCATCGGCGCCATGGCGACCGTGGCGAAGGCCTCGTTGACTTCGAACAGGTCCACGTCACCGACCTGCCAGCCGGCCTTGTCGAGCACCTTTCTGATCGCCGCCACCGGAGCCGTGGTGAACCACTCAGGCGCCTGTGAATGGGTGGCGTGGGCCACGATCCGCGCCAGCGGCTTGGCACCCTGGGCCCGGGCCTGGTCCTCGCCCATCAAGACAAGGGCGGCGGCCCCGTCATTAATGCTCGAGGAACTGGCGGCGGTGATGGTGCCGTCCTTCTTGAAGGCGGGCTTCAGCGTCGGGATCTTGCCGATGTCGCAGCGGCCCGGCTGCTCGTCGGTGTCGACCACGACATCACCCTTGCGGCCGCTGACCGTGACCGGCGCGATCTCGTCCTTGAACGAGCCGTCGGCCTGCGCGGCCAGCGCCCGGCGCACGGATTCCGCAGCGAACGCATCCTGATCCTGACGGGTAAATCCGTACTTCTCGGCGCACTGCTCGCCGAAGCTGCCCATCGGCTGCTTGTCGTAGGGATTGACCAGGCCATCCCAGGCCATGTGGTCAAGCATCTCGGTGCTGCCGAACCGGATACCGGTGCGCGAGCCCATCAGCAGATGCGGCGCGTTGGTCATGCTCTCCATGCCGCCGGCGACCACGACGTCAGCCGAGCCGGCCTTGATCAGGTCATGGCCCAGCATCACGGCCTTCATGCCGGAACCGCAGACCTTGTTGATGGTGGTGGCGCCGGTGGACACCGGAATTCCCGCGGCGATCGCTGCCTGGCGCGCGGGCGCCTGGCCGAGGCCGGCCGGCAACACGCAGCCCATGATCACTTCCGATACCGCATCGGCCGACAGGCCGGACTGTGCTAGCGCCGCGCGAATGGCAGTGGCGCCGAGGGTTGGCGCGGAAACGCCGGTGAACTGACCGAGCAGGGCGCCCAGTGCGGTGCGCTTGGCGCCGACGATGACGACAGAAGACATGGTTAAAGCTCCACAAAGCCTGGCAAGCCTGCAATTATGCCCCATGCCGTTTACTGCCGCCTCCGTTGCCCTACTGCTGCTGGCATTCGGCCTGGGCTACCTGGTTCGCGAGCGGCTGACCGCAAGCAACCGCAAGGCGCACCGGCAGGCGGAACTGGAAAGCGAGCAGCGGCTGAACCTGGTGCTGTGGAGCACCGGCGATGAGTTGTGGGAAATGGACATGGCCAGGGACATATTCAAGCGCACCAACCCGCTGCGCCACCTGGAGCTGACCAATTACGAAGTCGTGCACAAGGCCAGCACGCTGCGAACCGAGGTGATGGTCGAGGACCGGGCCGAATTCGACCGCGCGCTGATTGCCCATTTCAAGGGCGAATCCGAATTCCTGGATGTGTCCTACCGCGCCAAGACCAAGAGGGACGATTGGTGCTGGCTGCGCACCCGCGGCCGCGTAGTCGAGCGCGATGCGCAGGGCCGCGGCCTGCGCATGCTGGGCACTACCGGCGATGTCACCGAGTTCAAGCACCACGAGCTGGCGCTGGAGAAACTCAACCACGAGCTTGAGTTCCGGGTGAAGCAACGCACCCAAGCGCTGAACCAGACCAACAAGGACCTGCAGGCCACCATCGACGAACTCAAGCAGGCGCAGGAGCAACTGGTGCACGCCGAGAAACTGGCCGCGCTCGGCGGCCTGGTCGCCGGCGTCGCGCATGAGATCAACACGCCGCTCGGCATCGGCGTCACCGCGGCTTCCTACCTGGAACAGGAAACGCGCCGGCTTGGCGTGGAACTGGAGGAAAACCGTCTGACCAAGGAAAGCCTGCATCGCTTTCGGCAATCGGCACTGGAAAGCACTCAGCTGATCCTGCGCAACCTCACCCGTGCTGACAAGCTGGTGAAGAGTTTCAAGCAGGTGGCGGTGGACCAATCGAGCGAGCAGAAACGGTCGATCGACCTGGCTGTATACCTGCAGGAAATCATGAGCTCGCTGCATCCCACCCTGAAGCGCACCCAACACCAGGTCGAGATCTTCTGCCCGGACGGGGTGACGCTGGAAACCTACCCCGGCGCGCTGTACCAGATCATCGTCAACCTGGTGCTCAACTCGCTGGTGCACGGCTACCGCGACCAGCCGAAGGGAACCATATCGATCACCGCCCGCCGGGTCGGCGAGCTGGTAGTCGTTTCCTATGCCGATGACGGCGCCGGCATGAGCGAGGACGTGCGCAAGCGGATCTTCGAACCCTTTTTCACCACGCGGCGCGGCGAAGGCGGCTCTGGACTGGGCCTGCACATCGTCTGGAACCTGGCAACGCAAGTGCTCGGCGGCTCGATTAGCTGCGACAGCGAGCCGGGCACCGGGGCGAAATTCGAGTTGCGTTTCCCCGCCGTGGCCGCCTGAGGCGCAAACGCCGGCCGCAGCAGCGAGCTGCGGCTTCTCGAATCAGTCGGGGGTGCGCGCCCGGATCGCCTCGGCGTCGCTCCATTTCTCCAGCAGGATGGCGACCAGGCGGGGATCGAACTTGGTGCCTTGCTGGTCGACGATGTAGTCGCGGATTTTCTCCGACGGCCAGGCGTCCTTGTAGCAACGGTGGCTGCCGAGCGCATCGAAAACATCAGCCAGCATGGTGATCCGCCCGCTGATCGGGATGTCCTCACCGACCAATCCGTGCGGGTAACCGCTGCCGTCCCAGTTCTCATGGTGCGACAGCGCGATCTCCGCGGCCATGCGCAGGATTCCGCGCCGCGACTGGCTCAGCATCTGGTGGCCGATCTCGGCGTGCCGCTTCATCACCTTCGACTCGTCGACGGTGTGCGGCCCCGGCTTGTTGAGGATCGAGTCCGGGATGCCGATCTTGCCGATGTCATGCAGCGGCGAGGCGTATTTCAGGGAGTCGCAGGTGGCTTCGTCCAGGCCGTACTCGCGGGCGAGGAATTCGGCCAGGAAACCGACCCGCTTCACGTGCGCGGCAGTTTCCTGCGAACGCGATTCGGCGGCGCCGGCGAGCAGGAAAATCATCTCCAGCTGGGAATCGAACAATTCCTGGTTGAGGTGCAGGTTCTCGAAGCCGATCGACACATTGGTGCAGAAAACTTCCACGAGCTTGTAGTCGAGGTCGTTGAGGTTCCAGGCCTCACCGACGTAGAGCAGGCTCTCGGTCTGCTGGCTGTCGGTGAAGTGCAGTACGTAGTGATCGGTTCGGAACTGGTGCTGCTTGCTTGCCTGCGCCGCCTGCAGCGTGGCCAGGATGTGTGGGGGCAGGGTCTCGTCGGCGGCCTTGGCCACATAGCGGATGAAATCGCCGGTGGCGGCGGTGATCAGGATATGGGTGCCGGATGGCGCGTCGCCCGCGTTGACCTGGCAGTACAGCGCGCCGCGGTCCATGCCGATCAGCGTGGCCAGCTGCGAGAGTACCGCGGAGGCGAATTCGGCCGAATTCTCGTGCGAGAAGATATGCGCGGACGCCGAGATCACCCGTTCCAGGCCGCGCTTGTTGGCCTCGATGGTCATGATGTCGCGATACGAACGCAGCGACGCGAACAAGGTGGTGGCGAGCTTCTGCGCAGTGAGCTCGGTCTTTTCCTTGTAGTCGTTGATGTCGTACTTGATGATCACCTCGTGCTCGGGCGCCTGTCCGGGTTGCCCGGTGCGCAGCACGATGCGGATATTCCTGTTGCCCAGCTCGTTGCGGATGTAATCCACCAGCGCCAGGCCGGCCTGGTCGCTTTCCATGACCACGTCGAGCAGGATCACGGCGATATCGTCGTGTTCGGCCAGCTGCTCCTTGGCCTCCTCGGCGCTCAATGCCGAAAGAATGTCCAGCGGACGGCCCTCGAACCGGAAGTTCCCCAATACCAGGCGGGTCACTTCATGTACTTCGGGCTCATCATCCACCAGCAACACTTTCCAACCTGCCAACGCTTGCGGGGGCGCGTTTACCAGGAAGTCCATAGCTACTCCGTTTTCCCCTGACGACCTGAGTCTAGCCCAACTCCAGCCCATTGTAGGAGCGGGTGGAGGAAGACGGGCTCAGTTGCCGTCGAACAGTTCGCGGCCGATCAGCATCCGGCGGATCTCGTTGGTGCCGGCGCCGATGGCGTAGAGCTTGGCATCGCGCAGCAGGCGCCCGGTCGGGTACTCATTGATGTAGCCGTTGCCGCCAAGGGACTGGATTGCTTCCAGGGTGACCTGGACCGCGGCCTCGGAGGCGTGCAGCAGGCAGCCGGCCGCGTCGGCGCGCGAGGCGTGGCCGGCGTCGTACTCCCGGGCGACCTGGTAGGCGAAGGCCCGCGAGGACTGCAAGGCTGTGTACATGTCAGCCAGCTTGCCCTGCATCAGCCCAAAGGTCCCTATGGCTGCATCGAATTGCCGCCTCTCTCTAACGTAGGGCAGAGTTGCGTCCATCGCCGCCTGCATCAGCCCGATCGGGCCGCCAGTCAGGACCAGCCGTTCCGTGTTCAGCCCGGACATCAGCACCCGAACCCCCTGGTTCACTTCGCCCAGGATGTTCTCTTCAGGAATCTCGCAATCCTCAAACACCAGCTCGCAGGTGTTGGAGCCGCGCATGCCCAGCTTGTCGAGCTTCTGCGCGGTGCTGAATCCCTTCATGCCGCGCTCGACGATGAATGCGGTCATCGCCCGCGACCCGGCAGCCTTGCCCGCGGTGCGCATGTACACGATCAGTGTGTCTGCTTCCGGGCCGTTGGTGATCCACATCTTGCTGCCGTTGGCTACCCAGGCGTCGCCGCGCTTCTCTGCGCGGCAGGCCATCGAGCCGACCACGTCCGAGCCGGCGCCGGCCTCGCTCATCGCCAGCGCGCCCTTGGCCTCGCCACTGCACAGGCCGGGCAGGTACTTGCGGCGCTGCGCCTCGGTGCCGTTGACGTACAGGTTTTGCGTGCACAGGTTGGAGTGCGCGCCGTAGCTCAGGCCGACCGAGCCGGAGGCGCGGGAGATTTCCTCCATCGCCACCACATGCGCCAGGTAGCCCATGCCGGAGCCGCCATATTGGGCCGGGATGGTGATGCCCAGCAAGCCCATTGCGCCTAGCTTCGCCCACAGGTCCTGCGGAAACAGGTTGTCGTGGTCGATCGCCTCCGCGCGCGGCGCGATCTCGCTGTCCGCGAATCGGCGCACAGCATCGCGCAGTGCGTCGATCTCGTCGCCGAGGCTGAAGGCGTGCGTCGAACTCACCGGCCGGTACGACCTGCGAAGCGGGGCGCGGTCGCGCCCAGGTGCGGCAGGCGCAGCTTGCCGATCGCGTTGATGCGTTCTTCGGCCATCCGGTCGGCGGCCTTGTAGGTCGGGATGTTGTCGCGCTTGGCGATCTCGAAGATCCGGCCCAGGTTGAAGTAGATCGTGCGCAGCATGCGCATGGCACGCTCGCGGTTGTAGCCGTCGATCTCCAGCGAGACGTTCATCAGGCCGCCGGCATTCACTGCATAGTCGGGCGCGTACAGCATGCCATGGCGTTCCAGCTCATCGCCGATCTCGTCGTTGGCCAGCTGGTTGTTGGCAGCGCCGCAGATGACCTTGCACTTCAGGCGCGGCAGGGTGTTCTCGTTGACCGTTCCGCCGAGGGCGCACGGCGAATAAACTTCGGCGTCCACGTCGTAGATCTGGTCGGGCAGCACGGCTTCGGCGCCATGGTCGTCCACGGCCTTCTGCACCAGATCCTGGTTGATGTCGGTGACGAACACCTTGGCGCCGCGCTCGCGCAGCAGCTTGACGAATTCCATGCCGACATGGCCGACGCCCTGCACCGCGTAGGCGTAGTTGCCGACGTCCTCGTTGCCGAACTTGACCTGCAGCGCGGCCATCAGGCCCTGCAGCGTGCCGTAGGCCGTAAATGGCGACGGGTCGCCGGAGCCGCCATGCACCTGGTGCACGCCGGTGACGAATTCGGTTTCACGGAACACGTATTCCATGTCGTTGACGTCAATACCGACGTCCTCGGCGGTGATGTAGCGGCCATTGAGCGAATTGACGAAACGGCCAAATGCCCGGAACAGTGCTTCGGACTTGTCCTTGTTCGGATCGCCGATGATCACGCCCTTGCCGCCGCCCAGGTTCAGGCCCGACACCGCCGCCTTGTAGGTCATGCCGCGCGACAGGCGCAACACGTCGTTGAGGGCGTCGGCCTCGGTGGCGTAGGGCCACATACGCAGCCCGCCGAGGGCCGGGCCAAGCACCGAGTTGTGGATGGCGATGATCGCCTTCAGGCCAGCGTCTTTGTTGTGGCAGAAGATGACTTCTTCGTGGCCGGTTTGGGCGAGGGTTTCAAAGATCATGGAGAACTCCGGGGCCTGGTGCGCGGGAAGGACTTCGAGTTGGTACTCGAAATGACCTTAATAAGCGCAGCTAAGCCGCTGTAATTTAAGGAAAGGTTTGGTCCGGTGCGGGGCGGAAAGGGCGCTCGGCGCGGCGTAGTGTAAAGCAATCACTCTAGAACCGGCGCGTGCTGTCCCACCCATCCACGGCGGTCATGGCCTGTTTCTCGCCTTGAGTACGTTCATATAAGTGCCTGGCTGCTTTGTCTCTCCCCGGAAAGCGGCTGGCACAAACCCTTGAGCAGGGAATTGGGCGACCGCACTCCGGTCGCCTTTTTTTTTCTTCACATCAGCTGCATCGGTCTGCGACGATGATGCGGCCGAGCCTAGTTGCGGCAGTTCGCCGTGGCTCACCAAGGGGAATGTCATGACCAGAATCATCCTGTTGACGCTGGCACTGCTGTGCGCATCGTTCACCGTATCGGCCAATCCGAACGCGACCACCGCCGAGCCACCGATCAAAAAGCTCAACGGCCACCTGGTGGATGCCAAGGGCCGCGGCCTGTACACCTGGGACGGCGACAAGGCCGCCAGCAAGAGTTCCTGCACGGCGCAGTGCCGCCTGCTGTGGCCGCCCTTGTTCGCCGAGGAGGGTGCGGTGCCGAAGGGCCCGTTCACGCTGGTCAAGCGCGATGACGGCCGCTCCCAGTGGGCGCTGCGAGGCCGGCCGCTGTATCGCTGGGCCTCGGACAAGAAGTACGGCGATGCCGGCGGTGATGGCGTTGGCGATACCTGGCACCTGGTGAAGGTCGCGCCGCCTCCCGCACCGGCTGCCCCTGCTGCTCCCGCGGCGCCCGCCGCTCCCGTACCGCCCAAGAAGGAGGGTTAATGAAAGCTGCCGCCACCCGTCATCCACTGGCGCGCGCCGCGCTTGCCATCGCGCTCGCAGGCACAAGCTGCGCCGCATTCGCCCAGGAAACTCCCACGCTTCCCTCGCAGGATCGCGATGAATCCCGCAGCGACAAACTGCTGCTCACCGGCGGCGTGTCGCAAATCGAGGGCGCCGCCGGTGGCGGCTTGACGCCCTGGGCGATCATCGGCGGCTACGGCACCGATGGCCAGATTGGCGGCAATGCTTTCTATACCCGGGTCAATGTCGGCGATTACCACCTCGACGACTTCGGCGTCCTCGTTGGCATCAACGACCGTTTCGAGATCAGCCTGTCGCAACAGCGCTTCGATACCGAGCAGGTCGGTGCTGCCCTTGGCCTGGGCGAGGGCTTCACCTTCAAGCAGGACACGCTGGGGTTGAAAGTGCGCGTGGCCGGCGATGCGGTGCTCGACTCCGATCGCGGCCTGCCGCAGATCGCGGTCGGCATGCAGTACAAGCGCAACAATCAGGGCCCGGTGCTTGATTTCATCGGCGCGAAAGACGATTCGGGCGTTGATTTCTACGTGTCGGCGACCAAGCTCTTCCTCGCGCACGGCATCCTGCTCAACGGAACGGTGCGCTTCACCAAGGCCAACCAGATCGGCATCCTCGGTTTCGGCGGCGACAAGAGCGACAGCTACCGGCCGCAGCTGGAACTGTCGGCCGCCTACCTGCTGACCCGCAAGCTGGCGATCGGCGCCGAGTACCGGACCAAGCCCGACAACCTCAGCATCGCCCGCGAGGATGACTGGATGGATATTTTCATCGCCTGGGCGCCGACCAGGAACGTGTCGGTCACGGTCGCCTACGTGGACCTGGGCAACATCGTCATCAAGGACAACCAGCGCGGCGTGTATGCGTCGCTGCAGGTTGGCTTCTAATCACTGGAGTGTCGCAATGAGCCTGTTCAACCGTTACGGCTTTATCCTCGCCCTGGCAGTCTGCCTGCTGTTCAATGCGCCCTGCCGTGCGCAGGCAACGCCGACCGAGGAGGCCGAAGCAAGCGAGGCCGCTGAAGATCTCGATGTTCCCGAAGCCGACGCAACGGCCGCGGACGCGCAGCCGGATCCCGCCGAGGCGGCGCCCGCGCGTGATCCGAACGCGAAGAACCCGGCGCCGGCGGATCCCTCGCTGCTGCCGGTGTACAAGGACTTCGGCGAACTGGCCGGCCTGACCGCGCTGATGGAAGACTTCATGACCCGGCTGCTGGCCGACCAGCGCACGCGGCGCTTCTTCGAGAACGCCGACCAGGTCGCGGTGAAGAAGCACCTGGTCGAACAGTTCTGCGTGATCCTCGGCGGCCCGTGCAACTACACCGGCCGCGACATGAAGTCCTCGCACGCCAACCTCGGCGTCGACCGCGGCGC
>JANPDF010000314.1:0-1811 GCA_031431355.1 Gammaproteobacteria bacterium
AGTCCATGATCGGATCCATGCCAGGCAGCTTGCGGAAGCGCTCGGCCATGAAGCCGCCGGAGCGATAGTGCAGGAACGCAGGGTCGGTGTGCCGGGTCAGGCGCGCCACCATGGCGTTGCCCTCGTGCCCGGAAGAACCGATGGTGTAGAACACCTTCTGCTGCACGCGAAGGACGCGGGCCATGAGGTCCAGGTGGCGCGAAATGAGCTGCGACTCCAGCAACTCCATGAAGTCCGCTGCCATACAGGCGCTACCGGGCACTACCGGATCGCCTGGAGCGGGCTTGCGGGCTGCGTTGCCCTTCCAGCCGCGGACGAATTCGACGAAATTCTCGTCGCACACCTGCGCACGATTGACGTTCTTGTGGCGGGCCGGGATTAGGGCGGGGACTGCTGACATGGGATCTCTTCTGTTTGGTGCGGGTGCATCAATAGCGATGCGCAACGAAGCCGGGTTGTGATTCAACGCGGGCCAGCCAGGAGCGAACGGCCGGATACTCCGCAAGATCGAAACCGCCCATCCCTGCTTCGTGGGTGTAGGCGTACAAGGCGATGTCGGCCACGCCGTAGCCGGCATCGACGAAAAAATCATGGTCGGCGAGATGCTTCTCCATCACCTGCAACGCCTGGTAGCCGCGTTCGCGCAGACGCGGCAGTTCGGACTGCCTGGGATGGTCCGCAGGCAACCAACGACTGATGAAGCGCGCAACGGCGATATACGGCTCGTGGCTGTACTGCTCGAAGAACAACCACTGCAGCGCCTGGGCGCGTTGCCAGCGATCCTGCGGCAGGTACGGGCTTCCATCCGCGAGGTAGCAAAGGATTGCGTTCGATTCCGCCAGCGTGCGGCCGTCGGCGAGTTCGAGCAGCGGGACCTTTCCGTTTGGATTGCGCGCCAGGAATTCGGCAGTGCGGGTTTCGCCGGAAGTGCTGTCCACCTCGACCCAGCGATACGGCCGGCCAAGCTGTTCGAGCAACAACTGCACCTTGAAGCAGTTGCCCGAGGCCTTCATGCCATACACGGTGGCGATGTCGGCCATCAGCGTGCCCCGAGACCGGCAAACCATTGCTCGCGCGACTGCGCCCAGATCTCGATCGGCTCCTGGTCCATCGGCGCCGGCAGCTTCCCGGGCCCGCGGTTCTTCGAGCCAAGTCGCTGCGCGAGCGCCTGAGAGGCACGGTTGTCCGGATGGATCGAATGGATCACTTCGGACCAGCCGAGGTTGTCGAAGGCCCAGTTGATCGCTGCGACGCCGGCCTCCGTGGCATAGCCCTTGCCCCAGCATGATCGCTTGAACGCCCATCCCACTTCCGTTCCCGGCCAGCCCTCGGGCTGCCAGGGACCGAGTTGGCCCAGCCATTCGCCGCTCGATTTCTCCATCACGGTGAACATGGCAAAGCCCTGGATGACCCAGGCGCCGGGCATGACCAGGAATTTTCGCCAGGCCGCGGCGCGGGGCATGGTGCCGCCGATGAAGCGCATGGCTTCCTCGTCTTCGTTGAGTTCAGCGAACGAATCGAAATCGCTTGCCTGCGGAACGCGCAGCAGCAGGCGCTCGGTTTCAAGCGTGGGACCCATGGACTGCCGCCTCCCCGTTGCGGTGTGCTTTAGAACGCGTTGATGCCGGTCACTTCCCTGCCGATAACCAGTTGGTGCACGGTTTCGGTGCCTTCGTAGGTAATCACCGACTCCAGGTTCAGGGCGTGGCGGATTGGCGGATATTCGGTGGTAATGCCGGCGCCGCCGAGGATGTCACGCGCCTCGCGAGAGATATCCAGCGCCATGCGCACATTGTTCCACTTGGCCATCG
>JANPDF010000315.1:0-15018 GCA_031431355.1 Gammaproteobacteria bacterium
CCCCCCCACCCCCGCCCATTTTTGCGCGGGATCCCCCCTCTCGGGTTTTTGTGCGGCGGGCCGCCCGGTTCACCCCGCTCCTACAATCTTAGGTCGGGGCTGGCCAGGCGCAGGTTGCGCTTCAGGTGCGCGCGAAGCGGCGCGCTGGGCGGCTCCGGCGCCGCGCCGCCGAGATGGCGATGCAGCAGCACTTCTTCCAGGTACAGGTAGGCTTCGCGCGTGCGCGTGTCGCCCATGCTGTGGCCGGCGTCGGCATCCACGAACAGCGAGACGTCCTTGCCCAGCGTGCGCAGCCGCGCCGCGTAGTCGGTGACGCCGCGGATCGGCACGCGATCGTCCTCGCCACCGGCGAGTATCAGCAGCGGCCGGCGCATGCGCGCGACGTTGGCGACCGGCGACTGCGCGTGCAGCCGCGCCATCAGGGCGTGATCGGAAGGATCGACGCCGAGATCGCGCATGGTCGCGGCCATCGGCACGCCCGGCGTGAGCTGCTTGCCCGAGCCCAGGTACTCGCGGACCACGAGGGCGAAGTCGCTCGGCGGCACCGCGGCCACGCCGACCTTGAACAGCTCCGGCTGGAAGCTGAGGCCGAGCAGGGTGGCGTAGCCGCCGTAGGAGGCGCCAGTGATGCCGACGCGTTCGGGATCGCCGATGCCTTGGGCCAGCAGCCAGCGCGTACCCTCCACGATGTCGCGCTGCACGGCGCCGTCGCCGCCGAAGTCGCCCTGGCTGGCGAGCAGGTAGCGCCGGCCGTGCCCGGTCGAGCCGCGGAAGTTCGGCGCGAACACGATGTAGCCGCGGTTGGCGAGGAACTGCGCGCCGTTGCTGAAGTCCGGGCGCACCAGGTTGAAGGGGCCGCCGTGCACGCTCACCACCAGCGGCGCGCGCCTGGCATCCACGCCGGGCGGCAGCCACAGGAAGCCGTGCAGCAGCATGCGGTCGGAGGCGCGCCAGGCGATCGGCAGCTGACGCGCCATCGCCGCCTCCGGCAGGCGCGGCACCGGCTTGCGCTCGTGCACATAGGCCAGCTGCGGGAACACTTCCACGCTGTCGCCGGCGCGCGGGTCGAACAGGTGCAGGCGCTCGCCGCGCAGGGCGTCACCACGCTCGCGCGCCAGCCAGCGCGCGTCTTTGCCGCGCCCGACTTCCAGGCGCAGCAGCGCGCGCGGGAAGCGGCGCTCAAGCGCCGAGAGCGTGGCCTGCACGGTCGGCTGCAGTCCGTAATTAGCAACCACGACACTGCGATAGGCGGCGATCAGCGGCGCGTTGTCGCGTGGGTCGAGCACCAGGCCGTCGAGGTCGGCCTCGCCGCGCGGGTCGGCATGCAGCGTGGTGCGCGTGCCGTCGGCATCGAGCTGCACCAGGCTCATCAGATCGCTGTCGAGGTTGTCGCGCAGCAGCAGGCTGCGCCCGCCCTCGCGCGTGCCGATGAACGTGCAACGACGCGTAATCTCGCAGCGGGCGAGCGCGCGCCAGCCACCGCGCGCCTGGCGATGCACGATCACGTGGCGCTCGCCCACCGCGAGCAGCAGGTGGCTGAGCGCCCCGTCGGGTGCGAACGCGAAGTCGACCACCTCCAGTCCTCCCGCGTGCAGCAGCGTCGGCTTGGCGCCGACTTCGCTGCGCCACAGCCGCCAGCGCTTCGGCGGCGCCGAGGCCTGCGGCGGACGTTCGAGCAGCAGCACCGCCGCCGGCCGCCAGGGATCGACGCCGACGAACTCCCGATGGCTGCGGCCGCCGACTGCGGCGAGCGCGCCGGAACCGGCTTGGTCCGCCATCGCCTGCGCGAACACCTGGTTCGGCGAGACGAGGAACAGCCAGCGACCGTCGCGCGAAAAGGCCAGCTCTTCCGCCGTGCTGCGCAGGAGCAGGCGCTTGCCGCGCGGATCGTCAGCCCCCGCCAGCCATAGGCTGCGCTGACGACCATCGTCGACGAGCGCGGCGACGCGGCGGCCGTCCGGCGACAAGCGCGCCTCGCGCAGCATCTGCTGTGCGAGGAAGGCGGAGCGCGCGAGCCGCGGCGCGCGCGGTCGGGCGTGTTGCTCGGCGGCCAGCACGCGCAGGCTGGTGGCGTCGGTAGCGGACCGCGGCGCGGCGATTGCTACTGCGCCCGCAGCGGCACCGCACAACAGCAGCGCGGCGGCGATTCGCAGACGCAGGAAGGGAATGTTGCGGATCATGGTTGGCGTCTCCGGCACCGCGCCAGGCGGGGTGCGCATCAAGTGGGTTTCAGGCCGGCGCGGGCACGAAGATCGGCAGGTCCTCGAGGCCTTCTCGTGGCGGATACAGCAGCCACAGCGCGATCAGCGCCGGCAGGCCGACCAGGCCGCAAGTCGCAATCCAGGCCAGGCGTGCCGCCGGCGACAGCTCGAGGCGATGCGTGCGCCAGGCCGCGAGCGCCAACGACAACAGCAAAAGCGCGCCGGCAAAGCCCAGCACGACGCGCGGCAGAGGCCGCGGCGGCAGGTCGAACTCGGCGCGATAGCCACCGGCGAACAGGCGCAGCAGACGCTGCTGCAGTTCGCACAGCACCGGCGAGACCCACCAGCTGCGATACAGATACACGGTGCCGTAGCCAGGATCGAGCCCGCGACGCGCGACCTCGGTGGCCTTGCCCTGCTCGTCCACGCGCAACAAGACCTGGTAGGGCCCACCCTCACCGCGATAGACATTGCGCGTGAACAGGAACGAGACCAGCACGCCGTCGAGCAGTTCCATCTGGTCGACGCGGGCGAGCATGCCGGCGTGGCCGGGCACCGGCACGCGCAGGCGCGGCTGCATCAGGCCGTCGCCGGTCTTCAGGTCGCGGGCGTCGTACAGGTAGAGCGCGCGCTGGCTGAGCAGGGTGATGCGATCGCCCGCCTCACCCAGCCCGACGATGTGCTCGCCGGCCGGCACGCGCGCGCGCGGCAGCACGCGGCCGGCTTCCTCGTCGTACTGATAGATAGCGCCATCGGTGGCGAGCATGGCGTTGCCGATCGGCAGCGGCGGCTGCGGGAAGGGCTGCCCGCC
Organism: Gammaproteobacteria bacterium; assembly: GCA_031431355.1. Taxonomy (GTDB): domain Bacteria; phylum Pseudomonadota; class Gammaproteobacteria; order Xanthomonadales; family Xanthomonadaceae; genus Arenimonas. The sequence goes on from JANPDF010000315.1 coordinate 3,013, forward strand.
CTGTACGCCGAGCGTGCCGGCGGCGCGCTGCTCGGCCAGGCCGTAGCCGTGGAAGCGCAGGTCGTCGTGGCTGAAGACCCAGCGCACGTGACGGGTATCGTCGTCGAATTCCATTGGCGCGACGTTGGTGAGCTCGTGGCGCACCGGCAGTTCGGTCAGGTTGAGGCTGCTTTCGTGGATGTCGGAGATCGCAGCCTGCTCGCGCCACAACGCCGCGTCGGGATTGCGGCTGCCTGCCAGCCCGGCGGCCATCAGTTCGCGGCCGTCGAAGTTCTCGGCCTCCTTCGCGCTGCCCGGCACCTGCACCGCCAGGTTGTTCGGATGCGTGCCCTGCACGATCCACAGGATCTCCACGGCGAAGCCGGAAAGTAGCAGCGCGAACCACAGCGCCATCTGCAGCGGCGCGGCGATCACCATGGTCGCGGCCAGCGTGCGCGGCGCGGCGATCAGGTCGGGCTTGAAGCTGACCAGCACCATCGCCACGAGCCAGGCCAGTGCCATCAGCTGCAAGGCGATCGCGCCGAGACCGAGCGCGGCGGCCAGGCACAGGCCGAGCAGGAAGGCGAAACCGGCGAGCGCGTAGCGCCGGTTGGCCAGCATCGCGTAGGCGCCGGCGAGGTAGCCGCACAGCGACAGCAGCCAGCCGGACAGGCACAGCCACAGGTGACGCTGGTCGACGACACGCGCGGTCATGCCTTCCTGCCACGCGGTGGTGAGCAGCATCGGCAGCAGCAAGCCGAGCGCGAGCAGCGCCGCCGCCGCAAGCATCAGCGCCGCGGCCAGGCGCTGGTGCGCGATCGGCCGGTGCAGCAGGTTGAGCCAGGCATTGGGCTTGCGGTAGTTGCCCATCTGGTAGGCACCGAGCAACAGGCCGCTGAGGGCATAGACGCCGGCGAAGCACTGGTAGACGAACAGCGGCTGCTGCGCCAGGTCGACCACGCGGGTGAGGAAGCCGAGCACCATCAGGTGCAACACCGCATAGGCGATGGCCCATGGGCGGAAGCGCAGCAGTTCGGCATTGAAGTAATCGAGCATGATGTTTTATTCCGTATGCGTCAGTGCGTCAGGCCGCTGCGGCGGCTGGCGGGGCGGCGTGGTTCTTGGCCAGGAAGCTGTTGACGGCGCGGTCCAGGCTGACCGGCATGCTCTGCACCGAGCGCGCGCCGTTGCCGCGCAGGAACTCGGCGAAATCCTCGTCCTGGTCGAGCACGACGTAGTGGTGCAGGCCGTCGATGCGCGTCACTTCCAGCAGGCCGGGCACAGTGCGCGGGTCCGGACCCTTGAACGGGATGTCGGCGACCCAGTAGCGCACGCGCTCGCGGAAGTCATCTGGCGGCGACATGTTCTTGAGCTCTCCGCGCTCCAGGATGATCAGGTTGTCGGCAACGCGCTCGATCTCCTCCATCTGGTGCGAGCAGTAGATGACCGTGCAATCGTCGGCGACATTGCTTTGCAGCAGCGCCTCCAGGAAAGCGCGTTTGGCGACCACGTCCAGGCCCAGCGTCGGTTCGTCGAGCACCAGCAGCTCCGGACGCTGCGCCAGCGCCAGCGCGAGATTGAAGCCGGCGCGCTCGCCGCGCGACAGTTGCGAGACCTTCTGTTCGGGCAGCACGTGGTAGTGACCGAGCACCTGCTCGAAGGCGTGCTGGCTCCAGCGCGGGTACTGGCGCCGGTGCATCGCGATGACAGCGTCGACGCGCATCCAGTTTGGCAACGTGTGCTCTTCGTTAACGAAGCCGATGCGGCCGCGGTCGGCCGTGCTCAGGTTCTGGCTGTCGGTGCCGAGGATGCGGGCCTCGCCGGCGCTGGGCGCGAGGAATCCCAACAGGATGCGGAACAGCGTCGATTTGCCGGCGCCATTGGCGCCGACGATGGCGTGGATGCGGCCGCGCGGGATGGCGAGGTCAAGCGCGTTCAGGGCCAGCTTGCGGCCGTAGCGCTTGCTCAGGTTGCGCGTTTCGATAACGTAGTCGGACATGGTCATTCCAGGGGATCGTCAGGCGTCAGGCGGTTTTTTTTGGTGCGAAGGCGCGCAGCTCGTTGTCGATGCGTGCGACCGCCTCAGCGGCCGGGTAGTCGAGCGCGACCACGTCGTGCACGAAGCGGCTGACCGCCTCGTCCATGCGCTTCTCGCGCTCGTGGCTGCTCAACCGCTGGCGCGGCGCAGCGACATACAGGCCCAGACCCTGGCGCGACTCCAGCCAGCCCTCGGCGGTGAGTTCGGCATAGGCCTTGGCGACGGTGTTGGGGTTGATCGCCAGTTGCACGGCCAGGCCGCGCACGCTGGGCAGCTGCATGCCGAGCTCGAGCTCGCCGGTGGCGACCTTCATGCGGATGCCGTCGACGATCTGCTTGCTGATCGGGCGCGGATCGCCGGTGGCGATCTGGATCATCAAGGCTTGGGTACGGGCCATTGGCTGTCCTATCTGTACTATGTGTGTTAGTACAGTAAAGACAGTTTTCCGAATTGTCAACCGCTCGTGTGTAGGAGCGGCTTAAGCCCCGACACCACTTCGACAGGCACGGAGTGGCGGCTGAAGCCGCTCCCACGGGGGTTTAGTTCGCGGGCTTGGAGAAGCGCAGGGTCATGCGATCGGATTCGCCGATGGTCAGGTACCGGGCGCGGTCCTGGTCGCCTTTGGCCAGGCGCGGCGGCAGGGTCCAGACACCGTCCGGGTAGTCCTTGGTATCGCGCGGGTTGGCGTTGATCTCGCTGCTAGCCGCCAGTTCGAAACCGGCGGCACTCGCCAGGGCAATCACGTAAGCCTCGGGCAGGTAGCCGCTGCTCTTGCGTTCGGCTTCGGGTTGCTCGGGCTTGGCGCGGTGGTCGACCAGGCCGAGCGTGCCGCCCGGCTTGAGCACCGCGAAGAAAGCCTTGAACATCGCCGCTTCGTTGCCGTCCATCACCCAGTTGTGGGCGTTGCGGAAGGTCAGCACCACATCGGCGGAGCCCGGCGCGCCGAGCACCGGCGCGGCGCTGGCGACTTCCAGCAGCGTGGCCTTGTCGAACTGCTCCGGACGAGCGGCGAACAGATCGCGCAGTTTCTTGTTGGCGCTCTCGACGCGGGCCATGCCGTCGCCGGCAGCGGCCGGATCCGGCACCGCGCCGATGTAGCGGCCGTGCTCGCGCAACATCGGCGCCAGCAGTTCGGCATACCAGCCGCCCCCCGGCCAGATCTCGATCACGGTCTGGTCCGGCTGCACGCCAAAGAACGCCAGTGTTTCGCGCGGATGCCGGTATTGATCGCGCGCTTTGTTCGCTTCGGAACGCCAGTCGCCGGCGAGCACGCGATCCAGCGTAGCGACCGACGCCGCCTGCTCGCTGCTGGCCATGTCCGGTGGCGGTAGCACCGGCATGACCTCCGGTGGCGCTGCCTGTGCACCGGCAGCGGCGAGGGCGATCAGCAGGGCGGCAGCGAGCAATGATGGGCGCATGGAGGTTCTCCTGGATAGGGTCGAAAAGGCTAGCACGGCAGGCGTAATGATTCGGGATACGGCGGCACGTCGACAAAACCGCCGGCCTGGTTGCGCGCCTGCAACGCCTGCCACCAGCCGACTTCGAAGATTTCGCCATGCGCCTTCAGCAGGGCCTCGCGCTGGCTCGCGGTCATGCCCAGAAAGCGCGGAAACTGTTCCGGGAACACGTCGTTGTCGGCCACGTAATACCAGGCGCCGTGATGCATCTCCTCCTCCTCGTTGCGCGGTTGCGGCAGCGCGCGGAAACGGCACTCGCTGACCAGGCACAGTTCGTCGTAGTCGTAGAAGATGGCGCGGCCGTGGCGGGTGGCACCGAAGTTCTTCAGCAACAGGTCACCGGGAAAGATGTTGCTGCGCGCCAAGTCCTTGATCGCCTGGCCGTAGTCCAGGACCGCGGCCAGCGCGACGTCCTCAGCGACTTCCTTCACGTACAGGTTGAGCGGGCGCAGTCGACGTTCCACGTAACAATGATGAACCACGATGTCCTCGCCATCGGCGCTGACCGACTGCCGGCATTCGCCGAGCAACTCGGCGAGCAAGGCCGGCTCGAACTGCGCGCGCGGGAAGCGCAGGTGGCGGTATTCCTGCGCGTCGATCAGGCGACCGACGCGATCGTGCTTGAACACCAACTGGTACTTGGCGCGCACGTCCTCGCGCACGCTTTCCTTCGGGAAGCCAAACTCATCGCGGATCAGCTTGAACACCAGCGGGTAGGACGGCAGGGTGAACACCGCCATGACCATGCCACGCTCGCCATCGGCATGCACCAGGCGCTGCTCGGGATGCGCCGCCAGGTGGCTGAAGAAATGCCGGTAGCGCTCGGTCTTGCCCTGCTTCGCCCGGCCCAGCACCGTGTAAATCTCGTCGACCGGCTTGCCCGGTAGCAGCGTGCGCAGGAACACCACGGCGTCGCCGACGGTGGCCAGGTCGGCGTGGAAATAGCTGTGCGTGTAGCCGAACAGCACCGCGACGTGGTGCCGGCTGCAGAGCACCGCATCCACGCGCAGCCCGGCCTCCTCGTGCACCAGCGCGATCACGCAGGGCGAGTAGGTCTCACGCCCGAACACGCGGCCAACCAGATAGGCGCGGCGTTCACGGTAGAACACGGTGTCGAGCAGTTCCACCGCCAGCAGCCCGGCGGCATCGGCCTGCGGCAGGCGTTCCTGCAGGGCGGCGGCGATGCGCGCGGCGTCACCCGGCGCGTCGCTGTAGTCCACGGCAAACGGATAGTCGGCGAGCACGCGCTCGAAGGTCGCCGCCAGGTCGCCGGACACCGCGTAACTGTGGCGGGCGACGGGGTGGGTGATGCGATCGGTCGGCTCGATGTCGAGGGCGACGAACTCGATGTCGGCGGCGACGCCCCGGGTCTTGAAGAAGCGCCGGGTCAGGGTGTTGAAGAAGGTCTTGTACAACTCCTGGTCGAGCAGCGGCGCGATCAGCCGCGAATAGCGGTCACGCACTGCCGACCACAGGGCGCGGTCCTGTGCCTGGTCGCCCAGATGCGCGCCCAGGGCCAGCGAGATCTCGCGGATGCAGCGATCGTACAACTCGATGCGCGCCACCGCGTCGCTGCGCGCCGTGGTCCAGTCGCGCGCCTCGAAGTGCCGCCGCGCGCGCCGGGTAATCTCGCCGAAGCGGTGGTTGTAGTCGGCGAAGGCGTCGCGGATGGCGAGCGCGCAGCCGGCAGCCCGGGTGGGATCGGGTTGCGCCGGCGGCGATGTGGGCGCGGTCATGGCCGGCCACGCCTGGCTAGGCGGGCGAGCTGGCAGTCGACCGCCGGCCCGGGCAGCTTTTGTTTCCTTCCGCCGAGTCCCATCACTTCCACCAGCGTCGCCGGTACCAGCCGCAGCATCGCACGAAAATCCCGGGCGCATTAAGCGTGGGTTCGTGGGACCCGGCACAGGCTGTGCCATCGAGCAGCGAACGGAGAGCCACATGAGCAACCCCGTAACGGGACATCCCAAGGGCGCCGGCTACGCCGAGCCGAAGCCGACCGAGACCACCGAGCGCGACCAGCCCAACCCGGAAGTGCCCGGCGACGAAGCTAGCCAGGTCGAGGCGGCACAGCCCGACGAGGACGAGGATGAACCCGCCGACGACGAGCCGCTGCCGCCCGGGGAGCACAAGCGCGAGCCGATCAAGGATCCTGATCCCGCCGACACCAAGATGCAGGTGAGGTAGGAGCGCGGCACGCGCCTGTCGTAGGCTACGGCTTTCCTGCCGGGGCCGGGGCGCGCATGGGCGAGTGGTCGAAGAAGTTGTTCTGGTGGCTGCTGGCTGGCGTGGCTGCGGCCTGCTTGGCCGTGCTCGCGCTTAATCGGGGAGAGACGGTCAACGCGGCCTGGGTGATTGCCGCGACGGTGGCGATCCAGTTGATCGGCTACCGTTTCTACAGCCGCTTCATCGCCGACAAAGTGCTTGGCTTCGACCCCAGCCGGCGCACGCCGGCGGTGCGCCGCAACGACGGTCTGGATTACGTGCCGACCGATCGCTGGGTGGTGTTCGGCCATCACTTCGCCGCGATTGCCGGCGCCGGCCCACTGGTCGGGCCGGTGCTCGCCGCGCAGATGGGTTACCTGCCCGGCTTGCTCTGGCTGCTGGTCGGCGTGGTCCTGGCCGGCGCGGTGCAGGACATGATGATCCTGTTCTTCTCGCTGCGTCGCGACGGCGCCTCCCTTGGCGAGATGATCCGCCACGAGATCGGTCCGGCCGCGGGCACGCTGACCCTGATCGGCATCCTGCTGATCATGATGATCCTGCTCGCGGTGCTGGCGCTGGTCGTGGTCAAGGCGCTGGCGATCAGTCCGTGGGGCACGTTCACCGTGGCGATGACCATTCCGATCGCGCTGCTGATGGGCATCTACCTGCGTTACCTGCGGCCGGGTCGCGTGCTCGAGGTGTCGCTGATCGGGCTGGTGCTGTTGTTGCTGTCCATCCACGTCGGCGGCCGCGTCGCTGCCGATCCGGAGTGGGCGCCGCTGTTCACCTTCGACGGCAAGGCGCTGGCGTGGATGCTGATTGCTTACGGTTTCCTGGCCTCGGTGCTACCGGTGTGGCTGTTGCTGGCGCCGCGCGATTACCTGAGCACCTTCCTGAAACTGGGCACGGTGGTATTGCTGGCGGTGGCGGTGGTGCTGGCGATGCCGTCGCTGCAGATGCCGGCGCTGACCCGCTTCATTGACGGCAGCGGCCCGGTGTTTGCCGGCAGCCTGTTCCCGTTCCTGTTCATCACCATCGCCTGTGGCGCGATCTCCGGCTGGCATTCGCTGGTGTCCTCGGGCACCACGCCCAAGCTGCTGGCCAACGAAGGCGACGCACGCATGATCGGTTACGGCGCGATGCTGATGGAGGGATTCGTCGCAGTGACCGCGCTGGTCGCCGCCTGCGCGCTGCAGCCGGGCGTGTACTTTGCAATGAACTCGCCGGCGGCGTTGATCGGCACCGACGTGCACCAGGCCGCCGCCGCGATCAGCCAATGGGGCTTCGTGGTCACGCCGGAGATGCTCAGCAAAACTGCGCACGACATCGGCGAGACGTCGATCCTGTCGCGCACCGGCGGCGCGCCGACGCTGGCGGTGGGCATGGCGCAGATCCTCAATCAATTAATCAGCGGCTCGGGCATGCTGGCGTTCTGGTACCACTACGCGATCCTGTTCGAGGCGCTGTTCATCCTGACCACGGTCGATGCCGGCACCCGCATCGGCCGCTTCCTGATCCAGGACCTGGCCGGCATGGCCTGGGCGCCGCTCAAGCGCACCGACTGGTGGCTCGGCAACGTGCTGGCGACGGCGCTGTGCGTTTCGGCCTGGGGCTATTTCCTGATCCAGGGCGTGATCGATCCGCTCGGCGGCATCAATACGCTGTGGCCGCTGTTCGGCATCGCCAACCAGATGCTGGCGGCGATGGCGCTGACCTTCGCCTGCGTGTGCCTGGTCAAGATGAAACGCGAGCGCTACCTCTGGGTGCCGCTGCTGCCGACGGTGTGGCTGGTCATCTGCACCTTGAGCGCCGGCTGGCTGAAGCTCACCAGCGATGATGTCCGGGTCGGCTTCCTGGCCCATGCCCGCTCGTTCCGCGACGCGCTCGCCAACGGCACGGTCATGGCGCCGGCGAAATCGCTGGCCGAAATGGAACGCGTGGTGCGCAACGATTACGTCAATGCCGCGCTCACCTTGGTGCTGATGGCGCTGGTGCTGGCGCTGCTGGCACTGGGCCTGCGCGCGGCATTGCGCGCCCGCCGCAGTCCGGCGGCTAGCATCAAGGAGACCCCGTATGTGGCTGCCTGAACTGGTCCGGCGCGGCTGGCGGCAGGCGCGGCAGACCGCGCGCCTGGTGATCGGCGTGCCCGACTACGACGCCTATCTGCAACACTGCCGCGAACACCATCCACAGCGGAAGCCGATGGACTACGCCAGCTTTTTCAACGACCGCCAGGCCGCGCGTTATCGCGGCACCGGCGGCCGCTGTTGCTGACACCGGGACACACATGAAACCAATCTTCGCCGCCTTGATGTTCGGCTCGTTGTTCGCAGCAGTACCCGCTGTCGCGCGCGCCAAGCCGGACGCGAAATCCGCCGCGCAAGCGCCTTACGTCGTGGTGCTCGGCATCGCCCAGGACGGCGGCGCGCCGCAGGCAGGCTATTCGTCGGAGCCGGGTTGGCACGATGCCAGCCGCAGGCGCCTGGCCACCAGCCTGGCGCTGGTTGATCCGGCCACCGGCAGCCGCTGGCTGTTCGACGCCACGCCCGATTTTCCCGAACAGCTGCAGCGCCTTGATGAAATCGCGCCGGCGCCGACGCGGCCCGGACTGACCGGTATCTTCCTCACCCACGCGCATATCGGCCATTACACCGGGCTGATGTACCTGGGCAAGGAAGTGCTGGGCGCCACCGATGTGCCGGTGTGGGCGATGCCGCGCATGGCCGGCTACCTCCGAGACAACGGGCCGTGGTCGCAGCTGGTGAAATTGTCGAACATCGAGCTCAAGCCACTCAAAACCGGTGTGCCAGTGCAGCTCGCTCCGCACTTGCGGGTCATACCACTCATGGTGCCGCATCGACAGGAATACTCGGAAGTGGTCGGTTTCCGCATCGAGGGACCGGGCGCCTCGGTGCTGTTCATTCCCGACATCGACAGCTGGACGCAGTGGGACGAGCAGGGCACCCGCATCGAGGATGAAATCGCCAAGGTCGATGTCGCCTACCTGGACGGCACTTTCTTCGCCAACGGTGAAATCCCCGGACGCGACATGAGCGGCTTTCCGCACCCGTTCATAAGCGCCAGCCTGGCGCGTTTCGCCGCGTTGCCGCCGAGCGAGCGCGCCAAGGTGCGCTTCATCCACCTCAACCACAGCAACACGGCGTTGTGGCCGGACAGCGATGCGCGCCGACGGGTGAGCACGGCCGGATTCCGGATCAGCGAAGAAGGTGAAACGGTGACGCTCGACGCGCGCTGAGGCAGGATCCGCAAGGACTCACTCAGATTGCGAACGAACCGCAGCCGCGCTGAACGGTGACGGCTCGGCCAGCGGCAACAGCACCACGAACTCGCTACCCTCGCCGCTGCCGGCGCTCTTGGCGACGATCACGCCGCCATGCGCCTCGACCAGCTCGCGCACGACGGTCAGGCCGATGCCCAGGCCGACGCCGTTGAACACGGTCGCGTGGATGTCCTGCACGAACGGCTCGAATACCCGCGGCAGCGCTTCGGCGGTGATGCCGATGCCGTTGTCGGACACCGTGATCCGGACTTCCCTGGCCACCACTGTAATCGCCAGGCGAATCCAGCCGCCATTCAAGGTGTACTTGGACGCATTGTCGAGCAGGTTGCTGAATACCTGCACCAGGCGCACCGGGTCGGCGTAGACCTCGAGCGCGCGCGCCGGGATCTCGCACTGGAAGTCCTGGCCGCGCGCCTGAAAGGCGGGACGGCAGGCATCGATCGATTCATCGATCACCGTGGCCAGCTCGATCACGCGTTTTTCCAGGCGCAGCTTGCCGGTGCTGACCCGCGATACGTCGAGCAAGTCGCCGACCAGGCGGGTGATGTGTTGCACCTGCCGCTCGATCACGCCCTGCACCCGCGCCAGCAGCGGCTCGTCGGTGTGCATCCGGCCAAGCAGTGCCGCCGCGGTGCGGATCGGCGCCAGCGGATTGCGCAGTTCGTGGGCGAGCACCGCCAGGAATTCGGTCTGCCGCCGCTGCGCCTGCTCGGCGGCCGCTTGCAGGTCCTGCGCGCCTAGCGCGGCCAGCACCAGTTGTTCGTTGGCCTCCTGCAAGGTGGCGTGGTCGCGCTGCTGTTCGGCTACCTCCGAGGCGTGCTGCATCGAGCGCCAGCGCAATGAGTCCAGGGCCGGCTGCTCCAGGTCGCGGGCGGCGGCCACGGTCTCGGCCTGGGTGTGCGCGCGCAACAGGGCCAGTACCAGCTGTTCGTTGGCCTCGAGCAATTGCGCCGATTCGTTGCTGCCCAGGCGGAACTCGGCCTCGATGATCTCGCGCTGCAAGCGGCCCAGTACCGCGCGCGCGTGTTCGGCCTGCTTGCGCAATTGCTCGAGTTCGCGCGCGGCGGCGGCAAGCTCGCTCTCGTTGCGGTCAGGCGTCCGGGTCATGGCCGCGGGACCGGCTCGGTTTCGTCGCCGCGCGGCTGGTCGATCAGGCGCTTGCGCGTGGGCCGGCCGCCAAGCAGGCCTTCCTGGTCGATCAGGCGGGCGCCGATGTGGATGCCATCGGCGTCAATGCTGAATTCGCGCAGGTCATTGGAATGCGCGCTGGCGCGCACCTTGACCACGGCCAGCACCCGCAGCAGCCGACTGTCCACTTCGATGTAGCGCTGCACGATGATCGCATCGGTCATGAACGCGGTGCCATACGGGCTGAAGCGCAGGTCGGTATAGCGATCCTCGAGTTCGGAGGTCATCAGTACGCTGACCCCGGCACTGGCCAGCGTGGTGACCAGGCGTGACAGCGATTCGCGGAAATCCTCGCGGAAGGTCGGCGCCAGCGCCAGCTCGAAGCCGGACAGCGAATCGATCACCACGCGCGTGGCCTTCATGCGACGGATCTCGCCGAGCAGCAGGTGCACGACTTCGTCGATCGACAGATCCGTCGCGCGGCTATCGATCAGACCAACGCGGTCCTGTTTGATCAGGTCGGCGATGATGCGGTTGCGCGAACGGTTCGGATCCTGCTCGAACGCGGCGATCACGCCGGTCTCGCCGTTGCGCGCGCCCTCAGCCAGGAAGGCCGCGGCGAGCACGCTCTTGCCGGAACCGGACGGACCGGCGACCAATAGCGAATAGCCGGCTGGCAGGCCGCCGCCGAGCATATCGTCCAGCTCCGGGCTGCCCATCGGCAAGCGCGGCAAGCGCGCGACAGCCTTCGCCGCCGCTGCCGATACGTTCACTGCCGGCGGCGCGAATACATTTACCCCCGACCCGTCAATGCGGAAAGTGTGCAGGCCGGGCAGCGTCGCCTGGCCGCGCATCTTCATGATCTCGATCTTGCGCACCATCGAGTTGCGCTGCACGCTCTGGCGCAGCCAGATCAGGCCGTCGGCGACGGTGAACACCGGGTTGTGGTCAGTCTCGTTGAAGTATTCGCCGATCAGGAAGGTGGTCGCCTGCCAGCTGGTCATCAACATGCCCAGCTGCTGCACGAAACGCTGCAGGGTCTGCTGCGGGTTGCTCTCGCCGTTGTTAGTCAGCAACACCGAACGGAACGAGTCGACGAACACGAACGCCGGATTGTGCCGTTCCACCTCGGCCACGATCCGCTTCAGCGCCTGGTCGAGGTCGCCGGTCAGCATGTCGTCGGTCAGGTTGACGAAATGGATCGAGTGGTTGATCGCCTCGCTGGCGAAGAAGCCGAACTGCTGCTGGTAGCGCAACATCTTCAACGGCGGCTCGCCGAGCACGGTCAGGTACAAGGCCGGCCGTTCCGGCGTGGCCAGCGCGAACATCAGCTGGTGGGCCAGCGTGGTCTTGCCGCAGCCCGGGGGGCCGGCGATCAGGTTGAAAGAGAACTCCGGCAGGCCGCCGCCGAGGATTTCATCCAGGCCGGGCACGCCGGTCGGCAACCGGTTGATGGTCACTGTTTCGTTCATGGCGAGTTGTCCTGTGCGGTCGGGCCGCTCGAAGAATTTGCCCACACGGAACCCAGCAGGCGTTCGGTGAGCGAGGGTCCGACCAGACTGGTCAGCAACTCGTGGAAGGTGTGCAGCAGGTCGCGGCCGCCGGCCGCGGCCTCGACGCTACCCTGTTTGCAAAGCAACTCGCGCAGTGCGTCCAGCTCCAGGGCCACGGGAACACCGTCCTGCAACCCAGCCAGCCACGGATGGGCGGCTCGGGTCAGGTACAGGCTGCGCTTGTAGAGGGTGGCGATGCCGCGCTGGCCGATGATCGGCGTCAGCGCAGTGACAATCTCCCGCCAGGTATCGACGATCGCGCCGGCAACCTGCGCGACATCGGACGCGTTGCCGGTGCGCACGGCCAGCGCGGTGGCGATCGAGGAGTGGTCTGTACTTGGCACGGGC
>JANPDF010000316.1:0-1998 GCA_031431355.1 Gammaproteobacteria bacterium
CACAACGGCTTGATGCGCGCGCGCCAGCCGACGCCTCGCCGCCGCCGGGCAACCGAGGTGTCGACGAGGGATTGCTGGCCCGCTACAAGGCCGCGATGCTGCAGACGGCGGACCAGAACTGGAACCATCTGGGTGCGCCGGAACTCACTTACTGCAAGGTTCGCTTCACCCAGATTCCCGGTGGTGAAGTCATCAATGTGGAGTTCATCGGCTGTCCGTACGATTCGCAGGGTCAGGATTTCGTCGACCGTGCCCTGCGAAAAACCCCCATGCCATACTCCGGATTCGAAAGCGTTTTCCTGCGCAAGGTGGAGTTGACATTCTGTTACCCAAGAGAGGATTGCGAACGATGAAACGCCTGCTGACCCTGTTGCTGCTCGTGCTGCCGTTCACCACGCTGCACGCGCAGGGGCTCGACATCGGACTGGTTTCCGGCAACGAAGCCTCGCTGCCGATTGCCGTGGTCCCGATGCCCTACCAGGGCACGTCCGCGGCTCCGGACACCGACGTCGCGGAAGTGATCCGCAACGACCTCAATCGCTCTGGCCAGTTCCGTTCCCTGGCGGCAACCGGCATGGTCGAGCGACCGACCCGGGGCGGTGACATCCGCTTTCCGACCTGGCGCCTGCTCAAGCAGGATTTCGTCGTTGTCGGCCGCGTGCTCGATGCCGGTGACGGTGGTTACCGGGTCGAATATGAGTTGTACGACGTCGCCAAGCAGGAGCGCCAGCTCGGGCTCGCGGTCGGTGGCCGAGCGAAGGGGATGCGCGATGCCGCGCACCAGATCGCCGACCAGATCTACGAAAAAATCCTCGGCGTGCGCGGCGCTTTCTGGACGCGCATCGCCTACGTCACCGCGAGCGGCCTGGGCCAGGGTACCCAGTACGCATTGATGATCGCCGACTCCGATGGCTTCAACCCGCAGACGGTCGTTCGTTCGCGCGAGCCGCTGCTGTCGCCGGCCTGGAGCCCGGACGGCAAGCGCCTGGCTTATGTCAGTTTCGAGCGCGGCAATTCCACCATCTACGTGCAGGAAATCGGCACTGGCGCGCGTGAGGTCCTGGCCAGCTTCAAGGGCATCAACGGTGCGCCGGCGTTCTCGCCCGACGGCCGGCGCCTGGCGCTGACCCTGTCAAAATCGGGAAATCCGGAAATCTACGTGATGGATCTCGGCAGCAAGGCGCTGACCCAGGTCACCCGCCACTACGGGATCGACACCGAGGCGGTCTGGATGCCGGACGGGCGAACCCTGCTTTTCACCTCCGACCGCGCGGGCAAGCCCCAGGTCTATTCGGTCGCTGCTACGGGCGGCGAGCCGACCCGGGTCAGCTTCCAGGGCGAGTCCAACGCCCGCGCCACAGTCTCCTTCGACGGCAAGAAGATCGGCATGGCCCAGGGCGCCGGCAACGTCTACCGGGTGTCAGTGCTCGACCGCAGCTTCGGTGGCACCGGTCGCTGGCAGACCCTCTCGCCGGGCACGCTGGACGAGTCGCCGAGCTTTGCGCCGAATGCCAGCATGCTGCTCTACGCGACCAAGGAAGGCCGCCGTGGCGTACTCTATGCCGTGTCGGCCGACGGCCGCGTCCGCCTGCGCCTGGTCACCGCCGACAGCGATGTTCGCGAACCTGCCTGGTCGCCGTTCAGGCAGCGCTGAAGTGCCGCCCGGCAGAATGCTCCCGACTACTCGCACCCATTCATCGAAAAGGAACATTCATGAACAACATTTCCCGACTCGCGATCGCCGCCACCGTCGTGATCGCCATCGCTGGCTGCACCAAGAAGGTCAAGGAAGTTCCGCCGTCCGACGGCGTGCCTGCCGATACCTCCGGCGCCGTCACTGACGCACTGCCGGACAGCACTCCCGGCCGCTACTCGCCATCCGACCTGGATACCGATTCCTGCCTGCGCCAGCGGGTCATCTATTTCGACTTTGACCAGGACACCCTGCGTCCGGAGTTCCAGGCCACGATTGCCTGTCACTCCAAGTACCTGCGTGAC